>JBBRRK010000147.1:0-10613 GCA_038200765.1 Nitrospirales bacterium
CTCGCCATTCTCGGTGCTGTTGCGCTTGCCTTCGTGACGGGTTTCGTCAATCCACAGGAAAAGGTGAATGGCCTTTGGTTAGTCGTGGCGGCGGCGTGCATCTACGTGCTGGCCTTTCGCTTCTATGGCCGCTGGATTTCGCAGCGAGTTGTGGAGCTGAACGATCAGCGGGTGACGCCGGCGGTGCGGTTGAACGACGACGTCAATTTTCACCCCACCAATAAATACGTGTTGTTCGGTCACCACTTCGCGGCCATTGCCGGGGCAGGTCCATTGCTGGGGCCAGTTCTGGCGGTGCAGTTCGGTTTCTTGCCCGGCTTTCTCTGGCTGGTGATCGGTGCGGTGCTGGGTGGAGCCGTGCAGGATTTCATCATTCTGGTGGCGTCGATGCGGCGGAATGGCCGCTCGCTTCCTGAGATCGCGCGGGATGAACTGGGTATTGTGACCGGCACGGCGACGGCGGTGGCAGTACTGTTCATCGTGATTGTGGCGCTGGCAGGTTTGGGATTTGCCGTCGTGAATGCGCTCTACCTCAATGCCTGGGGCACATTCACGATTGCGATGACGATTCCCATCGGCCTCATCATGGGTTTCTATCTTCAACGGTTTCGGCCTGGTCGGGTGGCGGAAGTCTCTCTGCTCGGGGTGGTGCTGTTGGTTGCGGCTGTGATCTTCGGGCGGGTGGTCGCTCAGTCTTCCGTCGCAGGCTGGTTCGAGTTTGAGCGCACGACGTTGGTGTGGGGCCTGGCCGGCTACGGGTTTCTGGCTTCTGTCTTGCCTGGTTGGATGCTTCTGGTGCCGCGTGGGTATCTCTCCACCTTCATGAAGCTAGGCGTAGTGGCGTTGCTGGGGGTGGGGGTGATTCTCATGGCACCGACGATCGAGATGCCGCGCGTCACCATATTTGCAAGCGGAGGGGGACCGATTATTCCTGGCACGCTCTTTCCCTTCCTCTTTATCACCATTGCCTGCGGAGCTGTATCGGGCTTTCACTCGCTGGTCTCTTCGGGGACCACGCCGAAGATGATCGAGCAGGAGTCCCAGGCCACGGTCGGCTATGGGGCGATGTTGCTGGAAAGCTTTGTCGGGGTGATGGCGCTCATTGCGGCATCGGTCTTGATTCCCGGTGATTACCTGGCGATCAACACCATGCTCGCGCCCGATGCCTTGGCTGCGATGGGCTTTCCTGTTTCCAGGATTCAAGAGCTCTCACAACTTGTCGAGGCGGATGTGGCGGGCCGGCCTGGAGGGGCCGTGTCGCTCGCGGTTGGCATGGCGTCCATTTTCTCCGCGCTCCCTGGCATGAACGGACTGATGGCCTATTGGTATCAGTTTGCGCTGGTATTCGAGGCGTTGTTTATTTTGACGACGATCGATACTGGCACGCGCGTGGGGCGCTATCTTATTCAGGAGATGGGCGGCCGCTTCTATCCTCCGTTGCGGCGAATGAATTGGTGGCCAGGGGTGGTGATCAGTAGCGGGCTGATCGTGGGGGCCTGGGGCTATCTCATTGGTACCGGCAGCATTTCGACACTGTGGCCGATGTTTGGCGCAGCGAATCAGTTGCTCGGCACCTTGGCCCTCTGCATCGGCACGACTGTGCTCATCAAGATGCGGAAGGCGCAATATTTGTGGATCACCGCGTTGCCGATGTTGTTTGTCGGGACCGTCACCTTGATGGGGTCCTACGAGATGTTCGGCATGTTTGTGAGTAAGGCGTCATCCCTGACTGATAGCGGGCAGGCCTTTGCCTTGTACTTGGATGCGGGGCTGGTGGCAGTGGTGGCCTTGCTCGCGGTGATCGTCTTGGGCGATAGTATGAGGCAGTGGTACGGCTATGTGGTCTTGAAGCGCCCGTTCACCAGTAGCGAAGTGGTGGTGATGGCTGGTGGAGGCTTGCCGGGAAGAATGCAGACGACGATTCGTCATGATGAGGAGCGGCGGTTGCAGTTGCCCGGCGGGGGTTGCTGCTAGGGGGTTGGGCGTGGCCAGGTGCCCTTCTTGCTCGCAGAACGCGCACGATGAAAGGGATGGAATGACACCCGTGCAGATCCCTTGCTCCCGGAGCGCGCACGATCAGAATGTGCTCGCTCGACGGCCGCAGTGGGACCAACACGGGTGCCATTCCAGGAGAGAGACGCAAGCGAGCTTGGAAGGATCATGTAGAGAGATGAGGTCGCTTGATGCGCGCAGTAATGCGCAGCCTCGGCCACTCCCTTTGGAGAGGTGTGGAGCGTCTACCTAGCCATCCCTTGGAATGTCGAAGAAAGACTTTCCTGTGGAACATAAAATGGGTGAAGTGAGAATAGGAGGGGATCGTGGCTGAGCAATTTTCGTTCGATGTGGTGTCGGAAGTCGATATGCAAGAGATGAAAAATGTTGTCGATCAGGCAACGAAAGAAGTGAAACAGCGCTTCGATTTCAAGGACACCAAGACGGAGATTACGTTGAAGGAGAAGGAAAAGGAACTGTCTCTGGTGTCTGACGATGAGTATAAGCTCAATGCGGTGAATGACATTATCAAGTCCAAGTGCGTGAAGCGCGGGGTCTCGTTGAAGGCGTTCACCTATGGGACTGTGGAGCCGGCGCTGAGTGGAACGGTGCGTCAGGTGGCGAAGATTCAAAATGGGATCGCGACGGACAAGGCGAAAGAGGTGACGAAGGCCATCAAGGAGTCCAAATTGAAAGTGCAAGCACAGATTCAAGGCGAGCAAGTGCGTGTGCTGAGCAAGAGCAAGGATGATCTTCAAGCGGCCATGGCGTTTCTCAAGAGTAAAGATTTTGGGATTGATTTGCAGTTCACCAACTACCGCTAGTCTCGGATGCTGAAACAGGGGAGGGGATGGAGGCTGATGATCTTCTGTGCTTGCGCAACGCGTGGGAGGAGAAGGGGAGCCTGGTCGTTCTCCTGCTCGCGGAACGCGCACGATCAGAATGTGCTCGTTCGACGCGCGCATTCGAGAATCGACCAGCCCACTCTTTGAAGAGAAAACAAGCGAGCTTGGAGGGAACATTGATGGTTGTGTTCCTGAAATGCGCGGACTCAAAGGGCCCTCGTTGGACGCGCGCAGTGGAAGATCAGTCAGCCCCCCTCCCTGAAGAGAGCACGAGCGAGCTTGGAGGGATCATGTATTGAGTAGTGCATAATAGACTGACGCAGTTTGGAACGACTCCGCTACCTTCGCATCCGAACATCGCCTCGAGCTGGGTTCATGAAACGACTCGCCTTCCTATTACTGCTCCTCCTTGGCCTTGCCGTCCTTGGCTGCAATCGTGGCGATCCCATCGTCGTTATTCAGCTCAATCCGAAGAATCCTGACATTATCTACGTCGTGACGAACGACTACATCTATAAGACGCGCGATGGGGGCCAGACCTGGACGAATTTGTCGAGAGGAATGAGCCATTCGCGTGTGATTTCAATGGCAGTCGACCCGGCCTATCCCGCGACGGTTTATGTGGGTACAAAGGGCGATGCGGTCTATAAGAGTTACGATGGCGGGCAGCGGTGGGCTTCGATGCGTTCAGGGTTGGACGATGTCACGATTTCGTCGGTGGTCAATCAATTCATCTTCGACCCGACGGACAGCAATCACATCTATCTTGCCACGACGATGGGGGTGTCTGAGACGAAAGACGGTGGCGAGCATTGGGTGAAGAAAATGGAGGGGATGAAGGAAGTGCTGATGGTGGTCACGCTGGGTATGGATCCAACCAGACCGGCGATCCTCTATGCGGGCACAAGCGGCGGAGTATATAAAACGATCGACGAGGCCGGCCATTGGGAGAAGGTGAACAACGGCCTCGTGTCGCCCGACATCATTAAGTCGTCGCGGGCGCTTAGCGTGACGTCGGTGCTGGTCGATTCGTTTGAGCCGGATACGGTATACGCCTCTACGCTGGCGGGACTCTATAAGACGACGGATGGAGGGAAGGGTTGGGTGCGGATCGGACAATCACTCCAAGATCAGATGTTGTTTTCGATGATTCTGGATCGCACGAGGAAAAGCGTCATTTATCTGGGCGGTCGGGAAGGCGTCCACCGGAGCGAAGATGGTGGGGCGACATGGAGTACGCTGAATACGGGCCTTGCGACGCTCAATATCCGATCACTCGTGCAGAGCCAGACCGACCCAGCCCTGTTCTATGCAGGTACGAACGGGAGTGGTTTGTATAGGAGTCACAATCGGGGAGAGACCTGGGAATTGGTACCGACTGCGCTTTCAAGCCAGTGAGGGAGATTACCGTTGCGGGGCGGTGCCGCGGTCTTGAATGGTCGAACCGACACCAGACGAACCGAACGACGAACCAACACCAGACTCTCCAAGACTTGAGCCGACACTGGAGCCCCCGAAGCTCGATCCTACCGTCGAATCCGACAGACTCGACCCTACGGTGGAACGTTGCAGGGATGAGTCGACTGCCGAAGACGATTCACTGTTGAAGCTGGACTCGCCGATTGAAGGGCCTGCACGGCCTGTTGCGCCGATCTCAAACCCTGCTGGGCCTGAGCTGCCGATGTCGTGGCTGTGTTTCGATGACGCCCCGATGTCTTGGCCGGTGACGCCTTCCGCGCCGATCATGTTGCCGGTTTTCGAACTTTTCCCAATACTCGGCCCAGCGGCTGGTGCATTGCCGATACCGGCACCTGTCTTTGGCCCTGTCGACAGCTTTGGTGCAAGGATGTCTCTCTCGATCGATTCTTCCATTTCCAGAATCGCGTGGGCTTCCCGACCTGAGGCCTCAAAACCTCCTGCATCGTGGGTGTTGGTCGAGGTGTTGATGCGTTCGAGCGTTGCGCGTAGTTTTTTCAGATCAGCACGGGCCTTTGAGATAGTCGGGATCATTTCGCGGAGCATGATGCCGCGCGAGGCCATCGAATGATTCGACATATTGGCTTGGGTGGACTTGAGTAAATCTCCGACCTCGTCTCCCATGTCTTCGATCTGCTGAAGTTCCGAGAGATCGGTCTTGCAGCAATCGAGGAACCGGCGATACTTGTTGAGGAATGTCGATACATCGCCCTGCAGATTCTCGATCTTGAAATCGCGTGGTGGTTTGCTGTTTGTGGGTGTTTCCCCTTCTTGCTCTGTTGCCTGGGTTTCCGTCTTCTCAACAAGCGGTAGGCACCCAGGCCCTTGCTTCGCTGAATATTGCCGATCGGCTTGTTGATCGGGGCACCAATAGAGCAGTGATGCCGCTGACGCCGTAGCAGCGGTCATACCGCTGAACGTGAGGGCGACTCCCGCCAGGACAACGGTCACGCAGAGGGCCTTGGCTGTCGTGAGTGAGCGCATAAAACCATCTTCAGCCCGACGTGAACCCCTGTCAATGAAACTCGCCAACTTCGCGCGCACGGATCTTCGACTCGACCATCGTCGGCGGTGATGATCCTCAACCAGATGCCCAGATGCCGAATACGCTCTCTCCGTAGGGTTTGAATGAGAATAACGTGGAAGTACGCTCTCCCCTAATCATCCTCCTTTCTGACCCTCAAATTATAGAAAAACAGAGACCCTCCAAGCCTCATAAGTACATGGATTTTTTATTGACAAGCCTTAGGGTGGGTGTATACTTGCCCTTGAGTGGGAGGAAGTGGGTGAATTTGGTTAGTAGTAATAAAATGGAGTTCTCTCGACATATTCCGGTTATGTCAAAAGATGTGCTATTTTGGCTTGTTCGGGAGGATAGTCGAATTTACCTTGATTGTACAGTGGGATATAGTGGGCATGCTGAAAAAATTCTTGAGGCAAGCAGCTCTGACAGCAAACTTATTGGGTTTGATCGCGACGTGGTGGCCATTTCAGCCAGCCGAGAAAGGCTGGCACGGTTTGGCGACCGCGTGCTCTTATTCCATGGTCATTTTGTGGATCTGAAACAGCACCTCGCTGTCAGTGGCATTGGTCAGGTCGATGGAGTCCTATTTGATCTTGGGGTCTCGTCCCCGCAGTTGGAAGAACCTGCTCGTGGCTTTAGCTTTCAAGGAGACGGTCCATTGGACATGCGGATGGATCAATCGATGAGCGAGACCGCTGCTGACCTGGTCAATCGATGGCCGGAAACGCAGTTGGCTGACGCAATTTTTCAGTTCGGCGAAGAACGGTTTTCTCGACGAATTGCGAGTGCCATTGTCCGCGCGCGTGAACGCCGTCCGTTGGCGACGACGAAAGAGCTGGTCTCAGTGATCGAGGGGGCTGTTCCTGCGAATTATCGGCATGGTCGTCTCCACTGTGCCACCCGCACGTTTCAAGCCATTCGCATTGCAGTGAATCACGAGCTCGACTGTCTCGAACAGGCGTTGCGTGATGCAGTCGATGTGTTGTCTCCCGGCGGCCGCCTCTGTGTCATTTCATTCCATTCGCTCGAAGATAGGATTGTGAAACACACGTTTCGGGCTCTTTCCGGTAAGGACGATCCTGAATTGGCGGTGCTTACCAAGAAACCGCAGGTTCCCAGCAGGGAGGAATCGGACCGAAATCCTCGATCCAGAAGTGCCAAGTTGCGGGCTGCTCAACGGGTATCCAGGGAGGGTCAGTCATGAAGATCGTGACGATTGTGGCCGGGGTGTTGCTGGTCTTTGTATTCGTGTGGGAGCGTGTGGATGTTGTTCGATTGGGCTATCAGATCGAACGATTAAAGACCCAGAAAATAGTGCTGGAACGGGAGCGGGATCAATTGCAAGTGAGGTTCTCTGCGCTGACGGCTCCAGAACGGATCGCGAAGGTGGCGACAGAAAAGTTGGGGCTTGTTCCGCCGCAGCAGGGGCAAGTGCTGATGGTGCATCTGCCGGGAGAGGCTCCAAACCTGGTGCTCCCACGCGTGGAACTCATCCGTGTGGCGAAACATGACTCAATCGGAAGGGAGCGTGAGTGACTGCCGGCCCATCTCGCGGTCGTCGCTACGTGGTGGTGCTCCTGCTCCTGTGTGGGTTCGGCATTATTCTCTTTCGGCTGGTCACGCTCCAAGTGCTTCAAGCAGCCGAACTCACGGCCAAGGCCGATCGGCAACATCAAAAGACCGTATCATTCGAGGGGGCCAGAGGGATGGTGTCGGATCGCCACGGCAAAGTGCTCGCGATGAATGTGGAGGTACCCTCCGTGTTCGGCGTCCCAACGTCGCTGGAGAGCCCCTCGACCGTCGCCCGTCATCTTGCTCCGGTGCTTCATATTCGAAGCAGTGAGCTGGAGAGAAAGCTCCGGCAAGACAAGAGTTTTGTGTGGTTAGCGCGAAAAGTCGATCCTGAGCAGGGCCGTCGGCTGGAGCAGCTGTCGTTGGACGGTATCGGTATGGTGATGGAGGGACGACGGTTTTATCCGAAGGGTCCATTGCTGGCTCATGTCCTCGGATTTTCCGGGATGGATGGCCAGGGGCTTGAGGGGCTTGAACGTCGATACGACTCGGAGCTGCATGGAGAAACCCGCGTCACTGTATTACAGCGCGATGCGTTAGGCCGCACGGTGTTTCCCAAGGGCTTGGCTGAGCAAGTGCCTACCCCCGGACATGCCCTGAAGCTGACCATCGATGAGGTTATCCAATACATCGCGGAAAAGGAACTCGAAGAGGCTGTGACTCATGCCCGCGCCAAGTCCGGGATGATCATTGTCATGGAGCCGCAATCTGGTGCGATTCTCGCCATGGCCGTCAGTCCGCGGTTCGATCCGAACGTCGTCAGCAAGTTGACGCCCGATCGGTGGCGCAATCGTGCGCTGACGGACACTTATGAGCCAGGGTCGACGATGAAAGTGGTCGTCGCGGCCGCGGCGTTGGAGGAAAAAGTGATGACGCCTGGTTCCATGGTGTTCGGCGAAAACGGCCAGATGGTGATCGCGAACACGACGATTCATGACCATGACAAATTGGGCTGGATGACGTTCTCGGAGGCGATTCAAAAGTCCAGCAACATCGGCGCTGCCAAAATCGGGATAGCTCTTGGAGAACAGCGACTTTATCGGTATCTTCAATCGTTCGGGTTCGGCCATCGAACTGAGATCGATCTGCCGGGTGAAGTGAGCGGGCTCTTGAAGGCGCCCAAAGCCTGGGGCCGTCGATCGCTCGCCTCGATTTCGATGGGACAGGAGATCGGGGTGACGCCCCTTCAGATGGCGTCGGCCATGTCGACGCTTGCCAATGAGGGCGTGATGATGAAGCCGTATGTGGTATCCGAAGTGCGGGATCAGAAAGGTCGCGTGCTGAAGGAGGTGAGACCGCAAGTGAAGCGGCGAGTCGTGTCTCCGGATACGGCTCGGACGATGACGACGATATTGGAAGATGTCGTGACAAATGGGACGGGAGCGAAGGCGGCCATCCCGGGTTTCCGTGTGGCGGGTAAAACCGGGACCGCACAAAAAATCGATCGACGGACCGGCGCCTATTCCTCCACACAGTTTGTCGGGTCATTTGTCGGATATGTTCCGGCAGAGTCTCCGCGGCTGGCGATGATCGTGGTCATCGATGAACCTCAAGGCGAAGCCTGGGGCGGGACTGTGGCGGCACCCGTGTTTGCCCATGTCGGGGAACAGGTGCTCAATTATCTTGGTGTATCCGGAGAAGACACGGTAAAAAAAATTGCACTGGCGATGAGGGATCACTGAAAAGCTATGGCGCGCAATCCCATCACCCTCACACAGTTGCTTGCGTCGCTTCGTGGGCAGGTTGAGATCCTGGAGCAGGGTGGGGATATCAGTCTCCCAGTACTTGGGATCACGGACGATTCTCGGGCCGTGACGAGCGGGAGCCTCTTTGTTGCCGTAAAGGGTGAGCGCGTTGATGGTCATGGATTTGTCGAGCAGGCCATGAAGGCCGGAGCGGTTGCGGTGGTCGCACAGGCGCCTGTGACCTCATGTCCGGTCCCGTTTGTGCGGGTGGCCGATTCGCGCAAGGCGCTCGGCCTTCTGGGAAGCCGGTTTCACGGGGATCCTTCCGCCCGTCTCAAGATGATCGGCGTGACAGGCACGAATGGGAAGACGACGACGACGTATCTTTGCAAAGCGTTACTGGAAGGGATCGGCCGGCGGGTAGGGTTGATCGGCACGGTGGGATACCAGATCGGGCAAGAAACATTTCCTGCCTCTCACACGACGCCCGGTGCACTTGATCTTCAATCACTCTTGGCGAAGATGGTCGAGAGCGGGCTTACTGCCGCAGTAATGGAAGTATCGTCCCATGCTCTTACGTTAGACCGGACATCGGGCTGCGAGTATGACACGGCGGTCTTCACGAACCTGACGCAGGATCACCTCGATTTTCATCACACCATGGACGAGTACTTCGAAGCGAAGCTGAGACTCTTTACCGGGTTGGCCGGAGGGCAGAAGACCGGGAAACGCGCCATCGTCAATCTGGACGATCCCCGCGGGAACGCGATCCGTGCAGCCTGTCCTGTGCCTGTTTGGGGTTATGCCATTCAGAACCAGGCCGATCTCAAGGCGGAAGGAGTGCATCTCTCGCTGACCGGCACCACATTCACGGCAGCAACTCCAGGCGGTACGTTTCCTATCGAGAGCCGGTTGGTCGGGGAGCACAACGTCTATAACTTACTGGGGGCGATTGGAGTCGCGCTGCATGACGGGGCGACGGCCGATCAGATCGGCGAAGCGGCCGCCCATATCACCAATGTTCCAGGTCGCTTCGAGCGGGTCTCGTCCGGGCAAGATTTTACTGTCGTCGTCGATTATGCCCATACGGAAGATGCACTCCTCAGGCTGCTGACGGCAGCCCATGCATTAAAGACTGATCGGATCATTACCGTGTTTGGGTGCGGTGGTGACCGGGATCGAGGGAAGCGGCCCAAGATGGGACGCGCTGCCGTGGAATACAGCGACGTGGTGATCTTGACATCCGATAATCCTCGAACCGAGGACCCGATGGCGATCCTCCATGAAGTTGAGATCGGAGTGCTCGATGCACTCGCGCGCCGCGATCATGTGCAGTATCACTTGGTGCCGGATCGCCGTGAGGCGATCGGCGCGGCCATCCGCGAGGCGCGCCGAGGCGATATGGTGCTCATTGCCGGCAAGGGGCATGAGGACTATCAAATCATCGGCACCAAGAAGGTGCATTTTGACGACCGTGAGGTGGCTCGCGAGGCGATTCAGCAATTGCGGAATTGCGCGTGAGTATCCAGACCATGTTCGGGGCCGTGGAAGGTGAGGAGTCAATGGGGCTGTTTACGGTCGAGGAGTTACGAGAAGTCATCAGTGTGAAAGTCCTCGCGGGGCAGGACTCGTTATCGGGGAAGCGCCGAATCAGACAGATCAGCACAGATTCCCGATCAGTTCGCCGTGGTGATCTCTTTGTCGCGATCAGAGGCGATCGATTCGATGGTCATGAGTTTGTGCCGGCCGTGCTTGCACAGGGAGCAGTGGGAGCCATCGTTCATGATGAATACCGTCTTCCTGCACGTTCCGCTGCGGTACATCGGATCAAGGGGCGATCGTCGCCATTTCTCTTCGGTGTGCGCGATCCGCTGTTCGCCTACCAGCAGTTAGCGACACAGTATCGCAGTCGGTTCACTATTCCCGTGGTGGCGGTGACCGGGAGCAACGGCAAGACGACGACAAAAGAAATGGTGGCGGCGGTGTTGGCTCAGCGGTGGCCGGTGCTGAAGACCGAGG
>JBBRRK010000148.1:0-10596 GCA_038200765.1 Nitrospirales bacterium
GGGCAACACAGTTTGGCGTACCATCGTCTCACCTTGTCGGTTAACGGTTGTGTGTGGCGACGCATCCGTTATATCCGCGTCTGACGCGGCCGACAAGGTCGTTTTATGCCTCCCACCCAATTGCTATCTCTGTTTTAGGGAGTAAGACAGGTCTGGGAACCTCCTTCCCTGACGGTCCGTCTTCCCAACATGATACTATGCAGGTCCATCTCACTGGCTCTGACTCGCGCCTCCATGAGCATGCCTATCCATGTCACCCTCCTGTCTCGTGAAAACTGCGATCTGTGTGAAGTCGTGTACCGAATTCTGTTGCATCTTCAATCAGAACTCCACATCGAAACGAATAGAGTGCCTATCGACGGTGACAGTGCCTTGCTGGAACGTTACGGGACAAGGGTTCCCGTCGTCTTACTCGATGAGGTCGAACACTTCGCAGGAAATGTGACTGAAGGGGAGCTACGCCGAGTGATAAAAAAAGCGCGGTGGAGAAGACCGATAAGCCGGATTCTGTCCTGCATGGGATATGCTCCCAAGCAGGGGTGATCATTTCTCTGGGATTCGAGTTACCTCGAACCTCAAGCGACCTACCCGAAGACCTCGGCCGGGCCAGCCGGTCGCCGACGTTCCGAAAAACGCCGACAGATGTCTTCCTATTTGGCCTTGCATCGGGCGACGCTTACCGTGCCAGTGATGTCGCCACCACCGCGGTGGGCTCTTACCCCACCGTTTCACCCTTACCTGAGCCAAGATGACCAGATTGGATTCCCGTCGCCTTGGCCATCGGCGGTCTGTTCTCTGTGGTGCTGGTGTCGGATCGCTCCGCCTGGGAGTTACCCAGCGCCCTGCCCATGAAGTCCGGACTTTCCTCTCGCAGCGTCGCCGCTACGAGCGATCACCCAGTCTTCTCCCTCGCGCCAGAACACTATAGGGTTGGATCCCTGCACTTTCAATGGCTCACCGCATATATATGCCTCGACTTACTGCAAAGCCGGCAACAACGCCGCAGGCGACGACGGCTTGGCCTGGTAAATGGCCATGGCTTCCGGCATCCACTTCTTGAGCTGTTCGATGCGGGTCTCATGGCTTGGGTGCGTAGACATGAACTCTGACGGCGCGCCGCCACCGGACGTCTGCCCCATTCGTTCCCATAGGGCTACCGACTCGCGCGGGTCATAGCCGGCATCCGCCGCGAGCAAAATCCCAATATAATCCGCCTCCGATTCATGCTTTCGACTAAAGGGCAACAACACACCGACTTGCGCCCCCACACCGAGCGCCGCCATCGCCGCTTGCCCCAACATCCCGCCCCCACCTGCCGCCCCGGCTGCCGCGCCGACCACTTGCAACGTGGTATTCGTTAGCTGGCCTTGACTCATCCGTTCTGCACCATGTCGGGCCAAGGCATGGACGACTTCGTGCCCCATGACGGCGGCTAGCCCTGCTTCCGTCTTGGCCATGGGAAAGATGCCGGTATAGACCGCCATCTTCCCGCCAGGCAACGCAAAAGCATTCGCCGTCTTGTCATCCTTGATGATCGTTACTTCCCACTGAAACTGTTTTGCCACCTCAGCATATTTCGACCGCTTCGCCGCCTCGACGATCCGAGCCGCAACTCTCTTCACTGGTTCTGTCTCGCGAGGATCTTGAGACGGTCGCATCTTGGGATCGCTCTTCACCTGAGCATAGGCCTGCGCGCCCATTTTCATTTCTTCTGACATCGACGTCATGAGCAACTGCGATCGTCCCGTATAGGGATTCGTTTCGCATCCGGCCAGGGCCGCAACACCAATCACCATGACCAACGTGAGCGGTGAAATCTTCATGACGGCCCTCATCGCGTACCCCCATCCATCGCTTATTTCTCCAGCGCTTTGGCAAATTGACCGACCTGCAAGGCTCTGTTAGATTACCGCGCCCCTCCAATATTTTCTACTAGGGCCCTACATCTGTGACGGACAAGACTCATCACCAGACCGTAGAACGCATCGGCATTGATGAATCCGGCAAAGGAGACTATTTTGGTCCTCTGGTCATCGCTGCTGTCTTCGTCGACGCCACCACACAAGGCGAACTCACTGTCATGAATGTCCGGGACAGCAAGAAAATCTCAGACGGTTGCATACTTGAAATGGCGTCTGACATTCGGATGATTTGCCCCCACAGCATTATTGCGATCGGCCCACACCGATACAATGAACTGTACGCAAAGATCCGGAACTTGAACCGCCTGCTGGCCTGGGGACATGCCAAGGCCCTGGAAACTCTGCTGGAAAAAGTTCCGTGTGGGCGCGCGATCGCGGATCAGTTTGGCGACGAACGATTGATTCTGAACGCATTACAGGAGAAGGGACGCACAATTGTACTAGAACAACGGCATAAGGCCGAATCCGATATCGCCGTTGCTGCGGCGTCGATCCTGGCCCGCGCGGGGTTCCTCCTCCGATTGAACCGCCTCTCGGATGAGATCGGCACGACATTACCTAAAGGGGCCTCACCCGCCGTCACACTGGCCGGACGCATGATCGTGAAGAAGCATGGAGAGGAACGCCTAGGGTCGATCGCAAAACTGCACTTCAAAACGACTCAGGCTGTGTTGGGAGAAATAGGCTAAACCGACTCGCCGATCTCAAGGATCGACGTCTTATCGAGGTCGGGGCCAGGCGTGGATTCGACAGGTATTTGCCCATCCCAGTAGAGCATCCGACGGCAATAGGGGCACGTGTGGAGATCGTGCGCGCGTTTGACTTCTGAAATCAGTTGCGGAGGAAGCTGCAGACGGCATCCAGAACAGATCCCCTCCTTGATTTCAGCGAGCGCATGGTCCTTGCGCGACGCTTTGATCGAGTGATAGCGACTGAGGAGGCCCTTTTCGACATGAGCTGAGCGGGCTTGCTGCTGTGCTTCGAGGTCGGCCAATTCCGTTGAGAGCCTGTGTTCCAACTCGTCGAGCGCCTGTTTTTCCTGCGTAAAGGTTTTTTCGATGGCACTCAGTTTCTCTTGCGCTTCTTTTGCCGCCCGCTGTAGTTGTTCAACCTTCTCCATACACAGCAAGATCTTCTCTTCGATGTCCCCTTGCTTCTTGTTGGCCACCTCAATCTCGAACAGATGCGCCTGGTACTCCTTATTGGACTTCAGCTCGGACAGCCGCGACTTCATTTTCTCAGTGTGCGCTTCATGTGCCTCAAGATCCTGTTCGTAGGACCGCCGCTCTTTAATGAGCATCTCCACAGAAGCACTGGTCTGTTGATGGAGCTGCCGGGCCTCTCGAAGCGGGACATCAACCACTTGGAGCCGCCCTGGGATATTTCGGCGCTGGTCCTTGATTTCCGCGATGCGGAGATCCAACTTCTGCAGCTCGATAAGAGGGGAAAGATTGTGGTTCAATGCACTCCTATAACTATTGTTTTCGAACAACGATCTCGACTGATGCGCCCGGCAACTGCGCTGGTGGGCCCACTAGGACTTGAACCTAGGACCAGCTGATTATGAGTCAGCCGCTCTAACCACCTGAGCTATGGGCCCGATCAGGCGGATGACTCTCTCGTGCCTGACCGCAGACGCGCCAGCCGATTCTAGGCTGCCCAGGGAGGGGAGTCAAATCCCAAAGGGAATGCTCCATGGCCCATCACAGACTTTCCACGAAACTGCGCAGTTTCTTGCTCCGGCTCGGATGACGCAGCTTGCGCAAGGCTTTGGCTTCGATCTGCCGAATACGTTCTCTGGTCACTTCGAAATCCTGACCGACTTCTTCGAGGGTATGGTCAGTGGCTTCGCCGATGCCAAATCGCTTCCGCAATACTTTCTCTTCCCGTGGCGTGAGCGTTTCCAATGCACTGTTGATCTGGCGCTGGAGATCGTACCGGATCGCCGCTTCCAGAGGAGATACCGCCTTCTTATCCTCTATAAAGTCACCCAAGTGGCTGTCTTCTTCTTCGCCGATCGGGGTCTCCAGAGAAATCGGTTCGCGCGCGATCTTTAAAATCTTCCGCACTTTGTCGAGCGGCAAATCCATGCGCTCGGCAATTTCCTCCGGCGTCGGTTCGCGTCCCAATTTCTGGACCAGATGGCGCGAGGTTCGGATCAACTTGTTGATCGTCTCGATCATATGCACGGGGATGCGGATGGTCCGGGCTTGATCGGCAATCGCACGGGTAATCGCCTGGCGGATCCACCAGGTGGCATACGTACTGAACTTGTAGCCGCGCTTATACTCGAACTTATCGACGGCTTTCATCAGGCCAATATTGCCTTCTTGGATCAAGTCGAGAAACTGGAGACCGCGGTTCGTATACTTCTTGGCGATACTGACAACAAGACGAAGGTTCGCCTCGACCAGTTCAGCTTTCCCGCGCTTGACTTTGTCCTCTGCCACATCCAGATGCTTGACCGCATCCTTGATCTCTTCCGCGGACACGAGGGCTTCTTCGGTCTCGAGGGTTCGAATCCGACCCTTCGCCGCCTGATACACTTTTTTGATCTCATTGAGCGCCTCCTCCGAGCAGCTCGTTTTGCGTTTGACGGCGAGGAAATCTTTCCGTTCGCGGCAGAGCCTCTTGAGAGCCTCAGCACCGGCCTCACCGCTGATCCCCAACCGCCGCTGGCAACTGACAATCTCTCGCTCCGACGTTCGAATCTGAATCGCTAACTCCCGCACACGCTGCACCATCCGATCCTTCAGCACGCCATGCAGATTGACGGACTCCATCTTCTCCACCACCTGATCGCGAATCGTATCGATCTGCTTCTTAATCTTCTTCTGTTTCGTGGGATCGCTGTTGGCATGCCGGGCCACTTCGTAGAGACTCTTGAGGGAGGTCGAGATTTTCCGGACGGAACTCAGCCCTTCGAGCGTCTTCACCCGGAGCTCTTCGTAGTCCCGCTGGATTTGTTCTTCCTCGAACTCCTCCTCGGTCTCGATGATCGGGACGATCTCTCGCACATCGATGGTCCCGTTCTTGAGCTGATCGTACAGGGCAAGGACAAACTCAATCGTCATCGGCATCCCATAGATGACTGAGGCAATATCCTTCTTTCCCTCTTCGATGCGTTTCGCGATCTCGATTTCTCCCTCACGGCTCAACAGCGCCACACTGCCCATCTCTTTCAGATAGAGTCGGACCGGGTCATCGGTCCGGCTGAGTGCGCCGGGAGTGAGGTCGATCTCCTTTTCTTCCTTTTCTTCTTTTTCCTCCTTCTCATTCTCCTCACTGGCACCGGCCTCGACCTCCACATCCTCGGTGTCCTCATTCGACTCTTCAGAATCCCGGGCTTTCCTAATCCGCTCCCCCTCGGGCGCATCGACAATCTCAATGTCCATTTCACCGAACATCGTCATAATGCTGCCGAACTGCTCGGAGGACACCACTTCCCTTGGCAACGTGCTATTCAGCTCGTCGTACGTCAAAAAGCCTTTCTCTTTCCCCATCGAGATGAGCTTTTTCACTTCACCAAGCAACTCTGGTTTCGCCATGACTACTCCTTCACTAAGGACAACGTCCCCGTTGCAGGCCGACCGGCCTTGTGCATTCGCAATTCATTGACTCGTGTATTCAACATTCGCACATCCTCCACACGGCCCTCCCGCTCGGCGGCCTTGAGCTGCACGATCAAATCTCGAAACAGGGCCTCGGCCCGCTTCCGCTCCAACGTTTCCAAGCAGCCTGCGACGTGGGCCTGGACGTCGTCAAAATGGTCTTCCCGCATGGACAATTCCGTCGCCAGCGACCCACAGTCCGGATGATCGACCACGGCATCCAACAACAACCTCAGTCCGACTCGTCCGTCTCGATCGAGATGATTGAACGCCTCCTCGACGAGGGACCGACAGGCCGGAACCGAGAAGGCCTCGGGCTTCAGTCGTTGCACATCGGCAGACGTCAAGTGCCCGTGCAGCAGCAAATACACCAGATCGCGCTCTTCGCTCACACCCTTGAAGGTGGGCGGTGGAGGGGTTGCCGATCGAACGACCGTCGGTTGACGTCCCTCCGACTGCACCAACGCCGGATACCGCTCGATCAACCGTTGTTGGCTGATCCCCAATCGTTCTGCAACCACGCGAATCCGTTCTTCCCGCTCGATCGGATGTTCGCTCTTTTGCAAAATCCGCAACACATCATCCACACTGCGGATACGCCCTTCGATCGTGCTGGACTCCGTCGTACTCAAACTATGTTCGAGGGCAAAATCCAAGAGGCTCGGAGCCTGTTCTTCCAACCGTGCAAAGGCCTCAGGACCTTCCTTCCTCACATAGGTATCGGGGTCCTCTCCAGTAGGCAACGAGACCACTTTCACCCCGAGTCCGCTATTCACAAACAGATCGAGCCCTCGGAGCGCGGCACGAACGCCTGCCTGATCCGGATCGAACACGAGCACGACTTTCGAGGCGAACCGTCTCAACACCTGAATATGCTCCCCCGTCAGCGCGGTCCCGAGCGTCGCAACCGTATGGGTCAGCCCAGCCTGATGAAGCGCGACCGCATCAAAATACCCTTCCACCACGATCACGGTCTTCAGCCGAGCTACCGCTTCCCGCGCAAGATCCAACGCGTAGAGCGTCTGCCCCTTCTTGAACAAGGGAGTATCCGGCGAATTCAGGTACTTCGGAGTCCCCTCGCCGAGGATGCGCCCTCCAAAACCGACGACCCGCTTACGCAAATCCGTGATGGGAAACATCACGCGGGCGCGAAAACGATCGTAGGCCCCGGACGCATGTTCTCGCACCACAGTCAATCCGGCGGCGGCCAAATCACTCTGTGCAAAATCCTGCTTGCTCAGCGCCTTGATGAGCCCGTCCCACTCAGCCGGTGCACAGCCAATTTCAAATCGCTCGATCGTCCCAGAGTGAATGCCCCGGCTGGCCAAGTAGTCCCGCGCCGTCGCACCGGTCACCCCATCCCGCAAATTCTGTTGAAACCACGCCGTCACGGCCCGATTGAGCGGTTCAAGGCGACTCGCCTGTGCCGCTTGAGGCCCCGCGCTCGGCCCGCTCTCCGGCACGTCAATCCCGAATTTTTGCCCGAGCTCACGGACCGTCTCAGGAAAATTCGCGCCGGTGATCCGCATCAGAAATGTAAATACGTTGCCGCCCGCGCCGCATCCGAAACAATGAAAGATCTGGCGGGAAGGGCTGACCGTAAAGGAGGGCGATTTTTCCTGATGGAAAGGACACAGACCTTTCAAGTTCTGGCCGGCCCGAATCAGGCTCACGTGATGTCCAACCACCTCGACGATATCGACTCGATCTCTGACTTGATGGATCACGTCTTCAGAAATCAAACCTCGGCCCACGGGAGTCGCGGCTCCTATTCCCTCACCTGGCACCGGTGAGGAAGGTAAACGTAAGTGGTCGAAAAATAGACCGTTCAGGGTAACAGACAGGGAAGAAACCTGTCAACGTGGTGACAATGCCCTAACCGGGAGGCCAGGCAAGATGACGTCCGCCCAGCACATGGAGATGAAGATGAAATACGCTCTGGCCGCCATGTGCACCGGTATTAACGACGAGGCGGTACCCGTCACCGGCAATCCCTTTCTGTTTGGCGATTTTATTGCCGACCAGCATGAGACGCCCGAGTAGACCGGCATCTGACTCTTGAAGGTCGGTCATCGAGCCCACATGTGTTCGAGGGATGACGAGCGTGTGTGTCGGCGCCTGAGGATTGACGTCGTCGAACGCGACCACCAGATCATCCTCATAGAGGAGCGCCGCTGGAATGGTCCTCGCGACGATTTTACAAAAGATGCATTCGCTCATGAGGTGGTTCCTTTTCTCAAGCCCGACTTCCCGAAGCGAGTCGCCAACTCTTGATAAATCTCCTGGGGTGTGATGCCGTGGTAGCCCAGTGCTACCAATGTATGGAACAATAGATCTGCCGTTTCGTAGACGATCTCGGCCTTTTTCCCACCTTTCCCCGCAATCGCCACCTCGCCGGCTTCCTCGACGACTTTCTTCAAAATACGATCCACACCGCCTTCCAGCAACTGGGAGGTATAGGACTCGCTCGAGGGTTGATGCTTCCGCTCTTGAATCATTTGGTAGAGTCGTTCGAGAATTCCACCCCAGGACTCGGACGTCCTCGTCCCACGCGAGTCCAGGCGCGAAAAGAAACAGGCCCGCTCTCCCGTGTGACACGTCGGGCCGACCGGCTCAACCTTCACGAGCAGTGCATCGCCGTCACAATCTAGAAATAGGTCCTTGAGCTGCAGCTTGTGACCGGAGGTCTCACCCTTTTCCCATAATGTCCGGCGCGAACGGCTCCAAAAGTGCACAGACTTGGTCTCGACGGTCTTCTGCAGGGCCTCCTGGTTCATAAAGGCTACCATCAGCACAGTGCCATCCCGCCAGTCCTGTACGACTGCCGGAATCAGGCCCTGCGCATCGAATTTCAGGTGTCCGACATCCATTATCGAACTGACACTCCCTTCTGACGAAGATAAGCTTTCGCCTCAGGAATCGTATGAGTCCGGAAGTGGAAAATAGATGCGGCCAGGACGGCATCGGCCTTGCCCCTGACGAATCCGTCATAGAGATGGTCCAAATTCCCCACGCCACCCGACGCAATGACCGGAATCGACACGGCGTCGGACACGGTGGCCGTCAACGCGAGGTCATATCCCTGTTGTTGCCCATCTTGATCCATGCTCGTAAGCAAAATCTCACCTGCCCCATACTGTGCCATCGTCTTCACCCATTCGACGACGTCGAGACCGGTCGACTTGCGGCCGCCATGAGTGAATACTTCCCATCCTGCCATCGGCGCCATGCGACGCTTCGCGTCGATCGCCACGACGATACATTGTGTCCCAAATCGCTCCGCCGCCTCCTTCACAAATTCAGGTCGTTGGACTGCCGCCGTATTGATGCTCACCTTATCCGCGCCCGCATTCAACAGCGTGCGAATATCTTCAAGCGTTCTCACTCCCCCGCCAACAGTCAACGGCATGAATACCCGCGCCGCTGTCCGTTCGACGACGTCTATGATGGTCTTGCGGTTCTCATGAGAAGCGGTGATGTCCAGGAAACAGAGTTCGTCGGCTCCTTCTCGATCGTACGCCGTTGCCACTTCGACCGGATCCCCTGCGTCGCGCAAGTTCACAAAGCTCACGCCTTTAACGACGCGTCCGTCTTTGACATCGAGACAGGGGATAATACGTTTGGTCAGCATGACGACTCACGAAATTTGAATGTCAGCAAGGAATTCCTCACGTCTGGCCCTTACTCAGTCCCAAGAGCCGCAAGAGCTACTCGATAATCTAGTTTGCCATCGTAGAGCGCCTTCCCCACAATCGCACCTTCAACCCGTGGACCGAGCGCCTGCACGGCCCGTAAGTCTTCGACGCGCGATATCCCGCCAGAGGCGATCACGGGGAAGGACGACAACTCAACCATCTCCCGCAACGCCGCCAGATTCGGTCCGCCCAACATACCATCGCAGGCAATATCCGTATAGATCACGGCGCCCAGCGCATGGTTTGCCAGCTCCTTGAGGAGATCGCTCGCCTTCGTTTCCGACAATGCAGTCCAACCTTTAACCGCCACCCTCCCATCCCGCGCATCCAGTCCCAATAGAATCTGGCGAGGAAACTCCCGACAGGCCTGCTCTAGGAAGAACTGATCGGTCAATGCTGCAGTGCCAAGCACCACCCTGGCCACACCCGCGCCGAGATAGCGACGCACAGTTTCGATCGACCGGATCCCTCCACCGACCTGCACCTTCACACTTACGGTGCGAATGATCGCTTCGATCTGGGAAAGATTACGCGGCTCTCCATCCACAGCTCCATTCAGGTCCACGACATGGATTAGCATCGCACCACTGTGTTGCCATTGCCTCGCGACAGCAGGCACGTCGTCAGAATAGATCGTCTCAGCCGCCATATCGCCTTGACGCAACCGCACGCAGCGGCCATCTTTTAAATCAATCGCTGGAATAACGAGCATACAAAGAACCGTCCCCTATTTTTTATTCACCTTCCGTTCCAAACGGAAACTCGAGGAGCATGTGCTCGACCCCGTAGGTCGCAAGCTCCTCCGCCGTGACAAACATTCCATGCCGCTGAATGAATCCCATAAAATCTTCCGTCATCGGCCGTTGCTTCTCGTAGTAATTCCCTTCCCATAGGACTTGCCCGTCAGCCGCGATGACCTTGGCTTCAAAACCTACCGTCGCCGGAGGGTTGGCGCCAAAACGACCACCGACTCGTTCCTGATATACCAACACTTGACCGATCAAAGAGGCATCCGCCTTGAGCTGTTTTGCCACCATAACCCCCACTGACTGACCAGCGGGAGGTTCGGCCGTATCCAGGGACACGAGCACTCTTGCTGCCTCCCTCGGCGGAAGCACTGTCACACCCTGCCTTGTCCTCAACCGGCTCCACATTAACTGGGTGACGATCTCTCCCGCGCCAGTCGGCACGGTGACTGTTTGCCGAAGAGGCTGTTCGGTATTCGGCGGCACCGTTATCGCCATATCAGACCGGCGAACTCCCGGTGGCGCAGAAAAGGTCTGATCGACTATGTCCCTCACCTGTGGCGTCGCGAGAGTCGTAAACGGTACCAGGGCGATGGTGCGAATCTGATAGCGCGGCAATTCC
>JBBRRK010000149.1:0-10519 GCA_038200765.1 Nitrospirales bacterium
CAGGATGCTGAAAAAGTCCGCCAGCGGCGTTCTCGCATCGCTCAGAGGCTCAACGTACCGAAGCGTACGCCTCGTCTCTTCGCTCGCTGCGGCCTTGCTGGACGGCCTTTTTGAGCATCCTGCGAGTTGTTCATGTGTCAACGCCACGCGTAAGAACACAGCGGGATTTGAGCGTAAACTGAGTTTTTCCGCAGCCTGCTAGGCGCGGCTCCATCGGCCCGTGTGACTGCGCACGGCGACACCACCCGACAAGCGCGGACCGCGTGAGGTTTATTGACTCCCTTATGTCATTTTGTTAGCTTCAAGTTCCGCTACGTTGCTGCCGATATGAAAGACGAGAAGCGTCAGGTAGCATCCTTGGCATCCAATCCCGAAAGGAGTGTTGATGGCTCGTTCAACCGTCTCGCCCGAATTGCTTACTGAACTGCAGAACAAGGCCACACAGCTTCGGATCGAGAGCGTTCGCGCAACGAGTGAAGCCGGGAGCGGACATCCATCCAGTTGTTGTTCCGCAGCGGACATTGTTGCGGCCCTGTTCTTCTCCGTCATGCGCTATGATCCCACGAATCCGAAAGCGCACAATAGCGATCGGTTCATACTGTCAAAAGGCCATGCTGCCCCGCTGCTCTATGCGGCGTGGGCTGAAGCCGGTCTCTTTCCCAAGAGCGAACTGCTCAAGCTTCGAACGCTGACGTCCGATCTTGAAGGCCACCCGACTCCGCGCTTGTCGTTTGTCGATATGGCAACGGGTTCATTAGGGCAAGGACTGCCTGTTGGCATCGGTATCGCCCTCAATGCGAAATATGTCGATACGCTCGATCACCGGACCTATGTTTTGATGGGCGATGGAGAATCCGTCGAGGGATCCGTGTGGGAAGCCGCCGAGGTTGCTCGGCATCACGGACTGGATAATCTCTGTGCCATTGTCGATGTCAATCGACTTGGTCAAAGCGATCCGACTATGCTGCAACATGACATGGAGGGCTATCGCTCCCGATGGGCCGGCTTTGGTTGGCAGGCGCTGGTGGTTGACGGGCACGATCTTTCAGCGCTGCTCGCGGCCTTCGATACCGCCGCCGACACCAAAGGCAAACCGACAGTTCTTCTTGCCAAGACGTTCAAGGGCAAGGGCCTCTCCTTTATGGAGAACCATCCTGGCTGGCATGGGAAGCCGGTTGCCAAAGGCGAGGACACTCAGAAGGCAATTGATGAGCTAGCCAAGCAGTTGAAGCCGAGTCACACATCCATATCATTGAGGAAACCATCGACGCCGGCTCAGGCGCCCTCGGCTATCAAGCCTCTCGCGCCTTCGCCCTACAAAGTAGGCGAGGCTGCCGCGACGCGCGAAGCGTTCGGCGTTGCCCTGGAAGCTCTTGGCGCAGCGAATCCACTGGTTGTGGGGCTCGATGCGGACGTCAAGAATTCGACCTACACGGACAAGTTCGGCAAGAAATTTCCCAACCGATTTTTCCAAAATTTCATCGCCGAGCAAAATATGGTCGGCGCAGCAGCCGGCCTCGCGGCTTGCGGGAAAGTCCCGTTCGTGGCGACATTTGCCTGTTTCCTTGCCAGGGCCTACGATTTCATCCGCATGGCCGCGATCAGCGGTTCGAACATCAAGCTCGTCGGCACACATGTCGGCGTGAGCATTGGAGAAGACGGTCCCTCGCAAATGGGCTTAGAAGATATTGCGATGATGGCTGCGCAACCGGGTGTGACCGTGCTGTATCCGTCCGATGCGACCTGCACCTATCGGCTCGTCGAAACGGCTGCTACGCACAAAGGGATGGTGTACATTCGGGCCGGCCGTCCAAAGTGTCCGGTTCTCTACGGCCCTGACGAAACGTTCCATATCGGCGGATCGAAAGTCATTCGCCAAAGCGCGGCTGATGCCCTTACGATCGTCGCCGCCGGCGTCACGCTCTTCGAAGCCCTGAAGGCGTATGACCTATTGAAAGCTGCCGGTATCTCCGTGCGGATCATCGATCTCTATAGCATCGTCCCCATTGATCGCATCACGTTGCTGGACAGCGCCAGGGCCACGCAAGGGCGTCTCCTCACTGTTGAAGATCACTATGCGCACGGCGGCCTCGGAGATGCAGTGCTCAGCGCGGTTGGACCAGAAGGCATTAAGGTGCATAAGCTTGCCGTTCGCACGATCCCACATAGCGGAAAGCCGGACGAGCTCATCGACCACTTTGGCATCGGAGCACGATCGATTGTCGAAGCTGCGAAGCAAATCACAAAATAAGCCCTCCACACCGCCCTTTCCTCATGAGTTTGGGCGGTGTTCCTCTTCTGAACATTCTGACAGGATTGCCGTTCTACCGGATGCTTCAGGAGCCGGCTGAAGCCCACTACGCCCCGGCGACTTCATTCTTCGAAACCGTCGATGAGGCCGTAGGCGATGGCGTAGCACACGATGATCCCCACACCGCCGGCGGTTTCGGCAAGGAGGACGGGTGGTCCAGTTGCCCGGCAGAAGCTGTTTTGCCAGGATCGCCGGTAGGATGGCGATGCCGAATTCGCCAAAGATGATGTAGTAGGAAATCATTCGACAGTCGTGATAGACCTGCCAGGTGATGCGGTGCGCTATTTCTTCATAGCAGGGGATATTGATCGCGCCCAAGATTTCAGACGTCGCTAATTCCCATCCGTTCGCTATCACAGTCATAGGCCGACCGACCCAGTCAAGTACTTCAGATAAGGCGGTGATCAGGTGCTGAAACAGAATAGGTAGGTGCCCGCTGACGACTACCGCTGCGAATACCACCGATAGCCTTTGTTCTCCGAAAAGCTGGCTTTCGGAGATCCGCCGGGCTTTTCCAATAACAAGACTTTGAAATCGAGAAGGCCGAACCAGGCTGGGTCTGCCACGTCGTGGTAGTGGCAGCCGTGGAGTTTCGGAAGCATGTCGCCTAGGGCCTGTTGCAATTCCTTCTCCGTGTAGGCTCGCACGATGAATGGCTTGTTCATGGCCTGGCAGAACCGCTGAATGGTATAGGCAGCACCAGTGCAGAGCACTTTGGTATCCGGTTTGATGGCGAGGAATTGAGGGAGCGAGAGATAACGTTCCTGGAAGCCGAGCCAGCGCACAGCCTGGCGCAGGTGGCTGTACTGGACTTCGTACTCCGTATGACCTGGTAGTTTGACCGGTGCCGGCCAGCCTTCTTCGACCCCAAATTCAGTGAGAAACGCCCTGCCGCCTGGCTTCAATACTCGCCACAGTTCTGCCACGAATCGAAAGGGGCCGAGATTGAAGATCACGTCTTCCGGCAAGTCCTGGCCCAGCGGCAGCCGCACGCGCCTGATCCAATCCAACGCTTCCTGATGCTGCGGTGTTGTGCCTGTTCCATTGAGGAGTTCTTCCCTGGTCAACTTTACCGGTGTCATGTCGGCCATGTTTTCGTTGTCGATGACAAGATCGACAGAGTGGTTTTTGAAGGGCAGCCATTCGCCGTTGGCGCGGGTGCCGATGCCACCCCAGCCTCCCGCCTTGGCACGGGTGACTTGCAGCGTGAGGAAGGGCTGTGTGATGTCGAGAGAGATGTATCGGATGGCCTGCTTTTCAAAGGGCAGAAGTTCCTTGCCCAACTCACGGCCGAGATATCCAAGTCCGCCACCCACCTCCACAATGATGCGGGGCTTGGGTGTGAACCAGCCCAGCTTTCGCAATTGCTTCATGAGCAGCCGGCCATAGGTCAGGCCGTTGAGCGCCTCGTTCGGCTCCCGGAAAAGGTGTGAGACGGTGGTTTCGATCAGGTCGAAGTGGCCGTCGTCTCTATCGCTATCGGTGAGTTCGTGGTGATGAAAGTCTTCGAGATGTTCTTCGCCCTCGAACCCCTCCTGTCCTGACCAGCCTTCCCGAACATGTTGGAGCAGCAGATCCCACTTTGCTTTGTGACGGTGGCCACCCGGGGGCTCTGTGCCGTAGTAACAAAGGGAGTAGGTGGGCAGAGCCCAATGTTCCAAGTGCCATTGTCCCGGCTGTCCGTCTGGTCCACAGACTCGCGCCCCATATGTTTCTACCAGCGCACCCACGGTTGTGTGGCCGTTCATCGCCTGTAACAGCTCCAGGCCGATACGATTCAGTCGCATGATCGGCAAGTTGTCATCGAGGGGGGCGACCCACCATTCGTCGTGGTTGTGCTGATAGGCGACGAGATCGGGAATGCGCCAAGCCAACAGTCTGAGCGTCTCCCCGGTGAGGTTAAGCGGTTCGTGTGTGGCGACAGCTGGTTTCATGATCTGCGAGGCCTAGCAGACTGTGGAGAACCCATTTCTGCACAGCAAGCCTTCAATGCCCTGGATAATCTAGGAGAAAGTAAATACTCCAACAGGATGCTCAAAAAGGCCAGACTTCTCACCCACCCAGCCCTGGCAGTTATTTCACCCTCCCACCCTGAGTCTGCCAAGACAGCTTCTTCGCCCAGGGACGCGCCTTATCCCATTCAAGGCCGCAGCGAACTATCGCTTTGTTAAGGGGTGGCTGGGGTGATCCCAACTGCGCGCGCTATCCCAATCCCAATTTCATTTTCAAGGGTAACCTGGTCGACCCTCGATTGCGCGCGTCGAACGAGCACCATCCATTTAATTGGTCCTTCCAAGCTCGCTTGTTTTTCTCCCGTGGAAGGGCACCCATGTCGGTCTACGTGCGGCCGTCGAACGAGGCCCTTCTCAGGGCGCGCGTTCCGTGAGCGGGAGCCAGGCTACCCCGCCCATTTTTCAGCATCCTGTGAGTTTAGGGCCGCAGCCTACACGGCTAGCTGGGATTCTCGCAAGGCCTGAAGAGGTGTGAGCGATAGTGTGTAACGCGTCGCTCACGAACGACGAGTGTTATAGCTGGGAGGGGGTGAACGCGTCTATGACGGTCACGACTCCATTCATGATGGGATGGGTGCGGCAGAGATAGGGGTAGTGACCGGGTGCCAACTCTTGAAGTGTGAAGCTGCCGCTTGGCCGGACGATTCCGGAATCGAATGCACAGGCATCCCCATCTTTCATGCAGCCCACGTGGGTGATCGTATGATCAGTGGCGGTGGGGTTGTCCCACCTGATGGGGGCTCCGCTGAATACGGTGGCTGACTTTGGGACGAAATAGGGTGACCCGCTATCGATGACGATGGCAGTGTACGGCGGCGTGGCGGTGGTTGGCCAGGCGGTGAAGAGTCCCACTAAGAAGATGGCGACGATCATCCGTGTTTTCATGGTCGTTCCTGTCCGGCGATTGCATTCTATCATGTCAGTTAATGAGGAAAAATGGTGTCGGTCAGGCAAGATTCTTGGCTTTTCCCCTTGACGTCGTGGCGCGTTTGTAGGATTCTCCCATCCGTTGAAAATGATCCAGAGAGTCAATGTGGCAGATCAACAATTGCCGGTTCTTGGTCTCTGGTGCGTTCACAGTGATGGACAGCGTGGGGAGGGGTGTCGAGATCAGAAGAGAGAATATTTTTGTACCCTGTGAGAGATTGTCGCAGTGTGAGTTGCAAGATCCTAATAAGTTATGCTAGATGGAGGCCACGTCAGACATCCACTGGATGAGAGAGGAGAATATTGATGGCGAAGAGCAAGAAGAAGCCGGCGAAGAAGACACCTGCGAAGGCAAAAGCCAAAGCAAAGCCCGCAGCGAAGAAGGCAGCCAAGAAACCCACGGCGAAAAAGGCTGCCAAGAAGGTCACGAAGAAGGTGGCCAAGAAACCGGCTGCAAAGACCGCTGCCAAGAAAACAGCCAAGAAGCCCACGGTGTCGGCACCCAAGACAGGTCAGAAAAAGCCTGTGGCCATGAAGGGTTCAGCCGTGTCGTCCAAGCCAGCGGCCCCAGCCTTCGACGTGGAATCTGCGAAGCCATTTGCAGATGAAGAATTCCGGAAGCCCTTGCGGTCTCAGCCGATGGGGTCGACGATGTTGAAAGAGCCCGATCTTGACGAGGATCTGGACGAGGACGATGTGGATCTCGTCGTGGAGGCCGATGACGATGTGGAAGAAGAGCTCACATTGGACGGGGACGATGACGATACCGATTTTCCTGAAAAACCAGAAAGCTTGCTAGACGACAGAGACGATTAGCCATGCCCTAACAGGTATTTGAAACGCCATTCTGGACGGCTCGGTCGAGTCGTCCGGGGTGGATGACCGTATGTATATGTTCCGGTGTCATGGCGTACGCTTCCCATGTGTGGCACCCTCCCGCTGAATTCTCTACAACGAATTCCCCCATGAACCATTTTTTATTCGTGGCCGGTGCCTTGCGAGAACGGACCTCGGAGGAAAGCGCCGAGCTGCAGCTCGGGCACGGACTCTGGGGACTCTGCACGGAACTGATCCGGACGAATCTGCACACCTATCTCGATGCGGAGTCCCATGGCCTGGTGTATGTGCTCAAGGCCGGGCTCTGTGCGGAGTTTCAGCTCGTGCCGCCGGTGTTGGACTTCTCCGCATTGGATGCCTTCCTCAGCGACGAGCTGAGGACTGAGGCCAGATTTGGCTTTGTGCGAATCGACGGGGTACGCCGGTTGGTGGGCTCGCCTGCTGCGAGTCAGGCGTTGTTGCTCAACGTGTTACAGATAGCCGATCAGGCCGAACTCACTCGACGATTGAAGTTGGGCATGCATCGATTGACGCAACCAGAGTATGACGCGATCATGCAGGGAGCGGCTGGAGGGGTGAAGTAGCAGGATGCTCAAACAGGCCAGACTTCTCACCCGTCCAACCCCGGCGGCTACTTCACCCGCCCATCCTGAGTCTGCCAAGACAGTCTCTATGCCCATGGACGCGTCTTATCCCAAGCAGTCCGCAGTGAACGTTCACTTAATAAGGGGTGGCTGGGATGATCCCAACTGCGCGCGTCCAACGAGGGGAGTCTGCGACCGCGCGTTGCGCGAGCACGGGGATCGTCCCAGCTACCCCGTCCCATTTTTCAGCATCCTGCACTAGATTCGTTGGCCTGTCATGAGCTGATACGCCTCGTCGATCGTATCGACTTCTTTCACCGTCACATTGAGCTGAAATCCCAATTCTATCAGGTTCCACTGTGGGGCATGCATTTGCCCGCGTGGAACCAACACCGTGCGATAGCCTTCTCGCACAGCGGCACGAATCTTATCCGGAATGGCGCCCACCGGGCCGATCTGTCCTCCTGGTTCAAAGGTTCCCGTCAGGGCAATGCCACGCTGAATAGGGTCGCCCTTGAAGAGGGCGATGAACCCCACCGCCATGGCCGCACCGGCGCTTGGGCCGTCGCTGCTTGTGGGTTGATAGGCGACCCCTTGTACTGAGACGGTCCCGCTATGTTGGACCGAGGGCGTGCGTTCGACGGCATAGGCAAAGGCCTGGGCCATGGCTCCCACATGAGCGTTACCCAGCCGCACGCCGGCGAGGAGCCATTGCAGTTGAATGGGATCCGGTTCCGATTTTTTGTCCCACCACATCATCAGGATTTCGAACACGCCCAGATTGTTGTGGCGAATGGCAGCCAGGACCGGGAGTTCGATGACCATATCCGCCGAGGTCGAGACCGGGATTCCACACAGGAGGGTCGCAATCACGATGAAAGTCACAGCAAAATGGCATGGCATTGTGGGTCTCCCATCTCAAAAACGTGAAAGGTAAGACGTGAAAGATACAACGCAGGACTGCCGAGAGCGCTTCTTCAAAAACCGTTCACGTGTGCCGTTTCACGTTTCACGAAAGTGTAGCAAATCCAGGTGGGCAGTAAAGCGAATGAGCGGTTCTATCCTTGCGTTGGGCCATGGCATTCCGTATAAGGGCGTGCATGATACATCGTATATGTCTTTGGATCATGGTGGGAGGGCTGACGATTCTCTGGCTGCCGCGTGGCATCGGTGCCTCGAACTGTCAGGTGGACACGCCTCTTTCACGGCCAGGAACGGCGTTCACGCGTCATCTGGGCGCCGACTGCACGGACCAAGAGCGGGAGGCACGAGCGGTGGATGCGGCGCAGTTGTTACAGGCATTCAGGGAAGGGAAGGGGATTGACCTCTCAGGGGTGATCGTTCGCGGCGACCTGTTTCTGGATACCTTGCCTGTGGGCCAGGTGCCGTCTGAGCTTGCAGGGATGAAGGAGCTACAGGGCCACGAGATACGCGTGATTCCCGGTTCCATGGCGATCGTCAATTCGGTGGTGAGCGGAGCGATCAGGCACCGATCGGCACAAGGGTCGCTGGTGGTGAAGGGGCCTGTCACATTCAGCGGAACTAAGTTTGAACAGTTGGTGGATCTTTCTCGGTCGGTGTTCCTTCAGCCGGTGACGTTGTCAGGGGCGGTATTTGTGAAAGAGAGCTATTTTGTGCAAGGGCGGTTTCTGCGCGACATGGTTGCGGAGAAAACGGCCTTCGGCCCGCACACGAGATTTCACCGATCTGTCTTCCAGGGACCGGTCACATTCCAACAGTCGAGATTCAACGGATTGGCGGAGTTTTTGGAGGTGGGTTTCGAGAAGGACGTGAATCTGTCGCGCACCTCGTTCACATTGGGAACCGGGTTCTCCGGGAGTCGCTTTCAAGGACAGGCGAATTTCTCTGACGCCGCATTCGACGGTCAGGCGTTTTTCACCTTTACCCTGTTCGATGGGGACGCGGATTTTGGCCGGGTCACGTTCCGATCGACGGCGGATTTTTCCAACGCCCAGTTCAAGGGACGAAGCGACTTCACCAAAGCCTCATTCGAACAGGGTTCGCAGTTTACCGGCGCCAACAGATCGGCACCCATACCGGCGCCCCCTGGAGGCAAAAATGAATTCGTACAATATGCCGTGATCTTCACGCTGGTGACGGTCGGCGCCTTACTGATCGTCTATCGGATTCGACGCGGCAAGGTGTAGGTTCTGTCTTTGTTCACCACTACTAATAGATGAACGCTTGCTCCGCCTCCCTAAGTCTGGTATAAATCGGCCTGTGGATAACCATCTCGACGCCTCCGAACAAACCGAGTTGCCCTATCAGGTTCGCATCGAGAACTTTGAAGGGCCCCTTGATCTCTTGCTCCATCTTATCAAGAAGAGCGAGATCAATATTTACGATATTCCCATCCATCTCATTGCCCAGCAATACCTCACCTATATCGAGGCGATGGAAGACCTGAATCTGACTGTCGCGGGGGAATTTCTCGTGATGGCGGCCACCTTACTCCAGATTAAATCCAAGATGCTGCTTCCTGCCGATGAGACGGTCGCCGATGAGGAAGACGGGCCCGACCCTCGTGAGGAATTGGTGCGGCGGCTGCTCGAGTATAAGCAGTTCAAAGAGGCGGCCCGGCAGTTGGACGAGCATGAGCGGTTGTGGCGGGAGATTTACAGCCGTACACAGAGCCCGCCGGTCGAACTGGAATCGGATGAGACGATGCTGGACAATGTCAGCCTGTTCGAACTCGTGGATGTGTTGCAGGGAATTCTCGATCGCAATCCCGGCAAGAAGTTCATGGAGATCCTGCCCGACAATGTGACGGTTCGGGAGCGGATGAACGCGATTTTGGAAATGTTGGAGAGACAGGAGTCGGTGAATTTCGTCGAGTTGTTCGAGCCGGCCTGCCATCGGCTGGTCATCATTGTCACGTTCTTGGCCTTGCTGGAACTGATGCGGCTTCGAACAGCTCGGGTATTCCAGCCGGAACATTTTGGACCGATTCTCGTGTCGCGCGCGTTTTCACTCGTGCCAGACCCGGCAGAATTGGACGATGCTGAATGGAGGGGGGCATGAGCTCAACTGTGGAACAGGAAACAGAAGACATCGCTCTCGCAGAGACCGAGTCAGCGATTGAAAGCAATGGGGCGCCAGATGATGCGGCGAAAGATGCCGCCATCGAGCCGGTGAACAGCCAGGCAGCGGCCATCGACGCGCGAGAACTCAAAGCCATTCTCGAAGCGATCTTGTTCGTGTCGCCAGAACCGGTGCCGATCGCCCGGCTGATGTTGATCCTGGGAACAGTTTCAAAAGCTGAAGTGGTTCAGGCTCTGGAGATCCTCGCGCACGATTTAGATCAGCAGGGGCGAGGCATTCAGCTGGTGCAGGTCGCAGGCGGGTATCGGCTGGTGACGAAGCAGGAGTATGGGCTCTGGTTGAAGCGGATGGACAAAGCCAAAGCGACACAAAAGCTCTCTCGCTCCGCGCTCGAATCCCTTGCCATCATCGCCTACAAACAGCCGCTTGTGCGGGCTGAGATCGAAGAGATTCGTGGCGTAGAAACATCGGGTGTCCTGCGCACGTTGTGTGAGCGTAAGCTGGTGCGGATCGTCGGGCGAAAAGACGTGCCTGGTCGGCCCATCATGTATGGAACGACCAAGTTTTTCCTCGAACATTTCGGGTTACAGGATTTGAGCCAACTCCCGCCGTTGCGTGAATTCAAAGAACTCGGCGAATCCGAGCAAGCCCTCCTGCCGATCGAAGATGAGTCACCAGAGGGAGTTGAATCCTCAGAAATGTCCTCTTCAGAAGAAATCCCTCTTGCGAGTGACCCTGCAGAAGGTGAGGCCGTGCTGGCCTTCGAGCCAGAGAGCAATGGGGAG
>JBBRRK010000150.1:0-10494 GCA_038200765.1 Nitrospirales bacterium
GTCGACGGGCTCGAAGAGATCATTACGGCCGGGCTGACGCTGACCGGGATCATGATCATGCTGTTCATGCTTAATTGGAAACTGGCGTTGTTGGCGCTTGTGCCGATTCCCCTCTTGATCGTGGGAGCGGCCCTATTCACCAAACGTGTCCATGGGCACTATCGCGCGATTCGAAAGGGGTCGGCCGAACTGAACGCCCTCTTGCAAGACATGCTGGCAGGCATCAGAGAGACGATGGGTTTCAATCGCCAGCCCTACGAGCAGGAGCGATTCGATCGGAAGAGCGATCGTTGCAGGCAAGATACCTTGAAGGCCATGTTCCTCTGGTCTTACTACTCACCTGGGATGATGCTGATCGGGAGTCTTGGCGGGGCCATGGTGCTCTGGTTCGGCACCACTGAAGTGTTAGAGCATCGTCTTTCCGTGGGCGAGCTTGTGATGTTCATCTCGTACCTCGCACTCTTCTATGTCCCGATCAATCAGATTCACTCCGTCAATCACATGTTGCAGCATGCCTTGGCCGCAAGCGAGCGAGTGTTCGAAGTGCTCGATCTTGTTCCAGAGGTCAAGGATCGTCCGAACGCTCACGTGCCGGTCACTCGATTGCGAGGCGAGGTCGCCTTTCATCACGTCGGATTTCATTATCGAGCCGATGCGCCGATCTTGACCGACGTTGTGATAGCCGTCCAAGCAGGGGAGCGAATCGCGCTAGTCGGTCCGAGTGGAGCGGGAAAGAGCACCACGCTGAAATTGCTGATGCGGTTTTACGATGTCACGCAGGGAGCCATCACGATCGACGGGTACGATATTCGCGAGCTGCCCATAGCGTTTCTTCGAAGCCAAATCGGATTGGTTCAGCAAGAACCATTCTTGTTCAATGGCACGGTGAGAGAAAATATTCTGTACGGCGACCTCTTGGGCGGGCAGAGTGATGTCGAGGCCGCAGCCAAGGTGGCCCGGGCCCACGACTTCATCATGGCGCTTCCGGAGGGGTATGACACCTGGATCGGGGAGCGCGGCGTCAAGTTGTCCGTCGGGCAGCGGCAGCGTGTCTCGATCGCCCGTGTGATTTTGAAGGATCCTCCGATCGTCATGTTCGATGAGGCCACATCCAATATCGACACGGAGACAGAAGTCAAGATTCGTGAAGCGCTAGACGATCTCACCAAAGGGCGGACCACGATCATCATCGCCCATAGACTTTCTACCATCCATGGCGTCGACCGCATCATAGTCGTGGACCATGGCCGTGTCGTCGAAGACGGGACGCATGAGACGTTGATCGGGCATGAAGGGGTGTATGCACGGTTATATGACGCCCAATTCCAAGTCTAGTCACAGGACGCTCAAAAAGGCCGCCAGCGTCGTTCTCGCCTTGAAAGCATCCTCAACGTAGCCAGAGGCTACGCGTCCGGTGCTTTCATCGGCTGCGGCCTTGCTGACGGTCTTTATGAGCAAAGTGTAAGGTTGTGTCCCAGTACCCCAACTGCTCAACAATCGAGTGTCTGACCGTTGCAGATCGATCGTGTCCACCGGTATACTTTGCTGTACTTGATGGGAGAGTTGTTCGATGGTGCTGATTTATGAAAGCGATCCGTTGGATGACGAAGACGCGCGCGGGCGGTTCTATCATGTCTGCCGTGGGCGCATCGATCGGACGGAAATTCAGCTTCCAGCTGACGAGAAGGTCTACGAATGTGCCGTGTGCGGCATCGATCTCGAAGCTGAGGACTTTTGGCTGGCGAGGCAGAAAGGGTCGGTCTAGGACATCATGGCTAAGAGCATAGGGAGAAAAACAGTAGGCGTATCACGCGGGCTAATGATGCTCTGTGATATCTGCTACGCTCAGGTCATGGCCGATAAACTCACCGACGAGAAGAACTTTGTCGCGGATGCCGAGACCCTCTTCGATACCATCTGCTTCGGTTGCACTGATATAAATAGGCCGCTGATCGACGACATGGCAGGTAGCGGAGAGTGAGGATGTTGAAAAATCCCGCCAGCTTCGTTCTCGCCTCGAAAGCATCCTCAACGTAGCCCAGAGGCCACGCCTCCGGTGCTTCCATCGGCTGCGGCCTTGCTGACGGGCTTTCTGAACATCCTCATTATATGATGCCTGCATGGTCCTTGGCAGAACAAAGCAAGGGGTCTAACCTCATAATCTCTGTCTTGACAGGGGGGGGTAGGAGACTGTCAGGAATAGTCCACGAGTATCTGGGTTTCTGTCACAGAACAATTAAGAGTTAGGGATTTCACAGGATCATTTGCTCATGTCCGCAGAAGAATTCCTCTATGATCTATCGATTTCGTTCATTGCGAAAGATGAGGCTCTTGCCACGCAGCTTGCTGACCAATTTGAGGGGCGCCTTCGCGTGTTCCTCTACTCGCGTAAACAAGAACAACTCGCCGGCACAGATGGAGAGAAGACTTTTAACGATATCTTCAGGAAACAGTCTCGGCTGATTGTTGTCCTATACAGGGCTGGTTGGGGAGAAACGCCGTGGACACGAATTGAGGAAACGGCAATTCGCAATCGTGCATTTGATGAAGGCTACGGTTTCGTCCTCTTCATACCACTGGATAACGAGCCAACCGTACCGAAATGGCTTCCTCGTACTCAGTTATGGATAGGTCTAGACCGGTGGGGCGTTTCTGGCGCAGCCTCCGTACTTGATGCACGATTTCAAGAGCTGGGTGGCAGCCCCGCCCAAGAAACTATAGAACATCGAGCGGCGCGGCTTGAGAAGGTGACCACATTTGCTAAGTTCAGAGAGCGGTACCTTTCGTCAGATGCCGGTGTTCGTAAGGCAGCTGAAGCATTTGAGTCACTTGTAACCGAAATCGCGCGGCATGTACCAAGACTCCAAACATCCGCGCCTTCACTCAATATCTCGATCAAACAGGCGCAAAACATTCTAGTTCTTCTCGGCACCGGGCCGGCGCTTCGCGTAGATTGGCGCGGTAGGTATTGCAACACGCTTTCAGATTCTGAACTGGAAGTGTCGCTGTGGCGAGGGCATCCGCCTTACCCGGGAATCATGTACTACGATCAGCCAGAGGCCTTAGCGACGAAGACACTTCTTCCTGATGTCCTTACATCCGAAGAGGCTTGCTGGGTAGTACAGGACACACACGAAAAGAAACCTATGCTTCCCGGGGCGGCAGCGGAGTTCATTCTCAACTGGTGGCTTGAACGAGCCATCAATGAACAGAAGATTTCACAATGAAAACCCTAACCCGACGTTGGAGGAGGCGCTCCACCTATCGACGATGCCCCTCTGGACTTGGACGTTGTGCCGATGTTTTGGCACAACAAGCCGGGCAGACTGCTTAATCGCATCATTACCCGTTACCGGATTTTATACTTGATGGGAAGAAGGAAGGACAGTAACTATGAGCCTAATCAGAGTGTTTAGAATGATCGCGTTAGCCGAAGGCAGTTCATTTCTCACCTTGTTATTCATTGCGATGCCGATGAAGTACTTTATGGGGATTCCGGAGGTCGTGAGAGTCGTGGGGGCAATACACGGAGGATTATTTATGCTCTATGTCGCCCTGTTGGCCGTAGTACATTTTCGGCATCGATGGTCGTTCTTGTTTTCACTCTACGCATTCGTTGCATCTATTATTCCGTTTGGAACATTTATCTTGGACAAACACCTTCGTCAGAAAGAAGCCGTCACGAACTGATCAAGAAGGAATATTCATGATGCCGAGATGATTAGGGTGAGGCTGGCTAGGAGGAGACGACATTTCCTTCTACGAACTGGCTTGCTCTTTCTGTGTCACTCGGGAAACTGCCTGGTTTATAATGCACAGATTCGATTGGCGTTGCAGCAATGGTCACGGACTCGGAGCTGTCCAGCGAAGTGGAAGCCGATGGAACCTATATCAGCGTGGTAGCCCGAAACATGCACGAAGTGCGACCACGGTGTTTAATATCGTCTCAGCGAAAGTGTTAGCGTGAGAAATCAGATCGAATACGGACTTCAATATCACCTAGAATTAAACGCCGCTTGAACGATTCTCAACAGCTCTTAAGCAAGTTCTCTCCTCCTCAAGCAAGACTTTCCCAAGTGCGCGAAGAAGATCACAAGAAAGTAAGTGTGCCGTAATGATGAAGGCGACATGCCGTGCGTGGTGTATGAGTTTACTTGAGTTCTAACTCCAAGTGCCACACGACCGGCCCTGATGGGCTACGGTGTTGCCCTGTCAAAGAGCGCCTCTCGACACAGGAGTGCGGAAGACCGTGAGACGGTGAGGGTGGGTCTGACCCAGGGCCATGCGCTGCGGAGGATGGCCAGAATGTTGGGGCGAGCTCCCAGCACGGTGAGCCGCGAGTCGGCTTGCAACACCACGCGGGGCCACCCCTCTCGCGCCTGCACGGCGCATACCGTGGCGACAGCCCGCGCCCGTCAGCCACGGCGACCACGCACGCGCTTGGACCCCTGGCTGGGGCAGTAGGTGAGGACCCCTCTGACTGAGGGCTGTTTGCTCGAGCAGATTGCCGGACGCCGTTCCCGTGCATATCCTGACGACAGGCAACAGCATCTCTCGGCCGAGACCCTCTATGCCGCGCTGTAGGTGCGGCCACGCGGCGCCCTGCGTCTCGAACTGTTGGCGGCGCGGCGTCAAGCCCGCAAGGCGCGCCGACCTCGGGCGCGAGGGACCGACCCGCCGCGGCCAGATCCCCCCGATGACCTCGATTGTCGCGCGGCCCGCCGAGGTGGCCACCCGCCCCGTGCCTGGCCACTGGGAAGGCGACCTCATCACGGGCGCCCGCAATGGCTCGGCCATTGGCCCGTTGGTGGAGTGGACGTCGCGCGTGGTCCTCCTGGCCAGGATGGAGGGGCTGGATGCGGTCTGTGCCCGCCAGGGATTGACGAAGCAGCTCCGGCACGTGCCCGCCCTGCGGCGGAAGACCTTGCCCTACGATCGAGGGAACGAGAGGGCTGAGCATGAACGTCTGCCCAGTGGCTCGCAATCCGTATCTTCGTTGCCGATCCGTACCGCCCGTGGCCGCGCGGCACCACTGATAACACCACCGAACTGCTGCGCCAGTACGTGCCCACGGGGACGGACTTCTCGGGGTCTATGCAGCGGGAGCGGAACGCCAGCGCGCATCGCCTCAACACGCGCCCCAGAAAATGTTTGAACTGTGCGACGCCCCTGGAAGTCTATGCGCACCTGCGTCATCATCCACCCGTGGCACGTGGAACTTGAACCCGCCCTGACTATTAATTCCCGTAATACCGCTTGACCAGGCCATCCCATGGCGTCTAGCATATGCCACGATGTATTGAGCCTCGCTGACTGCCTCATCCCTCGCGCATCGTGCTTCTTTTCTGCGCGTTTGATTCCTCAGTCTTCGCCGCTCCTCTGCCAGAATGTTTTTGGTTTGCTGCGACCGTCGTGTGTGTCCAGTAGGACGGAAGTGGATCGGTTTCTTGAGGACACACGAGTCGGAGGGTATGCGGCAAAGTGTTCGGTACAGGTCCACAAGCTATGAAGGAGAGACGAGATGACACCCGAAGAGCAAATCACGAAGATGAAGAAAGCGATCACTCAGGCCATAAAAGTGATGGGAGATCGGTTTGGGTCGACGGAAGGAGATGTTGACAGGGCTATTGCTGAGCTGAAGGTGTCCATGCAGGCGGCACCGGTCGCAACAGCTCCACCTCCTCAGAGCTCGGCAGCCGTACTCGCTGGGGCATAGTGGCCGCAAGCACAGGTTGAACAATACGAGTATGGCCTTGAGTAAGGAGTTCACTGAGTTTCTGGCAATCTGAGACGATGTGAGAAATCCGCTGGTGGAATGTTTCAATCTCCTGCCAGGAGCCGTTCACACTGGGGGTATTCAGCATCGCAGGAGGATCGTATGAAGAAGGCTACGCAAGTCTATGTGCTGACGTTGAATGCCCCGTCAAGAAAAACCGTTCGACTCTGGACTGGAGCGAGCATTCATGCGTTGCGGCATTGCTCCAGCAAGAAGATTGATCGTACGCTGGCCGAGATGCAGCAGCATGTGGATGATTTGCAGCGCGCGATCAGCGTGTTGGCGACGAGCGGATCGTATTCCATCAATCGCTCTCGATAATGTGCCCTAGCAGTTGGTGCCTTTGGCGGCGGAACACCCTCACCAAGATAGAGTACAGCCATTATGTCTGACGATGTAAAAGATAAGAAGGTTCCTGCCGTAGACAAGCCGGCCAGCATTCCATCAGGGAAACCAGCCGATGGTGATCTCACGTGCAGCGAGTCCCAGATTGAGGATATTTTTTCTGAGGGTGAGTCCAGCAGGCCAATGAGCAAGAGCGACAAGGGCCTGCATCCGAAACGCCAGCCGAAGTCTTCGCGGTAAGACGTCTGGGGTGAGGTGAGGCCTGTTGTTGCCTGACCAGCCGAATGTTCGGTGACCCACTCTGCGACCCACAGAAGAATCGTGAGGAGAGGTCTCGCCTCGACGTCTCGCTGCCCTCCATCATCGCATGTGACGTGTTGGAAAACGATTGATGAGTATTGGCAGGCGGCAGAATAATCTGTGCCGAGAGCGCAAGTAGGGGTGCAGCCACATGACCGAGCACACGAAGGGTGTGAGGCTTCGGTGGCCTCTTCCACCCCACGACTACTGGTCCACTCCCTTTGCCGAATCGTTACTGCAGCATCTGGATCTTTGTTCTGGAGCCGACATCCTCGATATAGCATCCGGCCACGGAATTCCAGCTTTCTATCTGGCAGAGCAGGTGGGGCCCACCGGACAGGTTCTGGCCATTGATCTCAGTGGGCATCAGATCGAGAGTGCGCGAACAATCCAAGGAGGGCACCTCCCCTGGTTGCGGTTTGAATGTCTGGATATGCGTGCGCTGCCTTCGCACATGCCGCGTTTCGACCGCATCACCGGCAATCTCTCAGTCATGTTTTTCCGCCCTAACCGGCTCGAAGTGGTCAAGGGATTGGTGGAACATCTTAAGCCAGGCGGCCAACTTGTGCTGAGCTTTCCTTCGCTTGGTACATTCGATTCACTCTGGCGTCGGATCGATCAGGAGGTGGCGACTCGTGGTCTCTTGGCGGAGCGCCACCGGCTGGAAGCCTACCGTGCAGAACGTCCATCAGCTGCAGACGCTCGTGGATGGCTGGATCAGCTTCATCTCTCGCACATTGTGGTGGCCGAGTATCCGTTGGAGGTGGCGACTGGAGCTGGTCGGGCGTTTCTTCACCATCCGCTGCTCCGAGGCGGTTTTCTCGATGATGCCTACGAGTGTTTCGAGGATCAGGGGCTGGCGAATGATGTGATGACAAGGGTTTCCGAAGATGTAGAGATCTTCACACCACTCGTTGCGCAGCGATGTGTGTTGTCAGGGTGGAAGCCATAGCCGGATGCTGAAGATTCCGTTCTTCCCACCCGCTCCGCCCAGGCGCACCAAGACGTGCCTTTCCCCATGATGCATCGTTTTCGGTTCGTCAAAATCATCAAGGTTTTGCAAAGAAGGATACGCTTCCTGTTGTTGGCTTGCCTGTGTCCTAGTTGGATGCCTTTTGGGGCATCCTGCAGTAGTGTTCTTCTGTTAGGGCATACGCGCAGGCCATCGATATTCTGCTGTGCTGAAAGGGTCTTTCTCGCAGCCTGCTAGGGCAGTAGGGTGGTGCCTGATTGGTTCGCGCAAGAGGGACGGCCAGTTCAACGATGTCATGGTGTGAGCTTTCCCCGACAATTCGTCTTCCACGGGTGGCGTATCATCACGGTCACCATAAAAGAGAGGACGATGCAGATCCCGAGGCAGCCATACACCGCCGAGTTTAAGGAAATAGCGGTCACGCGAGTCAAAGACGGGATGACAGCCGGAGCGGCGGCCAAAGAGTTGGGACTGATAGAGCAAACGCTACGGAACTGGGTAAGGCGGCTGCCGCAGGCAGAATCAGCGGGGCGGGAGCCACGGTGGTCAGACTGGAGTAGATGGCACGGTCGCGACTGCGCGCCGAGAACGTGCGACTGAGGCGAGAGAACGACATTCTAAAACAAGCGACGGCGTACGTTGCAAGGGACATCCTGTGAGGTGCGCCTGGATGGAGGGACAGCGCACGGGCTACACCTTAGACGAGATGTGTCGGGTCCTGGCGGTGAGCGACAGTGGCTCGCGCGCCTGGAAGCAAGGAGGCACGCCCAATCGCACGCGGCTGACAGACGCACAGAGGCTGACGTGGATTCGTGCCATTCATGACGCACTCAAGGGGGCCTACGGCAGCCCGAGAATGGTCCGTGAGGTGCGGGGGCGCGGGGTCCCGGCCAGCAAGGAATGGATTGAGCGACTGATGCGGGAGCACGCATCCGGGCGCGCCACACGCGGCGGGACAAGGTCACGACGGACTCGACGCACCACCTGCCGGTGGCCGCGAACCGGCTGAATCGGGACTTCACGCCATCCGCGTTGAATCAGACCTAGACGTCGGACATTACCTATCGCTGGACGGATGAAGGCTGGTTCTATCTGGCGATCGTCCTCGACCTGTTCAACCGCGAAGTGGTGGGCTGGTTACTGCAACCACGCATGACGGCGGACATCGTGACCGACGCACTGACAATGGCATGGTTTCGGCGGAAACCGGCAGTGGGGCTGATGCATCACTCGGATCGGGGCAGCCAATATGCTAGCCAACCTTTCCAGAGCACGCTGAAGGTATACGGCATAAATGGTTCCATGAGTCGCAAGGGGCATTGTTGGGATAACCCCTCAACCGAGAGCTGGTTCAACAGTGTCAAGAACGAGCGAGTCCATGGGCGGCGCTATGCCACACGTGCCGAAATGACGGCGGCGAGCTTCGAATACATGACGGTGTTCTACACCCGGGCGCGATGGCACTCGACGCTGGACTACAAATCCCCGAGGCAGTTTCTGGATGAGTGGCGGATGGCTCAACACGAGGAACACCTGGTCGCATGAAACCCGCCCGATGGAAGACGAAAAACAGAGGAAAGCTCAGTTAAAACCGGTACCCAAGTTCTACGATGTACATGTCCACGCCGAGGCTGGATGGTCCGTACAGGCCGGCATCGGATAAGTGTTGGAGTCGAAAGCCGGTATAGGCATGCGGGAACGGATTCACGCGAATCCCTGACGTTCCTACGATTTGAACCGGACCCCCGAAGTCTTGCACCCCGAACGTGTAGTTGCTGAAAAATCCTGCTCCCGCTCCCACGTCGAAGGTGACAAGTCCTCCCCAGCCGCTCAGCGCCAATTCGGGCACGATCGTCATCATCAGACCGCTTTCACCTGCCGCGGTGAGTAGTCCCGCGCTTGAGATCAGTCTCGTCTCCAGATCCCACGTACTCTCGCCGAGCGGCCAGGACCAGGGGAGCTTGATGACCGCTGCCACGTCGTACAGGTAGAAATAGTATTTTTGCTCTTTCCCCATAAGGGGCACTTTTTCACCGAAGCCAATGCGAGGGCCGATGCTCAGGAGAGCCATGTCTCCTGCAAGGCCTGGTGTGCAGATTGCTGAGGAAAGCCAGAGGGTGAGCAGCAGATTCAGGAGGCGTGAATGTCGATAGTAGTGCATGTGCGGGCTCTTGATAATTCGGATTAGTGTGACATGGTTTGACGATTTCTCCAACGATTCACCTGGATTCGAACAGCATGCTTGTTGACTGTGAACCGCAAAGTGGCCACATCGAGGTGGCATACCGTTGCTCTTATGTAGGTAGAGAGAGCAGGCTTGTACGGGCGAGACAACTGCCGAAGCTGAGAGGCATGTTGAGACAATCGGTCTGAAGTCGAGACTGTTAGGACCTGGTGATAGTACTGGGAGTCGGGCGCAACGGCAAATTACATGTGCAGTTGGAGTGACGGGGAGGACATGACGGGGCGCTTCAATTGAAGCGCCCCTTCAGCAGCTACAGCTTGTCGCCGCGTTATTTTATTCGAAGCGCCCGCGTCCGCCGCGATCGCCACCACCACCGCCACCAAAACGACCACCGCCACCGCCACCGCCACCGCCACCGGTGCGGGGCTCTTGTGACTACAACGGTAAGGTGGCGCTGCATGGGGCGAGCCTGCAACTGCGGGCTGGTTCAATTTGCGGGTTGGTGGGGATGACTGGCAGCGGCAAATCGACGCTGTTTAAGGCGATTATGGGCTTTGTGCCGCCCAGTGCGGGGCGGGTGCTGATTCAGGGTTTGCCCAGCCGCATGGTGCAGAAGCGGAGTTTGGTGGCCTATGTGCCCCAGGCGGAAGAGGTGGACTGGAACTTTCCGGTCAGCGTCTGGGATGTGGTGATGATGGGTCGCTATGGCTACATGAATCTGCTGCGGATTCCTGGTGACCGCGATCGCCAAATCGTCTATGACAGCCTAGAACGAGTGCAGATGCTAGAAATGCGCGATCGCCAAATTGGTGAACTGTCTGGCGGGCAGCGCAAACGAGCCTTTTTGGCACGCGCCCTAGCTCAACAGGGTTCGGTGATTTTGCTAGACGAACCGTTTACGGGCGTAGACATCAA
>JBBRRK010000151.1:0-10379 GCA_038200765.1 Nitrospirales bacterium
CAGGATGCTGAAAAAGTCCGCCAGCGGCGTTCTCGCATCGCTCAGAGGCTCAACGTACCGAAGCGTACGCCTCGTCTCTTCGCTCGCTGCGGCCTTGCTGGACGGCCTTTTTGAGCATCCTGCGAGTTGTTCATGTGTCAATGCCACGCGTAAGAACACAGAGGGATTTGAGCGTAAACTGAGTTTTTCCGCAGCCTGCTAGAGGACGCTGAAAAAGTCTCCCAGCTTCGTTCTCGCATCGTTTCGTCCCTCAACGTACCACAAGGGTACGCCTCGGGGCTTCACTCGTTGCGGTCTCGCTGGGCAGCCATTTTGAGTGTCCTGCTGGGCAAGTAAGCTGGAGCACTTATGGGTAAGACGGGCCTTGTTTACCACCGGGCATATCTGGAACACGACATGGGGGCCGGGCATCCTGAGTCGCCTCATCGGTTGCGGGCCATCATGCAGCAGTTGGAGCAAAGTGGTACGGCCGCTCGGCTGACCAGGATTACGCCGCGAGAGGCGGAAGACGAATGGATTACGCAGATCCATAGGCCCTCGTACCTTGCGATGCTGAAGACTCACGCGCCGGCGAGCGGGCGAGTGTCGCTTGATCCCGACACCTCCATGTCTCCTGGTTCATTGGCTGCCGCCTATCTGGCAGCAGGCGGGGCCTTGGCTGCTGTCGATGCGATCATGAGCAAGCACGTGGACCATGTCTTCTGTGCGGTGAGGCCGCCGGGGCATCATGCAGAAGCGGGGCGCGCGATGGGCTTCTGTCTCTTCAATAATGTGGCGATCGCCGCACGCTATGTACAGAAGCAGTATGGTCTCACGCGTGTCTTGATTGTCGATTGGGACGTGCATCATGGCAACGGCACGCAACATAGTTTTGAAGATGATCCCTCGGTGCTGTTCTTCAGCACGCATCAATTTCCTCACTATCCGGGGACAGGCCGAGAATCGGAACGGGGACGGGGACCCGGCGAGGGGTTTACGATCAATGTGCCGATGGAGTCTGGTGAGGGTGATGAGGAGTATCGCGCCGTCTTTCAGAAATCGTTGGTGCCGGCGGCCGATGTGTTTAAACCGGAGTTTGTGATTATTTCCGCTGGCTTCGATGCACACAAAGACGATCCACTCGCAAGCATGGGGTTGACGGAAGAGGGCTACGCTGACCTCACCGGCATCGTGGCCGGTATTGCCACACGCCATGCCGGTGGACGCATGCTCGCATCGCTCGAAGGTGGGTATCACCTGACATCCTTGGCTGCGTCGGTGGATCGCCATATTCAGGCCCTCTTAGCAGGATGATGAAAAAGTCCACCAGTTGCGTTCTCGCACCGCTTAGACCTTCAACGTTGAGGAGGAGTTTCTCGGAGATCGGAAGCACCGTAGGGGCTTTTCCGTTCGCCAAGATTTATTCAAGAGGCGAACGGCTCACACGAAGTGCGGTTTGTACCTCCTCGGCCCTTCACTCGCTGCGGCCTTGTTTGGGGCAAGGCGCGTCCCTGGGCGAAGAGGCTGTCTTGGCAGACTCAGGGTGGGAGGGTGAAATAACTGCCAGGGTTGGGAGGGTGAGAAGTCTGGCCTTTTTGAGCATCCTGCGTGGTGTGCTCCTGTTGCTCCAGATATGCAGGCCAATGAAATTCCGGTGCGTACACAGAGTTCTTCGGGGTAGCCTACTTGCCGTATGAAGACGTCTATCAAAGTTCTGCTCGGTGGTGTCCTGGTCGGTGTGCTCGTGTATCTGTATTACACCGAGGTCAAACCGGTTGTGATTTTTGGGTTGCGGTCGGAATACGCCCATGCGATTCCATTTCAAAAAATTCCGGAAGGTCTCACCAGCCTGAAGGCCGAATCTTGCGGGGAATGCCATCGCGAGATCTACGACGAATGGAAAACGAGTATGCATGCCCATGCGTATGAGGATCCGTTCTTTCAGGCCTATTGGAAAAAGGATAAGAATATTTGGGTGTGCTTAAACTGTCACGCCCCGCTGGAAAACCAGCAGCCGACATTGGTGAAAGAGATTCCGAGGGGGCGGGTAGAGAAAGCGGTGCAAGAGCCCAATCCCCAGTACGATCCGGAGTATCAGAAGGAGTCGGTGACCTGCGCGGCCTGCCATGTACGGGACGGAATCATCTACGGACCATTCGACGATTCGGCCGCGCCGCATCCGACCAAGTTCGATCCGAATTTCAGAACGGCGCAGGTCTGTAACCGCTGTCACAATGTCGTGTCCGGGCCGGCACAGTTTTATATCGTGGGACCATGCGGGACGTACGCGGAGTATGAAGGCAAGTTCTTCATGCAGGAGCGGGGCTTCATTTGCCAGAGCTGTCACATGCCTGAAATCGATCGGCCGATCGCGACCAATAGTCCGATCAGGCGAGGACGCAAGCATCTCTGGCGCGGCGGGCACGACCCCGATATGGTGAAGCGGGCGGTGGGAATACACGTAAAGGCCGATACAGCCTCGCCCAAGCCGGGCGACCGCGTCGGATTTACGCTCACGTTGATCAATGCAGGAGCCGGCCATAAGATTCCGACCGGCGATCCCGATCGATACTTCACGGTGGAATTTTCCGTGGAAGATCAGCAGGGAAAAGTGCTTGATCACCAAACATCGACGATGGGTCGCTGGATCATGTGGCAGCCGGTCATTGTCGAGTTGTATGACAACCGTCTGTTGCCTTTGGCCAGCCGGGAATACCAGTTTTCGTACCAACTGCCGGCACAGGCAGAGGGCTTGAAAGTGAAGACGCGCGTGCAGTACCACATCTTGACCGATAAGCAGCATGAGATGTTGCAGGTGAAGTATGGACTGACGGGGAACGATCCCTATCGATTCGTCGTGTACGAGCGGGAGTTTCCGCTGTCCGGTGCGCTTGCTGAGGCATTGGGTCGAGAGAGCCTTCAGCAGGCAGCCGTCAGTCGTCAGGCGGAAGGGACAAGCTGTCCGCTGAAAGCCGACAGCTGATAGTTTTTTGTAGAGGGAAGAACATGACACACGCGTTACTGATTGATACCGACACGCTCCAGAAGAGTTTGGGGCAGCCAGGACTGGTCGTTCTCGACGTGCGGGGGCGGGCAGCCTACGAATTTGGCGGCCATATTCCAGGGGCGGTGCATTCGACCTGGCATGAGTACAGCGATCCCCATGCCGTGCCGAAGGGATTGCTCGATCCCGATCGCGGGCGCATGGAGCAAAAGATTCGCGCCTTGGGCATTAGTCAGGACAGCGATGTGGTGATCTATTCCAATCCGTTCGACAATTGGGGAGACGAAGGCCGCATGTTCTGGATGTTGGAATATCTCGGACACACACGTCTGCGTATTCTCGATGGCGGGTGGGTCAAGTGGGTGGAGGAAAAGCGCCCGTTCGAGCATGGGCGTGTGACGCCCACGCCCGGAACTTTCACCGTCAAGCCAGTGTCTGCCGTGATCGCCAGCAAAGACGAACTGAAGCACCTTGTGAAGCAGCCACATCCCGGTACCGCGATCGTCGATGCGCGCAGCCTCGAAGAATATCTTGGGAAAGAGGTCTCGGGTATCCCGCGGCCCGGGCACATTCCCTCCGCGATTCATCTGGCATGGACGGGATTCCTTCATCCAAACGCCACAGTGAAAGATCTCCTGACGATCACAGAGAGTCTCGCCGACAAAGGTCTCGGGCAGAATCAAGAGGTCATCTGTTATTGCACCGGCGGCGTCCGTTCAGCCTGGCTCTATTTTGTCCTCAAACTTGCCGGGTATCAGAAGGTCCGGAACTATCCGGGATCCTGGTGGGAGTGGAGCCGTGATTTTGCCTGTCCAGTGGAAAAAGATGCTAAGGGATTGCACCATGTCCTGAACGCCGATCCTCAAATTAGGCCTTCTTGACAGTAAAAACAGGGCTGTGTAATGTGAATGGAGTCGAGGATATTGCGTGACAGGTGACCGTCGACTGAACCTTAACCCCTGAGGAGGAACCCATGAGAATGAGAGTCTATCGCGGAGCATTGGCTGTGGCGGCGGTTGCCGCGCTTGTCGGCTTTCCGCTGTTCAGCGGGCTCGCCCTTGCTGTTGACAAGCATGTAGGCGAAGCGCTGACGCATGCCAAAGAAGCCGTGGCGCATGGCAAAGAGGGGCATGCCGATGCCTTGGTGCAGCATGCTGAGGAGGCATTGAAGCATGCGATGGCTGGTGATAAGAAGAATCCGCATCTGGCTGAAGGAATCACGCATCTCAAGGAAGCCGTGGCCCATGGCAAGGCCGGTCACGCTGATGTGGGGACAGAACATGCCGAAGGCGCGGTCACCCATTTGTCTGAAGTGAAGTAAGTCATTCGGTCAGAGATCTCTTAAACGGGCAGGGGCAACCCTGCCCGTTTTATTCTGGAGGCATGACGATCATGCGAGTCGGGTTCTTTCAGTTCACGCCACGATTCGGTGAGGTATCGCACAATCTCGATCAGATCGTGGACACACTTGACCGGGCTGACGCCGATCTGATTGTCTTACCGGAATTGTGTGCGTCCGGTTATCAGTTTGTGTCGCAGCAAGAAGTCGACAGGCTGTCGGAGTCGGTGCCGAATGGGCTGACCACACAACGGCTGATTGAGCTGGCGAAGCGGCGTGGGATGACGATTGTCGCCGGGCTTCCGGAGCGAGCCGGCTCTACCTGCTATAACTCTGCCGTGGTCGTCGGCCCGTCCGGGTTTATCGGGTGTTATCGCAAGACGCATCTGTTTTTTGAGGAAACACTGTTCTTTACGCCCGGCGACACAGGATTTCAGGTGTGGGATATCGGGTTGGCCAAGATCGGTGTGATGATCTGTTTCGATTGGTACTATCCGGAGGCGGCTCGCACCTTGGCGCTCAAGGGGGCCGAGATTATTTGCCATCCGTCGAACCTTGTCTTGCCCAATTGCCCTGACTCCATGCCGGTTCGCTGCCTGGAGAATCGAGTGTTCGCGATTACCTGTAATCGCACAGGGAGTGAAACGCGAGGCGGAAAAGATCAACTGACCTTTATTGGGAACAGCGAAGTCGTCGCTCCACGCGGGGGGATTTTGCATCGCGCGCCGCGGGACCAGGAAGATCTCTGTATCGTCGAGATCGACCCTGCCGACGCGCGGAACAAAGCTCTCACGCCGTACAACGATCTACTTCGCGATCGACGCGAATCCCTCTATCGATGACGACGCGTGAAGGCGCGAGACACGCGGGACAGGCGCGACGTGGAGAGGTTGATTCCTGCCTTGTCTCGCCCGTCCAGCCCGTCTCGCTAGTCTCGCCATTTGTCGTGCCGCTTGCGTGCCACCGGCCCACGCGGTAGGATTAGGCACATGAAATCTCCACTCGGCAAAGGCATCTTCCTCATCGCGGCGCCGTCCCTGCGCGACCCGAACTTTCGGCAGACTGTTGTGTTGCTCTGTGAGCACGGGGCCGACGGCGCCCTGGGTGTCGTCGTCAATCGCCCGACGGGGATGTCGGTTTCGGAGGCCTTGCCTCAAGTATCAATCCTCGAAGGCCAACGGCACGTCCTCTTTTCCGGAGGGCCGGTGCAGACGAACCAGGTCATGATGTTGTATCGATTGGATCAATTGCCTGAGAATTCCCATCATGTCTTCGATGGGATCTGCCTCGGTGGGGATACCGAGCTCGTCGATCGTATTTTGACTGCCAGTGAGGGGCATGAGGCCTTTCGCGCCTATATCGGATATTCCGGATGGGGCCCAGGGCAGCTGGAGTCTGAAATGCAGACCGGCTCTTGGTTTACCATTCCGGCAGATCCCAATGCGGTCTTCGACAAAGATCCCACACGTATCTGGCCCGACATCGTGAGCGCCATGGGTGACGACTATCGCCACTATGCGGATATGCCCTTCGATCCCTCTCTCAACTAACAGGATGCTGAAACATTGGGCGGGGTGGCTGGGACGATCCCCGTGCTCGCGCAACGCGCGGCCTCAGAAGGCCCTCGTTGGACGCGCGCAGTTGGCATCATCCCAGTCACCCCTTAGCGATAGCTCGCTGCGGCCTTGCTGCCAGCCTGTTTGAGCATCCTTCGAAAAAATGCTAGTTTGATCTTGTCCGTGCGTCTATTCTTCCTCCCGTTCCATTGCACCTTCTTGTGCCGGTATTACCCCGTCCCTTCGTTGCGTGGCCTCGCTGGAGTTGTACGAAGATGATGAGACGGATTGGCTACTGGATGGGCCTGGCTCTCCTTGTCGGTGCCTGCTCCGGATGTGGCGTGCTGTATACCGTGGTGAAGTCGGAATCCAAACTGGACCGGTTGGCCGTGCCGATGACGAAGGCTGAAGTGATCGACCAGATCGGGCGGCCCGATCGTGTGCTGCGTGACGATGGCCGTCTGCTGGTCTGGGAATACTCCCTCACCGCCCGCAAACAGTGGCTCTATGAGTTGGCCCTCTGCCCACTATCGCTCTGGGTCGGCGGCTGCATGTTCTATCCCTTCACCAACATTGTTGCAGATCATCAACGGGAATATCCGCATCACATCGTGCTGGTGAACGACGAACTCTGTGCCTGGGGTACGCCCGCTGCTATTCTTCAACGGCGCCGCGCCTGCGCTTCGTCCGATACTGCAGCCCTGGGGTCCGGCGGGATGAGCGGGCATCCTGAACCGATCGCGACGGGCATCGGCCCGATCAATCGAGAGACGATCGATCGCTATCGGACGATGGCGGTCATGGAGTTTGAAGATGCGCCTGACGCAGAGGGTTCTGGCTCGCGTGTCTCCGGGATTGTGACGACCTTGTTGCTGGACTTGGATGTCAATATCGTCGAGCGAGCCGAACTTGACGAAGTGTACAAAGAGCAGGTCGTCCAGCTGCAGCATGCCGACGACGCCGACGTGTTAAACGTTGGGAAACTCGTTGGTGCGCAGGCCATTGTGGTGGGCGAAGTGCACCAATGGGAGCGAGCCGATGGGGGCCAGGTCGGCCGCGTGTCGCTGGTCTTACGGATGATCGATGTCGAGAGCGGTGTGGTGCTATTTAACGGGGAAGGATATGGTTCAGATGTCACGGCCAGTGACCCTGAGGACCTAGCTCGCGTCATCGCCCATCGCATTCTGGCGCGGTTCGGGGCACAAACCGGATTACTCGGGTCCGGACACATCGGCGTCAATTGGGACTTGCAAGAATCAGCTGGTGCACGATTCTACCTCGTGCGGGAACTCCGTAGCGGCCTGCCGGCAGAAAAAGCTGGCCTCAAGGTAGGTGATAGAGTCGTGGCCTGTAACGGTGCGGTCTTATCGAGCGTGTCTTCAGAGCGGGAGGCGAAACGACTCTGCCAGGTTGAGGCAGGGCAAGAATTGCGTTTGACTGTGCGGCGATCTGGACAGCCAATTGAGATATCTCTGACAGCCGAGAAACGCGCCGGGCTATAGGCCCCGACGTACCCTCTGTTCATGAGCCAACAAGGGGGGCAAGAAATTTTCCCGTGTGAGAGCCTGCCACTCTCGCTACCTGCTCAGGTCGTCCTTCCGCCACAATCTGTCCGCCTGCTGCTCCCCCTTCCGGCCCTAGGTCGATAATCCAGTCTGCCGTCTTGATCACGTCCAGGTTGTGTTCCACCACCACCACGGTATTGCCGCTGTTCACCAGCTTCTGCAGCATGGCCAGGAGCTTCTTGATGTCGTCGACGTGCAGCCCGGTGGTCGGCTCGTCCATGATGTAGAGTCCATTTTTCGCGGACGAGCCCTTGAGTTCAGCGGCGATTTTTAACCGTTGGGCCTCGCCGCCTGAAAGGGTCGTCGCGGATTGGCCGAGCCGGAGATAGCCGAGTCCGATGGACGAGAGCAGATGGAGTTTTTCTGTGAGCTTGGGCGAACCACTGAAAAACCCAAGCGCCTCTTCAGCCGTCATCTGCAACACATCATAGATCGTTTTCCCGCGATAGCGAATGGAGAGGATGTTCGGTTTGAATCGCTTGCCGTCGCAGGCTTCGCAGGTGGCATAGATGTCTTCAAAGAAATACATTTCCAGCTTTTCCACGCCGCTTCCTTCGCATCGGTCGCACCGACCCCCGGTGGTATTGAAGGAGAAATGGCCTGCGGTGAATCCGCCTCTCAGCGCCTCGCGCTCAGAGGCGAAGAGGGCGCGAACTTCGTCGAACGCTTTGAGATAGGTGATCGGATTTGAGCGTGGCGTTCGGCCGATCGGTTCCTGATCGATGAGCTTGATGCCGGTGAGATGCTCGATCCCTTTAATCGCGCGAAATTTACCCATCGGGAGTGACTCGATACGAAAGGCGCGGGCGATGGCGCGGTAGAGCGTGTCTTCGACCAATGTGCTCTTGCCGGACCCTGACACGCCGGTGACGCAGACCAACATACCGAGGGGAATACGGACAGACAGATCTTTGAGGTTATTTTGGGAAGCCCCGGCGATGATCAGAAATTTTCCGTTTCCTTTCCGTCGCGATTGGGGCGTCGCAATCTCATCTTCACCACGTAGATAGCGCGCCGTGATCGACCGCCGGTCTGCCATAAATTCTTGTTGCGGCGCAGCACAAATCACCTCACCGCCTTTTTCACCCGACAAAGGGCCCAGCTCGACGAGATAGTCGGCGGCCAGCATCATTTGGCGGTCGTGCTCGACGACGACCACCGTGTTGCCTTGGGCTGCCAGCTCTCGCAGAATGTCGGCGAGCGTCGCAGTGTCACGCGGGTGGAGCCCGATGGTCGGTTCGTCGAGGACGTAGAGCGTGCCAACCAGGCGAGCGCCGAGCTGATTCGCCAAGGCCGCGCGCTGAGCCTCTCCTCCCGAGAGTGTACGGGTTTGGCGGGAGAGCGTCAGATAGCTGAGGCCCACGCGCAGGAGAAAGCCAAGTTTGGCCGTCAGTTGTCGGAGAATGTCGCGGGCGATCTGTTCTTCATAGGGAGAGAGCGTGAGGGAGACGACCCATGCGGCAGTCTCTTCGATCGTCAGCGCAGACAGCTCATGAACGTCTCTGCCCGCAATCTTCACGTAGCGCGCGTTCGGCCGGAGACGGGATCCGTCGCAGCTCGGGCAATGGACCGGCGTTCGGTAGCGGCTAAGCATCACGCGCACGTGCAACTTGTAGCGCTTCCCTTCCAAGTATTCGAAGTATTGCTGCACCCCTTCCAGCTTTCCTTCACCCTGCCAGAGCATCTGCTGGATATTCTGTGGCAGGTCCTTGTAGGGGATCGTCAGGTCGATCCCACGCCGCTTCATGGAGAGGAACAGTTGCTTCTGCCACCAATCGCCGCTGGGTTTGCTCCAGGGTTCGATCGCGCCTTGGGCCAGCGACTTGCTGTGGTCGGGAATGACGAGATCGGGATCGTAACGCAGAATATTGCCGAACCCCTTACACTCCGGACAGGCGCCGAGCGGATGGTTGAAGGAAAAGAGGACGGGGCGAATCGGTTCGAATGTTCTGCCGCATTGTTGGCAGCGAAAGTTCGTGCTGTAGGTGCGAGGGCCCTGGTCGATGACGTCCACGCGGCAGAGGCCCTCGCCCTCGCGAAATGCGGTTTCGATCGCTTCGACAAGGCGAGATCGGTTGTCTTCTCGGATCACCAGCCGATCAAGGATCACATGCAGATGCTCCGGCCTGGTTCTGGGAAGGGTCTGGATCTCGTGGAGATCGAGGATTTCCTTACCGCATTGCAGTCTGGTGTACCCGCGCAACAACAGCGCTTGGAGAAAAGCCTGGTCCTGTTTCTGCGCCGGGGCTGGGATAGGAAACAGAATCATCGCTCGTGTGTCGCCGCAATGGGTCAGAAGATCGTCGACGACGCTGCCGGGGTGAAAGCTGCGCGCAGCGATGGCGCAATCGGGGCAGACCGGATGGCCGATTTTGGCGAACAGGAGCCGTAGGAGATCGGCAATTTCAGTCGTGGTCCCGACCGTCGAACGGGCCGTGCGAATGGGGTTCTTCTGCTCGATCGCAATGGCAGGGCGAACGTTGATCAGCCGATCCACATCGGGGCGATTGACCTTGTCGAGAAACATGCGTGCATAAGTCGAGAGCGATTCCACATAGCGCCATTGGCCTTCGGCAAAGAGCGTGTCGAACGCGAGCGAGGATTTCCCCGACCCTGAGACGCCGGTGATGGCCGTGACCTGATTGTGGGGGATACGGAGCGAGATGTTTTTGAGATTATTCTGCCGCGCACCCTCGACGATGAGGTGATCTCTCGAAGGATTGGAGTCCAGAGGGTTCGGCACAGCGATCACTCCGATAATTGAATGACCGACCATGGTAGCAACTGTCGGCGTTGGGTTCAACGAAGGAACAGCGGAGGGGATGGAGCCTGATGATCTTCTGTGCTCGCGCAACGCGCGGTCGCGGACTCCCCTCGTTGGACGCGCGCAGTGGAAGATCAGTCAGCCCCCATCCCTGGAAAGCGAACAAGCAAGC
>JBBRRK010000152.1:0-10333 GCA_038200765.1 Nitrospirales bacterium
CGAGCTCAACATAGCGTTGCAGGATGATCCCATCAGTCAGGAATGCCGTGCCGTGGGGGCTAAACCGCAGGTCGATGTATGAATCCACCACTTCCACCGTCAGCAGCAGGGTGATACCCATGGAATTCAGCATGGCAACCAGCCGGTGAAGCGTTCCACGAAAGTCCTCTCGATAGCCAGGCGCGAGTGCCAACTCCAGACCCGAGAGCGAGTCGATCACGACCCGTTTCACGCCATACGCCTGGACGACCTTACGGACCTCTTCCATGGTTTCATCTAAGGACAGGTCTAGCGGACGCAAGTAGAGGACATGGAGCAATCCGTCTTGGATGTATGGCGCGAGCGTGACGCCTAACGGATTGGTTTTGAGATAGTCTGAGGGGCGCTTCTCGAAAACGGCTAGGAGGCCCGGCTCCTGCTCGATCACCCCCGCCACTAGGAATTGCATCGACAAGATGGTCTTGCCTGAGCCGGAAGGTCCGGCAATCAGGATAGAGGAGCCGAGAGGAATGCCGCCGCCCATCATGTCGTCGAGCCCTGGCACGCCGCTCGTGAGACGAGGCATCGGCTTGGAGACGGGGGTGACTTTCAAGTCGCTGATTTCTTTCGGACTCGGAAGACGAGGGAACACTGTCTCGCCGTCGCCGGTGATACGAAACGTCTGCAGCCCCGGGACCGGTGCTTGCCCGCGCATTTTCACCACCTGAAGCTTCCGCACCACGGAGCTCCGCTCGACACTCTGATTCATCCACAGAATGCCGTCTGCCACGGTGAAGATCGGATTGCCCTCCTTCTCAGCCTCCTGATATTCGCCCACCAGAAACGTGGTAGCTTGCCAGGACGTGAGGTGCATGGCGAGTCGTTGCACAAAGGCATCCACAGGGAATTCCATCTCGTGTTCTCCGTTTCTCCGCGTCGCACGGATTACCGACCGGAACGAATCCACGATCACTAGCTTCGGGTGGGTCGCCTCCACGGCTTGCACAATCTGCTCCAACACCGTTCCAAGACCGCCCTCCAACACCGCCTGGGTGACTGACATGAAACGAAGAGAGGTATTGATCTTGTCCGGGTTAAAAAATGAGAACTGCTGCTGATACCGCAGCAGTTTCAACTGCGGTTCACCGAGGACGGTGATGTAGAGGGCCGGACGCTCCGGTGTGGCTAAGGCGAAACAGATTTGGTGCATCAAGGTCGTCTTCCCTGCCCCAGGTCCCCCTGCGAGGAGATTGAAGGAATATTCAGACAATCCTCCGCCCAAGGCTTCATTCAGTCCGGGCACTCCCGTATCGAGTTGGACGATGGGAACTTTGTCGTTCATTGTGGTGTCTCCTGGGACGGGAATGGGTCTATATCCGGCCAGACATCCTGCAGGAGCTTGCCGATTAATCGCGCTCCGATGAAGGTCGCCAGCAATTCGAGGAACGAAGTCAGTAGCGCGATCGAGGCTTCCAGAATGGATACAGGGAGCTGTTTTGCCAAACAGGCGCCCAGGGCATCCAGGAGAGTCCGCGGATCCACGGCCAGGACCTCTGCATAGAAAGGGAAAGCCGATTGTGTGCGTCGAAGGCTAGAGCGGAAGAGCGCCAATCCGCCCTCCTCACCCATGAGGACGGACAGTTGAACCAAGAACTTCCCATAGACTGTGCACACCACGAACGCCATCTGAGCCGACGATCGCTCCCCACCGAATTCCTGCATCAGGATGCGACGAGCCGTTTGGCTGAAAAGAGAATCACTGCTCATCGCCCTCTTTCCTCTTCTCAGCAACAGATCCTTCGGAAAATCAATGGACTGTCTGAGTAAGTAATAAACTCTACACCCATTGGCAATTCGGCAGGACTAGGGTTTGCCCTAGCGATAATGTGGCGCTTCCTGCCCTTATCGTCCTATGACTTTTCTGAAACGCCCGAGTCAAGCTCCTCGGTCCTCGCGCCGTCCACATTTTTAGGATCCGATACGGATACGGCGAGGTGGGCTGCGTGGGCTGCCTCTCGGGCTTTCCGATACGATAGTGAGGAGCCACTACTCTGAATAGATCAACAACTGAATCCCGATGAGCAGAATTAAACCGGCCCAGAGCCAATCCCATCTGGAACACAGTCCATGCGAAGGGGAACATCGCCAGTTTGACAGCAGTTTTGAGAAGCCGGCCGTGACCGCCATCGTACCGAGTATGGCATGGTGCATCGCGATCTTTTCAGCCGAGGGGTGGACGCCGTGCGAATGTCCGAACAACATCAGGCCCCCGCCAATGGCAAACAACGGTAAAAGAGGGCTCCACCGACGATCCGAGATCCGCCCAACTCGTCGTAAGGTTTCTATAGTGCCCACCGAAAACAACAAGACTCCATAGATCTTGTGATGAATGATTTCAGGATCATGACCGGAGAAGGTCTGCGCAAAACTCAGCGCTCCGGTCGGCCAGGCGTCGTGGTCGCTCCCCACCATGAGGAGGACACTGCCGAACAACATCGCAGTCGGCAACAGGAGCCTCGTCCAGGACAGAGACGACATCCGCAATGAGGCGCTCAACTCGGCACCGCCCATCAGTAGGATAAAGAGTCCGGCGAGGTGGTGGTTAAATTCTGAATAGGCCACGCCTTGGGCCGAGCCCTCCCATCCGCTAACAACGCTTGCCCCATGATGATGGTGATCCGATGGATGCCCGCCTTCAGGCTGCACATCGAGCGAGGTCGTGCTGACGAACAGCATCGTAAAGAGCACAGTCAGCACAACCGACGGCCATATGAGACTGGGGATGCCTGAACGCTGAACGGTGGCACAGAGCGTGTCACGATGTTTCTCCGTCGCCAGCACGATAATCGTGGGGTTTCCCCTCATGGGCGGCCTCGATGAAGCTCCCCGCAGCAGCCTACTCCGCCGAAGTAGCCGCTTCGGCTACGAAGGCCGGAAGCTGCGGGGTATCTTGCGAAATTCTCCGACCCGTCGGCCAGAGCCTTTGGGCGGCGGTGTTGCCGTGTGTCCCCTTATTGAAGAGAACCTTACGGCGCACAGTCGTGTTATGGCACTGGGATGTCCCCTAGCTCAATCGTTCGAAGGGACATGGATTTACTGGAAACAGTAGGGGGCTGCTGCTGCCGAAGGGAAAGGGGTGTGTTCCGTGCAAGTCCGCTGCTCTGCGAGACCCCTAATATTTCTCCCCGACAAAACTGGGGTTATTTCTAGTATGCATTATTGGGAAGCGCAGTACAGTGCGGTCATGCGTTAACACACGCAATCCAAAAATGTGGGTGCGCAGTAAAGCAAAGCGTCTTCAAGAAATACGGCAGAACTAGGGGAGGTCAGAGTGCCCGCCAAAAACAAAATGCCATAACAATATGAACACGTGATGACCTTTCCCGGCGCCTCCAGAAGGTTGGCGGCGGCAACCAGGCAAGAAATGAGGGGGTCTATCGTGAAGATTGCTCAAATTGCGCCTCTGTGGAGCCATGTACCTTCTCGTCGCCCCTCGGACCCCGAGCGTGGGCTGTCGTACCTCACTGACGAACTCGTCCGCCGGGGCCACGAGGTCACGCTGTTTGCGAGCGCCGATTCACACACCAGCGCTAAGCTTGAAGTCCTGCGTTCGACGACACTCGATCGAACCCCTGAAAATTGGAGTCGGGCTGGTGCGGCGATCTTAGCCGTCGAACACGTTTTCGGGCCGCGCGCGAATGAATTCGACCTCATTCACTCGCATTTTGGGATCGACGGATTTCCAATGGCACAGCGCTGTCTCTCTCCGACACTGACGACGCTTCAGGAGCGGCTCGATTTGCCGGAGTATGTTCCAGTGTTCAAACAATTTCGAGACCTCCCACTTGTTGCAACCTCTGATGCACAGCGGGCGCCTCTGGCCTGGGCGTCCTGGCAACGGACCATCTACCCCGGAGTGCCGTCTGAGCTCTATCGCTTCAATCCGCGACCCGGAAAATATCTGGCCTTTATCGGCAGCCTATCCATGGAAGAGGGGTTAGGGGCGGCGATTGAAATCGCAAGGCGGGCACACCTCCCGCTTCGCGTCGCTTCCCCTCTCGGCACCGACGCGTTTCCGCCCTCAATACCAGCCGAGTTGTTGATCGTCGGCAACGGTGTCGAATGGCTGGGAGAAATCAACGAGGAGGAGACCAATGATTTTTTGGGAGACGCGTTGGCTCTTGTCTGCACTCAGGGCTGGCCGGACTCCTCAGGACTCTGCGCGGCGGAAGCGCTGGCTTGCGGCACACCGGTGGTGGCCTTTCACGATGGAAACCCAGCGGAGATGATTTATGACCATGTCACAGGATTCGTCTGTGACAGTCTTGACGAGATGGTCAAGGTGCTGCCATTGGTCAGAGACCTTGATCGAAGCGCATGCCGTCATGCCTTTGAAAAACGATTCAGCGTGGAGCGGATGACGGATCAGTATGTTCAGTTATATGACCGTCTGATCAAGGGCGCGGCGTCGCATCGACAGTTCAGCGCATCAATCGCCCAGACGGTCCAGACCGACAGGCGGCAGGTGACTGCCTCGAGATAAATGACCTGGCAAAGGCTTCTTAGCTTGGACGGATCTTCATTGATTCAAGGCTATAGTCATGAGGCGCACACCCTGCCCCTCGACGCGTTTCATTACCACGCGAAACACTTGCCGCTATCGTAAGATCACCGTGGGTCTTCAAGCGGCGTTCATTCTGATAGCGCCAACATTGGCAAACCCAGGCAGTATCTCCCATCGGCAGATCGGGTTAAACGGATGACTCCAATCCGGCTCATACTATCCACCTCCAAGAAAATCTGACCCCAAGAAAAATCTCCACAGCGCGACACGAGGGTATCCAGGTCGCACTCAGAGGCAGACTCGAGCACGCTGATGATCTGCTGCCTGACCTCATCCTGAAGGGTCTCTCCTCGCGGATCCCCGAGTCTCTTTTCAGACGTCTCTCGATTAAACCCCAGATGCTCCATGCATCGCGGGCAATACGCATGGCTCAGCTTGTACGCATCTTGTGGAATGCGGTAGAGACGCAGAAATGATGTCAAGGACATCCACTGCCCCTTCGTCGTCTGTTGATCGTCCCTCACTTGATCGCACACGCAGCAAATCGGGATAAACACGACCTTATCGACGATGTTCATGTCCGACCTCCCTTCGCCCCTCTCGGCAATCGATTGGAATTCCCCCCCTCAGGCTCGCCCTATGGTCACAATTTTTTTGCTATTTCATCACGATTCCAATACGATGCTCACTAGGAAACCCCCTAGTTTGTCGCGACCTGGTTTTCTTAGGGTTGTAATGCCGCCAGACGCAGTGATAAAAGCGTCGGACGCTTCGCTCTCCATCACAGAGGGAAATAATGATACCCCCTTCCTCCCCCGGTCCAAAATTCTTTATACAGGCACGAATCAAAGAATTTAACATTCCACCGATCACCGATGCGTTGGTCATTGGGAGGGACGCCTTGATCGGCACCGTCGCCCTCCAAAAGGCTCTTAATCTGCTCATTCCCGATAATTTCGAACATCTCATCATCGACGATGAGATCATTGCCGACGTGCTGATCAAGGCCACTTTGCTCCGACGTATGACAAAAGACCGCCTGCTCAAATTCATGATGGAGCAGGTCAAACCATTCATGAGTGCGCAAGACATCCTCCAAGTCCAATTGGACATGGAGATTTCGCTCACCGGAGAAGTTGAGTGACCGGACTCACCGTTGAGGATGCCTTGACTCCGAACATCGTTGCGGTCGGAGAAGACATGCGTCCGCGCAATATGGCCATCGATCCGCTGTGTGAGGTGTTTGCTGTTTTTAAAGAGCTCCCTTCCTCGCTTGCCGCACTCCAACCTCCCTTCCTGGGCTTAATAGAGCCCAAAATGGTCGGACGCTACCCGCTAAGAATCTTTGCCGATCTCGTCCCGAGGCAACAGACTTTCATGTTTGAGCGCTCAACTCCGCTCGCCCACGCCGTGTCTCGTTTTCGACACTTCAGCGACAACGCGGTCGCCGTTCTCGGGTCTCCGCACCAGTTCGTGGGGGTCGTCACTCGCCGCAGCCTGCTCGAAGCCCTGCTGAACCATGAGCACCGGCTGCGACGTTGCGACGTCAATACTCAAGCCGGCCCGACGATGTTGTCAGCGGAACTTCCTCAAATTGAGGAAACCACGCCATCTGGAAAGCTTGAGTTCGCCGTTCAACGCCTGGCGAACGAATGGATCCTGAGCGAGAGTCGGGAACAGCAACATTTAGCGGGCGACATCCACGATCGACTGCGGCAGCTCCTCATCGTGGCTCGCTTACATCTCGACCAAGCACAACGATCCGCTTTGCGAGGACAGGCTTCTGGCGGTCTCGCAATCGTGGGTCAGCTGCTGGAAGAATCGCTTGCCTATACACGGCTATTAATTGAGGAATTGACTCCGTCCGGCCTGCGAACAGGTCAATTCATTAGCGCCCTTGAAATGTTGGCACTCGATATGCGCCAGGGGAAACATCAGGTTGATGTGGCGAACGTTCCTTCGGATGTCAGGCTGTCCGAGCCGATCACCGTCTTTCTGTACCGTGCCGCTCGTAGTTTTCTCCGACAGGCTATAGGAGATGGCGGATCCTCGCTGATCACCCTGTCCATGGAAGGCGAACCAGCATCAGTTATACGCGTGAGGGTGGCGATCAATGGAGAGACTCGGCCGTCCGAAACCGAGCAGGCATCGATGTCTCGACAGACGATGGACATGTGTTTCGCTGGAATTCAGGCTCGCGGTACGCTCTTGGGCATTGCTGTCAGCTTAGAGACTTCGCCCGGGGCGATAACCGCTCTGGTTCTTGATGTTCCTCTGCAGGGATCTTCCCACCCTTTCTGATTCTGATCTCATTCGTCGGTCTCTGACCTTGGTCTCCAAGGCATACCCTTCTCTCTCGTCTCTTAGCGTCCCACCTCACCCTTTTCGACTACTTGGGGTCTATGGCTTCGTCCATACCTCTAGGAAGCCAGAGGGGCCTAGGGTACTTGCTTGTTCAAACTAGGGTAGACGCTAGGGAAGTATCGAATCTGGCGCTGGTAGGTTACGCACGTACGAGGCGCGCCGGACCATCTCATCGTACACAATAAAATTCTAAGAGGAGGTTGACATGAACATGATGTTGTCCCAAACAACGAGGTTGACCACAAAGAAGTCCACTCAACAGAGCTGCAGACGGTGCAGCGGGTACGTGATTCATGAATTGTGTATGGATCTTAATAGCGACAGCGGGTACAGCACCTTTTGGGCTCACCGCTGCATTCAATGCGGTGACATGGTTGACGAGGTGATTTTGCGAAACCGCTCCATATCTAACCCCGAAGCAGTGAGTGCTGTCGCGGCATGATCAATACAGGGACCTGTCCTTTGATGAGTGCCTGATAACATCAGTCTGCTTTGCCACTAGGTTTCACTTTTGAAAGGAGTTGCCGACATGGGCCTCTACATTTCAGCAGGAGCTCACACCCCGATGGTGAAACTATTTACCGGTATGCCGCTGCCGCGCAAAGGATCCATACCGTTCAATTCCAAGGCTATTCTTTCAGGAACCGGTGACGGAAGTACGACTCTGCAGTGCCGGAAGCAGCAGATTCTCTTTGCGCAAGGGGATGCGGCCAATGCCGTGTTCTATATCGTAAAAGGCTGGGTCAAGCTCACCGTCGTGTCAAAGCAAGGCAAAGAAGCTGTCGTCGCAATGTTGGAAAGCGGGAATTTTTTTGGCGAAGCCTGCCTCGCCGGACAGCCGGCATGCTCGGCGACCGCCACCTCCCTGGACGCCTCCACGATTGTGCGCATCGACAGAGCCACCATGAGCCGCGTGCTCCAGCACGAGCCGGCCTTCTCCGAGCTGTTTATGTCTCATCTCGTGCATCGCTCTGTACGCATCCAAGAGGACTTGATCGATCAACTCTTTAATCCTGCCGAGAAGCGGCTGGCGCGGACCCTGCTGTTGCTGGCCCATTCTGGACGAGAAGAAAACCCGGAGCCGGTCATTCCCAAGATCAGTCAGGAAACGTTGGCCGAAATGATCGGTACTACGCGATCACGAGTAAGTTTCTTTCTCAATAGGTTCAAAAAGCTCGGATTCATTGAGTACGCCGATGGTTTGCGTGTGCACAGATCCCTCAATATCGTCCTCGCTTCATAGCGCTGGCTAGGATTCTTGTCACGCTTAGTCAAATTGAACAGCGCTTTAAAAATTGAATATTAATTTTCAATCACTGCTGTCCGGTTAAAATGCGAATAGATTCAATTAGTTGCGGTTAGCGCTCTGTTCGGATTTGTAGTCGCTGCCCGCAAACGCTTGCTGCAAGGGCATCTTTTCGAATAGGGTCAGCGACAATATCTGTAGCAACGTGTAGAGCGAGGCGTCCAGGTTGAGGCGCTTCTTGACGATGGCGACGAGGACATACACCGACACGGCGATCCAGATTTGCGACTTCACGGCATGTTCTGAGTTGCCGTAGAACTTTTTGATACGCAGATGCTGCTTGATCCACTTGAAGAACAGTTCGACCTGCCAGCGCGCCTTGTAGAGCGCGCAGATGGTGGCCGCCGGCAAGGTGAGGTTGTTGGTCATGAACACCAGCGTCTTGCTGGTCTCGGGGTCCTTGAATCGGATGCGACGCACATGCTCGGGGTAGTCCTTGTGGCTGGTCACGCCGGTCAGCGCGACGGTTTGGTCGCAGACGATGCCCGTGCTGCGATCTACCGGAGCCGAATAGACGCGCCGCAGCTGGGTGTTCGATTTGGCGCGAGTGACAAAGAATGCTTGTGCCCGATGCATCACGTAAAGCCGGGCAAAGTCCAGAGAGCCCCGATCCATGGCGTAGATCGCTCCAGCCTCCAGCACCAGCACATCGAGCCCATTCACATCGCCCAGCTTGCCGTCGGAGAGGTGAATGAAGCTGGGAATGTTGCCGCGCAAGTCGAGCAGCGTAGGCATCTTCACTGCGGACTTCGTCGTGCGAAACAGCGCCCAGGGGAAGAGCGACAACCACAGGTCGATGGTCGTCGAGTCCAGTGCGTAGGTCGTGTGCTCCAACTCGATGCCAAAGCTGTCGCCCGCGTAGAGCTTGCGCGCCTGCGCCATCAGACACTGGGCGAATTTGGCATGAATGCGCCAGTCCCGCCTCTCGTTGGCATCGGCCAGCGTCGAACGCTTGATCTCTTGGTTGAATCCCATGTGATACAACTTGGACGACTGCGCCGAGAGACAGACCTCGATGTCGCGAAGACTCTCGCGGTAGGTCAATTGAGCGAAGGCCATCACGCGAAATTGTTCGGCGCAGGTCAGCGACTTCACGTAGCGGTCGCCGTCGCAGCGATCGACGATGCGATGGAAGGTCTTCCAGGGCAGGAAGTCCATGAGTTGAGCGAACAGCGTCTTGCCGATGTACATCGGAGCCTCCGGTGGAGCAAAAACCGGAAGACTGCCCGATCAACATCCAGCCGTTCAAGTCGGAGACACCATTCATCGCTCGGAATCCCCTATCAGTCATGGCTTTCAGCGATTCGACCCTTCATTTAACCGGACAGCAGTGATTTTCAATATTAATTTTCACGGTGACATGCCAAGCGAAGCGCGCATCTTCCGCGTGAGTTTCTGCTTGATCGAAACATAATCTCGCCACGGATCATGCTTCAGCCGGTTCAACCGTACCACCACATTGTCCACTGTAAAATGATCCGACCGGACATCGACCGACAATTCCTCCCACGCGAGTGGAACCGAAACCGGCGCCCCAGACCTGGCCCGCGTTGAATAGGCGGCAATCGCCGTGGCTCCTTTGGCATTACGTAAATCATGCTTATGCACTTCACTCCGAATCCCTCAATTGGTCGTAGGTAGTGACCTTAGGCTGGCTTCCCAAGCCGAGCAGGGTTTGGAAGGCAGCCATGGGCGTCTGGCGGCGGTTGAATCGGAACGTGAACTCGTCCAGGTAGGCCTGAAGATGCTTGTTGTCTACACCATGATGGGTGCCCCTGAGCCAGGTCTGGAGGTTGCCGAAGACCCGGTGGATGCGCGGGGACAGTTTCGAGGCCCGCTTGGGATCTCCCTGGACCCTCGGTCGGTGATGGTAGCCCATCTCGGAGAGGGCCGCGTAACTCGGCCAGCCATCCGTCAGGACCATGGATCCGGGATCGACGTTGGCTTTCACGAAGCCGGTCAGGGAGGGGCCAGAGGAGAAATAGTCAAATGTTGTGTACGCCGATCTGATCAGGCGGCGATTTCCTGACGGCTCTCCTTCTGGACTTCAACTCCGTTTTTGAACGGCACGCCGTGCATGAGCTTGGCCATCTGTGCCGCCCCGCATAATGTCACCCCAT
>JBBRRK010000153.1:0-10279 GCA_038200765.1 Nitrospirales bacterium
CCAAAAAATAAGTAATACAATCAATGGCTAATGTGTTGAGGAAGAGTCGGCGGCTGACCAAAATCAAAGCCGGTCATGTTTCTGGTACAGTAATTGTATATTTTCGAGGGAGAACTTCGGCCAAATCTGGGCCTAAAGGGGCCTAGTAAAGGCATCACAAAAAGATGTAAAAAGTAGCGTCTCGAATTTCTCCTGATATTCTTGATCGTACGACTATCGTACGAGAGGAGCGCTTCCAATGGAAAACGTACGCCTAACGCTCGAATACTGGAAGGACAAGGGGTGGTACATCGGTCAGCTTCGTGAACTTCCAAATGTCTTAAGCCAAGGGAAGACCCTTGATGAACTGAAAGAAAACATCCAAGACGCCTATGAACTGGTGGTCAAGGAGAGTGAAACGCGTAGCCGTAGAGCGCATGCTCATGCTATCTCTATCCCGCTGTGTGTTCCAGCCTAAGCGCCTCGCATCTTGAAGCGCCGCGAATTCATCCGCCATCTTGAAGAAGCAGGTTGTGAACTGGCCCGATCTGGGGGTAAACATGACTTGTATCGAAACCCAGCGACAGGCGCGGTAACGACTGTTCCACGGCATACCGAATTAGGGAATACCCTCTGCAAAGAGATTCGGAAACAGTTAGGCTTAAAGCCTTAATTGTTGATCGTGAATCGCTCGTCTTGAGCGAGAATTCGCGGCATCGGCGTGAAGCCTGCAGGCAGCCGCGTGCCCCCGGATTTGTGATGCTCTCCTTCCTGGACAGTGTTCGTTCGACGATTTCGTTGCGGCCGGTGATGAGAAACTCCCTGACGTCAATGTCGTAGGCATGACCTTTCAAATACCCGACGACCGGTCGAGAGGACGGCACGATACATTCGTGGATGATGTGATCATCTTCCCAGTTCCAGTGAGAGAGGTCCCTCACGGAGGAGCTTGCAAAGCACATGTTTTAGTCCTCCTTTCCGCACGCACATGCATGAATAAACTGTGCGACCCGATCCGCCTGCTTTCCGTGACCTTCCCCGTAGAAACCAGACCGTGCGGTCCAAGACCTTCGCTGTCACTGACTGTGTCCACTGTGACACGAGGCAGTGGTTACAAACCGCCACCGTGGCAGGATGCAGATGCATGGACGACTCTCTCGAATCGATCACGAGAGTTTGCCGTGTCGCGAATAGACTGTGGATCTGATGTGGATATCTTAGTCATACAACGGATCGTCCTCGACCACCAGGATACGGGGTCCATCAGCCGATGCGAGGCTCCGCGGTGCCGCTCTTGGGGAGACACAATGGAAGCGTGAAGTACAGTTCCGCGCCTTGCCTCGGTTCGCTCCGCGCGGTGATTGTTCCACCTTGTAACTCCACCAACGCCTGCACGATGGACAGACCCAAGCCCAGCCCTTTTGGTCCACTACGGGATTGCTTGACTCGAAAAAACGGGTCGAATATCTGATCGAGGAACTCGGGCGCGATGCCCGGCCCGGTATCACGCACGGAGACTCCGGCGAACATCTGATTCTCCTGCCTCATCGTCACCGTAATCCTGCCACCTTCCGGGGTAAACTTCACCGCATTCTGGGTCAAATTCATCACGATCTGAATTATGACCTGCCCCCTTTAAACCGGTCCAGACCCTATGTTAGGCCTGGCCATCACAAAGGAGGGCAGGATGCCTCGCGTCACACACACTGTCGAACAAATCATCACCAAGTTGCGGGAAGCCGAAGTCGCGCTGAGCAGGGGGCAGACCGTCGTCCAGGTCTGCAGGACGCTTGGGATCACCGAACAAACCTATTACCGCTGGCGTAATGAGTACGGCGGTCTGAAGATCGATCAGGCTAAGCGGCTGAAGAACCTGGAGCGGGAGAACGGCCGGCTCAAGCTAGCGGTGGCGGACCTGACCCTCGATAAGCTGATTCTGAAGGAGGCGGCCGAGGGAAACTTCTAAGCCCAGCGCGCCGACGGCAGAGTGAATCAGAAACGCGTGGAACGGATTTGGCGGCAGGAAGGGCTGACGGTGCCGCAGAAACAACCGAAGCGCGGTCGGCTGTGGCTCACCGACGGCTCGTGTGTCCGCCATCGGCCGACCCACCGCAAGCATGTCTGGGCCTACGACTTCGTCGCGGTTCGGACAAAGGACGGTCGCCCGCTGAAACTGCTGACCCTTGTGGATGAGTACACCAGGGAATGTCTCACGATCGACGTCGAACGGCGTCTGCGATCGGATGACGTCCTGCATCGGTTGGCCGAGCTCTTTGTCCAGCGCGGTGCCCCGGAGTACATTCGGTCGGATAACGGCCCGGAGTTCGCGGCCAAGGCGGTTCGGGAGTGGCTACGCCGTGTGGGTGTACAGACCCTGTTCATTGAACCCGGCAGCCCCTGGGAGAATGGCTATATCGAGAGTTTCAACGGCAAGCTCCGGGACGAATTACTCAAGGGAGAGATCTTCGAGACGCGTTGGGAGGCCACGGTGCTCATCGAACGCTGGCGACGGACCTACAACCAGATTCGCCCGCACAGCGCGTTGGGCAATCACCCGCCGGCTCCTGAGGCCAGGGAACCTCGGGAGCCGCAATGCGCCTAGACTCTCAAGGGATGTGGTACAACAACCGGGGGCAGGTCACTCTTGTCGCGGTGGCCGCCGAGGTTCGGGGCACTGGGACTGGGCGAATCCGCCTCCACCGGACCCACGATTCCTCGGCGGAGAGTCTTGTCGGCTTCGTCAAGCAGGCTCTTGAGCCGGGCAGTGTCGTCGTGACCGATGGACTGCCTTCGTACCTTGGGCTTGAGGCCGCAGGCTACAGGCACCGCCAGAGGGTCGTCCGAGGCAGGAGGCAGAGGCTGACAGCTTGTTGCCGAGCGTTCATCGCGTCGCGTCGCTCGTGAAGCGAGGGCTGCTGGGAACCCACCAAGGACGAGTCGAACGGAAACACTTGCCCTACTACCTCGACGAGTTCACCTTCCGATTCAACAGACGAACGTCCCGGTCCCGCGGGGTGCTCTTTGACCGTCTTGCGCAGCAAGCCGTCACCATCCAGTCCACGTCCTACCGTGAGTTGGTGACTCGTCCGTGAGTGACTCACCACAATAGGTAGGGTCAACTTGAGTTAAGTGGATAAGCCACTGGCCGCAAGAGTCTTGTTGCCACTGACCCATCCAATACCGATTGATGATCTGATCCTCGAGATCCGGCCGCCGAATGCTCGCCCACTGTCAACGAAAAATGCACGCGTGACGCGTCAGCCTGCCCTGCCAATCCTATGGAGGCTGAGAGGAATCGTCTGCTGCGAGAACTCCGGCGCCAGAAGCGGTACGGCGTGAGACGCTGCGGAGGGAACGAGACCTGTGGAAACCGCTAGGCGATCGCTGTGGCCCGCATGGCTTCAGTATCGCGCCGCCGTCCGTAGAATTCGCGCGGCGGCAGACGCCGCTCCGAAGCCGTTGTCGATGTTGCAGACCGTGATGCCCGAGGCGCAGCTCGCCAGCATACAGCCCAGCGCTGTCAACCCGCCGAATGCAGCCCCATACCCCACCGAGGTCGGGACCGCGATCACCGGAATGGAGACGAGGCCGCCGACGACGCTGGGCAATGCGCCTTCCATCCCGGCCACCACGATGGCGAGGGAGACGTGGTTGAACAGTTCACGCCGGCTCAGGAGTCGATGAATCCCCGCCACGCCGACGTCGTAGAGTCGTTCGACCCGAATGCCCAGCATGCGCAGCGTCTCGGCGCACTCTTCTGCCACCGGCACATCGGCCGTGCCTGCGCAGACGAGCGCGATAGGGAGCTTGCCGAGCGGTGCAATCGGCGCCTGCTCCCAGGTCGCGATGCGCGCAAGCTCGTTGTAGCTCAGCACGGGCAATGTCTGTGTCACCGCGACCGCCTTTTCCTGATCGAGCCTCGTGATCAGCACGTTCTCGCCGGTCCGCGCGAGTTCCTGGGCGATCCCCACGATCTGCTCCGGCGTCTTCCCCAGCCCGAATATCACCTCGGGCACACCCTGCCGGAGCGCACGATGATGGTCCACGCTGGCATAGCCGAGATCGGCGAAGGGGAGATCCTTCAACTCGCGAAGCGCCTCCTCCGGACTCACGCCACCGGCACGGACACGCTCAAGCAGATTCTGCAGTTGGGGCACATCCATGTTCACTCCAATCCATACTCAGGGGTTGCAGGCGTCGCACTCACCCGGCGACGCCGGAGTTTGTCCGGTGGCCGGGAGGCGTTCTTGTCGAAAGCCGCAGCCCACACAGCCCACAATTTCCAGCCGGATCCGGCGCGTGGGCAGCCCGCATGCGGCGCAGGGCAGTCCCCCCTGCCGCTCCACGACGTCGAAGCCCGGCCTTCCGCAGCGCGGGCAGCCGCTCAGGGCCAGGCGCGCCAGATCTCGGGCTGCGCGTTCGATGGCCTGCATCCGTGTGGGATTGACGTGCGCGCGCATGTCGCTCTCGATGTGCGCCATGCCGCCCCGGCCGAGCAGCTCGTGTACGGCGGTCTCGAGTGACTCGGGCGTCGTCAGGCCCTTGTAAACTCCTTTCAAGACATCCGGTTCCCCGTTGTGCACACCCATCACAACAACGGCATGGGCGGGGAAGCCGATGTCATGGGCGAACGCCAGGGCTTCCGCCACGCTGCTGACAAGACGGGATTCATAGTTGGTCTCGGCTGTGAGATCTGCTCCGACGAGTTCGAGCCCCGCATCCCGATCCATCAGCACGATGAGCTCGCGCCCGCCAGCGACGAACGGCATCCATGGGTGCCGCCCGAAACTGCCTTCGCTGGCGAGCCCAGAGGCGGCCTGGGGTGCGGCGGCCAGCGCCGCGCGGGCCTTCAGGCGTGCGGTCTCGAGCTGCGTCCCGGGACGAGGCACCTCCCGCGTAAAGGTGCCGAAGCGGTCAGTGTTGACCCCCTGGAGCACCTCAACACGGAGCCCGAGCATCTCCTCCAAGACGGGGGCAATCGCCTGCTCCTTGCTGTGCATCGTGGCCAACACCGCGAGGCACCCTTTGAATTTGAACAGGGACTCAGCCATTGGTCTCCGAGCGCGGACGGGGCCTTGAAGCAGCGCGTCGCCCCTGTGCCAAGGCGGTCAGAAGCGGACGAAGAGCCCGCCGATAGGCGGCCCGCCGGCGGACAGGATCCGGCACGTACGGGACCGGGCCCAGAACCGGCACCCCATGCCGTCGCCGGAGCCACTCCGCGTTGTCCCGCTCGGACGGATCGCTTGCTTCCGTACTCTTCGTCAAGAGGACCGCGCGGACCGGGATGCCCCGCCGCGCCAGCGCCTCCAGCGAAAGGCCGGTATGGTTCAAAGTCCCCAGCCCGGCGCGCGCTACCAGGAGAACCGGAACGTTTAAGGCCTCGATCAGATCGATGATATCGCGTTGCGCATTGATGGGCACGAACAGCCCTCCTGCGCCTTCGATGACCAGCGGGCGCTCGCCAAAGGAGCGGGCCAGCGCGACAACGCGCGCGAACGACGGCGTTTCCCTGCGCCGCGCCGCAGCCACACCCGGCGCCAGCGGCAAGTGGAACCGGTACAGGCAGATGCGATCTGTGGGGTCGTCGCACCTGGCCGCGGCTTTTAAGGCCATGGCATCAGGGGGCCGATGCCAGTTGGCGCAGCCACTCTCATAGGGTTTCATCGCCGCGGGGCGGAGGCCGGCGTCCGCCAGCAGAGACAACACCGCGCAGGCGGCTTCAGTCTTGCCCACGCCCGTGTCGGTCCCGGTCACGAAAAGGCGGAACTCCTTCCCGTCTGTCGGCACCCCATTCCTCCCCATCAGGTCAACCCGTCAGTCCGTTACCGCTCCCGCGCTGGCACTCGACACTTGCTTGGCGTACTTCGCCAGGACACCGCGCGTGTAACGCGGCGCGGGCGGTTGCCACGCGGCCCGGCGGCGCGCGATTTCTTCGCCGGGTACATTAAGTTGCAGCAAGCGCTGTTCCGCGTCCATCGTTACCGAGTCGCCCTCGTTGACCAGCGCGATGGTACCGCCTACCGAGGCTTCCGGCGCGACGTGGCCCACCACCATGCCGTAGGTGCCGCCGGAGAAGCGGCCATCGGTGATCAGACCGACGGAGTCTCCCAGGCCCTGGCCGACGATGGCAGCGGTGGGTGAGAGCATCTCGCGCATGCCGGGGCCGCCCCTGGGGCCTTCATAGCGGATCACCACCACGTCGCCCGTCTGGATTCTGCGCGCGAGGATGGCCTCCATGCAGGCCTCTTCCGAGTCGAATACGCGCGCGGGGCCGGTGATCTTGGGTATCTTCACTCCGCTGGTCTTGGCCAACGCCCCTTCTTCGGCAAGATTGCCTTTGAGGATGGCCAGATGGCCGTGCGGGTACAGCGGCCTGCTCCAGGGCCGGATGACATCCTGATCGGCGCGCGGCTCCTCAGGAACGTCCTTCAACGCCTCGGCGATGGTGTGACCGGTCACGGTCAGCGCGTCACCGTGCAACAGGTCGTGGGTGAGCAACATTTTCATGATCTGTGGAATGCCGCCCGCGCGGTGCAAATCTGTCGCCACGTAACGCCCGGACGGTTTCAGATCGCACAGCACCGGCACGCGCCTGCTGAAGGCCTCGAAATCATCGAGCGTCAGCTTCACCTCTGCGGCGTGCGCGATGGCGGGCAGATGCAGGACGGCGTTCGTGGAGCCGCCCACCGCCATCAACAGGGCGATGGCGTTCTCGAACGCCTGGCGGGTGAGGATGTTGCGCGGCCGGATTTGCCGGCGGATCGCCTCGACCAGCACCTCGGCGGATTGCGCCGCGCTGTCGGCCTTTTCCGCATCCTCCGCCGCCATGGTCGAGGAGTACGGCAGGCTCATGCCCATGGCCTCAAAAATCGACGCCATGGTGTTCGCCGTATACATGCCGCCGCAGGAGCCCACGCCCGGACAGGCGCGGCGCTCGATCTCCATCAATTCCTGTTCGTCTATTTTATGCGCGCTGTACTGCCCGACCGCTTCAAAGGCGCTCACGATGGTGAGATCGCGATCTTTATAGCGGCCCGGTTTGATGGTGCCGCCGTAGACGAAGATGGCGGGGATATTGAGGCGTGCGAAGGCGATCATCGCGCCCGGCATGTTTTTGTCGCAGCCGCCAAGGGCGAGCACGCAGTCCATGCTCTGGCCGTTACAGACGGTTTCAATAGAATCGGCAATCACCTCCCGGGAGACCAGCGAGTACTTCATGCCTTCCGTACCCATGGCGATGCCGTCGGAGATCGTGATGACGCCAAAAACTTGCGGCATGGCGCCGGCTGCGATGAGCGCCCGTTCCGCCCGCCCGGCCAATGTTCCCAGCCCCGCGTTGCACGGTGTGATATTGCTCTCGCTATTGGCCACTCCCACGATCGGCTTGTCGAAGTCTCCATCGGCGAAGCCGACAGCTCTCAACAAGGCTCGATTGGGAGAACGGTGGATTCCCCGTGTGACGGCTTGACTCCTGCGATTGTCGGGCATGTCGCTCCTTTTCTTTCATTCATTCAGGCCGAGGCCTTCGGGTCGCCAGATCGTCTACACGCGATCTTTGCCCCACGTCCCAGCCCTCCTGCCTCAAGAGATCCGTGACCGTACGGTACCCATACCGCCCGTATTCCTTCGCGAGCGCCATCACGCGCGCATAGAGCCGATCCTGAACCGGCTGAGGTCGCCCGACATAGCGGTGCGACGATCTGATCTGTCCAATCGCCCGACACGCCCTGCGCTCGGAGACGTGGAGTACGGTGACGGCATGCCCCACGGCCTCGCGCTTGCGGGCCTGGCTTCGAAGTTTCCCGAGGCGACTTCCTTGAGAACCGAGAGATCCAACGCTTGGTTCGCGACGATCCGTTTTAGGCGCAGATTCTCCTGTTTCAAGGCCTTCAGGCGCTTCGCTTGATCGACGCGCAGTCCGCCATACTCTTTCTTTCACCGATAATATGTTTGCTCGGTGAGGCCGAGCTTGCGACAGGCGTCAACCACCGCTAGGCCTTTGCCGGTGTCGGGCTCAACCGTCCGCAGATGTAATAGGATCTCTTCGGGCGTGTACCGTTTCCTGGGCATGGCCGTGACCTCCCTGGTTGCGGTCCAGTCTATCATTCACACTGGACCGAATTTGCCCGGGCAGGCCACGATCACCTCAGTGGCCGCAGAATCCGCTGCCGCCGAACCCCGCCAACACAGTTCGAGGATGCGTGACGACCCTGCATCACTTAGCTGTCTGCAAACCCTGACGGCTGCGAGCAGGCGAAGAGCAGCGCCGACAAGGTCTCGCGCTCAACCGGTTTGGCCAGACACTCCATCGCCCCCCGGCTACGCAACGAACGCCGCACCTCCGGCGTCATCAGTGCACCCATGACGATGATCGGCAGGTCTCGGATTCGCTGCCTGATGGCGTCGAGTATCCCGACGCAATCCATTCCCTGCGGAGCGGCATCCAAGAGCACCACGTCGACATGGTGATGATCCAGGATGTCCAGCGCTTCCCGGCCTGACGCGGCTTCCAGGACCTCCCACTGCCAACCTGTGAGCAAGTCCTTGAGGGCTGCCCGATCATCCATATCATCACCGACAACCAGAACCCACCGCGTTCCTCTCCTCGCTGGGTTAGGGGTTGACCGCATCTCAACGTGTTTCGTCATGCGAACTTTTTCAGCGTGACCCCGGCCTGGTCCGTCATCGTTTGTCGCACCCGCACGAACGGCCGCACACAGCCCGCCAAATGAATCGACCCTGTCACCACCACGACGCCCTGCTCGCCAGCCAACTCCAGAGCCCGATGAAACGCGGCATCGGGGTCGGTCACGATCTCCGCCGCGGCCAGCGTACACGATTGCCAGCGGTCGTCCTCCCGACCCGGCATCGGCCAGGCCGCTTCCCCCTCGTCGCAGAAGGCGGCGCACCATTTGATCATGTGACGGTTGATCTGGTCGGTAAGATCGGTTCCGAGCGTTCGATCGCACCAGGTGGCCATCGTTCTTGATAGGGCCATTCTTCAGGTTCGCATGACACGAAGCGCTCCATCTCGCTCCATGCTTCCGGAGATAGGATTGGTTGGATCCATTGTGTCATAGGCTCGACGGTGGCTCGAGCCTCTCCCAACGATGCATCGACGACTGACGGCGCCCCGACTGGGCGCACTCTCTGCAGCCCGTGCACCATTGTTGCACGGAGCACGTCGAGGTGGGACAGCCGGCGCTCGCCGAACAGGATCTGTTTTTCGGACGCGAGCGGCTTTAACACTGCGTCCACGTGACGGGCGCGAATACGCCCGGTCAGGAACGCCTCACGGAACGCGGCGTGAGGGAGAGAGCCCTGTCCGCCGAAGAGCTGTTCTCCTCGCCTGACGGCCTCCTCGAAGCTCATGTGCTCCAACCCCTGCAGAGAGTTTCGAGCAATGATTGTCCGCATCGGCCAGAGCCTGATGATGACCTCGCCTGCCAAATTCACATGGGACCGCAGGACCATTCGCTGCGTTTCGGTATAGGGCGTCGCCATGCCGTCCGCTGCTATCATGCGGTTTCACTCCCTCATGTCGTCTCTATGCATAGCAAAATGAGGGCCGCACCTCATCGCTCCTCGCTGGATGCGCCGAACTTACTGACGCAGAAGGAGAAATACCTTGAAGGCATCATGCAGCGGCAGCCACGATTGAGTTGCCTCTCTTGTGCAGGAGCGCACGGGGCGTGCATAGCCGCACGAGCGGATCAGGCTGTGACGCCGGCTCAATCACTTCTCCGCAGATGATCAAGCGAATACACGAATTCGCCAGTGAATGGTTGCGGTCTCGACACGTGCTCACTCATGCGCACTGAGTGTGCGTTCTGCTCCCTGGATATCCACGCTATACACACTCGGCGCCCTGGCTGTCAGGCGAATCTCTCCTGTTCGGCTCAATCGATCCACCACAAAAAATACCTGGTTCCGGGTGGTGTCGGGACACCGTTCATGAATCTGGTCCATCGATAGGCTAGGCTGAGCAGCGACCATTGAGAATATCCGACGGGAGAGATCATGATGTGGTGACACTGTCCCCATGTGCCCGCTCCTTTCGTTCATTGACCAGACCGTTTCTGCCTGACCCTCCACAAGCGAATCCGGGATCATGCGTGTTACACACCGTCACCATTTCCACAGCGGGATCCCTCCAGCTCCCAGATCAGGAGTCGAGATTCCCCCTGGTCGAATGTCTACATCTGTGCCCTGAGAAGTCTGAATGCCGGTTCTTGTTCTTTGTCCATCGCCAGCCATACCGCCGTGCTCGAAACTGAGGCCATCAGACTCTCCGGAGCGA
>JBBRRK010000154.1:0-10082 GCA_038200765.1 Nitrospirales bacterium
GGGCAATCGCTGCCGGGGTGAGGCCTCTCTCCAGTTGCGTGTGGATCATCGTCCGTTCTTGAAGACTCAACTGTGTGTAGATATTTCCCATGCAACATATTCTCCCATACATGTTGCACTTGGTTTTTGAGCGCGCCATCTCATTACAGTTAGGTCTTGAGATGACAATCGCTACATTCGGATTTAGTCTCCTCCCCCCTTTCATGGCCAAGGGTATTCGTCAGCCTCGACAAGCTGTTGCCGTTGGTCCGGCACCCGATGGCTCCATTGTTCGTGGCGGATCTGCGTTAGGGGTGTGAAGGGGATACTCATTTCAAACAAAACTAGGATGAAGAAGGAGGCCAAAGTATGAAGATACCCGTGTTTGTATCTTGTCCTACCACGCTATCAGAACCACAGCAGGCATCAAGGCAGCTGATTCTTGAGCGGCTGGATGGGTTGGATCTTGAGCCTCGCGCCATTGGGGTATCAGATTTTGCCACTCAATTCCCCCTCCGAGAAGTTGCAGTCCTCGCCCGGCACTGTTCTGGAGGTGTGATTCTTGGATTTGAACAATTTCGAGTTCAGCAGGGTATTCGGAAATATGGGACTTCGAAGCAGAGAGAGGTAACTGAGCTAATTATACTCCCTACTGAATGGAATCAGCTCGAGGCAGGTGTCTTGTTTTCTGCTGGCCTCCCACTGCTAGTCTTTAAGGAACCGGGGTTAGCCGGAGGAATATTCGATTTGGGAGTGTCTGATGTATTTCTCTATGAGATGCCTATGCCATTGTCTTCCGATGCCGATAAGAGACAACTCTCTTCTGTGTTTCTCAAGTGGCAGGCTGAAGTGCGTCAGCATTATTATGATCAGTAGTGTTTTCAGTAGATGGGCGCCTTGCCCTTCCCCCTGATATGGCGGCGGGTGAAGTAGTCGCCGGAGTTGGGCGGGTGAGACGGCTGGCCATTGTGAGCATACTGAGGTGATTCTGGTTCCAGCACCGTCCGGAAAATTCCAACCATGCTTTGGTATCAACTAAGTTTTTCCCAGCCTGCTAGAAGGGTTGGTCCTGTTTCCCCTGTAGGTCGTCATCATGGGAGGACCCAGACGAGTGTTTGTTCGGCGGTTCAAACAAGGGGCCGTGAAATTAGTGAAGGTCGGCGGCCAGGAGCTCGTCGTTGTCGACGACTGCATTACCATGTACAACAATCCTGCCTTTTAGGCGTTTCCTATGGCGATAGTGGCCTCCTATATGATGTGGTTGACCGGTGAAGGTAAGCTGCTTGTCCTGTCGATCGGTACCGGCAGTAGCCCTCAGGCGAATGTTGACCTTGAACCCGGCGAGATGAATCTCTTGTACAGCGCATCATCCATCCCCTCTGCCCTGATGAGCGCGGCGATGAACGAGCAGGATTTGCTCTGCCGGGTGTTTGGCCGATGCCTGGCCGGTGATCCACTGGATCGCGAACTCGGAGACTTGAAGACTGCGAAGGGACCAGTGGGGCCGAATAAGCTGTTCACCTATGTGCGATACAACGCGGAGCTGACGCTCGAAGGATTGAAGAATCTGGGCCTGTCGGGGATCAGGCCGGAACATGTACAACAGCTTGACTCCGTGGAGCACATCCCCGAGTTGCAGCAGGTCGGGCAAGCCGTCGCCAAGAGTGTGAAGGTCGAGCACTTTGAACGATTTGTGTGATCCTCACATGCCATCTTGCCAAGTTTTGAAGACTCGTTTAACCGTAACCGGGTAGAAGCCGTCTATTTGGTATCTCATGAAGGACCTGTGATGATGAAACGCAGAACCTTGAACGCCGTGATCGCATGAACCGACCACGCTTATTTCTCTCCGCCGTTAGTGTGGAGCTGCGTACCGCCCGCCAGGCGGTGGCCGCCACCGTCCGCAACCTCGGGTTCGATCCCGTCTCCCAGGACGACTTTCCCACTGGCTATGGCGAACTGCGCCAGTGGCTGCGTGAGCAGCTCGACTCCTGCAAAGGCCTCATCCAGCTCATTGGCCAGGGTTACGGCGCCGAACCCCCCGACGTGGATCCGGAATACGGCCGCGTCTCCTACACCCAGCTTGAGTTCCTCTACGCCCACAAGCATGGCAAGAAGACATGGGTCATCGTGATCGGCGGGCATTGCCGGCGCGACAAGTCACCAGATCAACTCGACCTTCCGCGTGAGGCCGTTTACCCCGACCCCGTCGGGTACCAGACCGAGCGGCGAACGCTCCAGCAGCATTACATCGCGAAGCTCAAACAAGATAATCACCTCCGCCATACGGCGAACAGCGACACGGGATTGCAAAACATTGTCCTCCGCCTGCGCGATGATCTGGGTGAGTTGCGGCGGAAATGGGAAGAATGGCTGACGAAGGACGAAGCGTTCAAAGCTCACGCTACGGCCAGTCTGGTCGAACTAGCCGAAGCCGCCCGGCTGACGACGGAAAAGATTCGCGCCCATCTGCTGCAGACCGCGGAGGAAACGCATCGTCGCGAACTGTTCGAGGCCGAGGCCGATACTGACTGGAAGAAACGTCAACAACTGCGCGAAGCCGCCGACAACGCTCACACGGTGCGATTGTCCCGCGTCGAAGAGCTAGCCGCTTCCTTTGCCGAGATCGAGGGTCGCGGCACGGCCACCAGCGTCTTCCAAGAGATGACCCGGATCCTGATGGAACAGGGAGTGGATGAGGCCATCGGCTATGTGAGCTCACAGCGTGCCTCCATCTTCCAAACCGTTCGCGCCCGCACCGCAACTGTTCGCGAGCGTAATCGAGCCGACCTCCAGCCTTTGCTCCGGACCGCCGCTCTGTACCAGGCCAAGGGCCAGGCTCCCGAGGCTCGCACCCTCTACACGGACATACTTGCCACCGAGCCGGACTGGCCGGAGGCTCTCCACGCCGCCTTCTGGTTCCTCGTCGACCAGGGAGACCTCGCCCGCGTCCGCACCACCCTCGCCAATGCTCGGCGCGATTATGAGGAAGCTCACCGCATGGCACAGCGCCTGGCGGCGAGCGACCTCAGCAACACCGAGTGGCAGCGCGACCTCTCGGTGTCCTACTGGAGGTTGGCTGATCTCGCTGAACGACAGAAAAATTCCCGTGAAGCGCGCACCTACTGGAAGCAAGCTTTTGATGTGCTATCGGGTATCGACAAGCGGGGCCTGCACCTCTCGCCGGAAGACCGGCAGTCGTTGGAAACCCTACGTGGGAAAGTCAGGGACGAGAGACGTTGACACTTCCGATTGAGGGCTTCAATTTGATATGACCAACGCCCGTCTATGGTGGAATATTCTTTCCAGTTTCCATTTGTATGTTCCCAGCGCGTTGCCGTTGCTCCACGTTCTGAAAACGTGACGGCAAGGTGGCTCAACGGATTCGGTCCCTTCGGCATTGTCTGCTGATCGTTCCTTTTGATTGCATTGATCTGCACGGCGAGTATTGAGTTCCCTCTCCGATTAAGCGAGGGGTTAGGTGTCGCCTTGTCACGCACTGAAGGCCCGCCTCAGTTTGACGGAAACCGAGTAGACGCTTACCCTGCCGTCTCCAAACTTCTCCAGCTGGATGTAGTCCTGGCTTTCGAGTACGTCAAGTATGTGATTGATCAGGAACTGGTCCTTCGCAAGTTTCGCCTGTAGATCCAAATTGCTCTCGACGTTCTCGTTCAGGATCGAGCTTGCGAGGGCTTGGACCGTCGACTCGTAGTCGGGTATGTAGGCCTTTGCGAACTGCTCGAACCCCTCTGTATTGACCTGAATAAAGTACACAGGGCCGCCGGTGGACTCGACGTGTACGAGCCCTTCCGATTCAGACAAAGAAAAGGGGTCGGGAGTCTTTGTTTGGTAAAGCTTGTCTGCGCCGTCGCAGGCGGTCAACGAGAGCGAGGGCGGGTTGACAATTGGTTGGACAGCGAGGCATCAAACACGCCATGGCCTGGGGCACAAAGAAGACCGAGCACGCGGGAGCAAAGAAGGGAGCGGGTGCTTTCTATGGCCGCAAAGCTGACGCTAAGCGCGGCAGTAACCACAGCCGACGTCAGGACAGCAAGTCCACCATCAGAGCTGAACTCCTACAGTCATTGAAGAATCCTCAGCAGAAGTCGTGAGCGGCTCACACCGGGAATTCAGAATGGCTCCCTTGTCAGGCCAAATCTAACAGGCTGCGGAAAAACTCAGTTGACGCTCAAATCCCGCTGTGTTCTTACGCGTGGCGTTGACACATGAACAACTCGCAGGATGCTCAAAAATGCCGTCCAGCAAGGCCGCAGCGAGCGAAGAGGCGAGGAGGTATGGACCGCACTTCGTGGGGCCGTTCGCCCGTGCAATAGATCTTGGCGAACGGAAAAGCCCCTTCAATGCTTCCGATCTCCGAACAACTCTCGTTGAGCCTCTGAGCGATGCGAGAACGCCGCTGGCGGACTTTTTCAGCATCCTGCTAAAGTTGCAAGAGTCTGATCCCCGCGATCCGTTACCTCAATCTTGGTGCCCTACTCAGCCGGTTCCGCGCCGCCTGCCCACAGTTTCACCGTGCGGTCCCACGAGGCGCTGGCGAGTTTCATCCCATCCGGCGAGAGCGTAATGCTGCGAATGCCTGCAGTATGGGCCTTGAGGGTTCTGAAGCAGCGGCCGTTCGACAGGTCCCAAAACCGAATGGTCGCGTCGTCAGCGGCGCTGATGAGGACCTTGCTGTCCGCTGTGACGGCGAGGGTGCGCACCCAGCCGGTATGGCCCTTCAACGTCCGTTGTTCGGCTACGTGAGGCATGTCGAATAACTTGATCGTCTCGTCACGGCTCCCGGTGATCAAGAGTTTCGCATCGGGGGTAAAGGCCATTGCGCCGATCCAATAGCTCATCGGTTTCTGAAATCCACCGTCGTCTTCAACGAAGTACCCACGTGTTTCACTGGTATCTTCCTCGGTCTCCTTCCAGTGGCCGTTGTGCAGGATTCTTTCCTCTCCACTGGGTAAGACCTCCCACAGCTTGATCTTGCCGATATCCATTCCACTGGCAAGATGGGTCCCATCCGGCGAAAAGGCGACGCAGACAGACCAGTTATGGTCATACTGGTCTTTGCCGAGGAGGGTCATCAACTCGGTGCCTGTGGTGACCTCCCAGATCTTGATGTCTTTGTTGTGGCTGCCGCGCGCCAGCATAAGGCCGTCCGGTGAGAGCGAGAGGCTGACGACGTTGTGATCATAGCGTGTAAAAAGAAGCTTCTTCGTTTCGCCGGTGTTCGGGTTCCACAGCCGGATGGTGCGGTCCTCACTGGCAGTGGCCAGTGTTTGGCCGTCGGGCGTGAAGACGACAGATCGAATGTCCGCGGTATGTCCCCTGAGTGAGCGCAGGAGGCGTCCGGTTTCTATATCCCATATGCGGACGAGCCGTTCGGCTCCTCCACTGGCGAGGGTCAACCCGTCTGGTGCGAAGGCCACCGACCAGACTCCATGTGAATGGCCGCGAAACGTGGTGAGTTCCCGGGCTCCCGTCTTCCAGTATTCAAGGAAATCGACCGGCGGGATGCCTGTTTCCGGCGATGTTGGAAGTGGGGAGGGGGCAGCGGCAAGTTGAGGAGCCGTGTGATCAGTCATGTGCAATAATCCTTACGATTGGCAGGATGGTGAAACAGTTGCCCTCAAAAATGTGAAAGGTTAGACGTGAGAGGTGAAACGTATGATTGCCGAGTATTCTTCCTCCGAAACCTTTCACGTTTGACGTTTCACGTCTCACTGGCTGGCCTATGGGCGACGGGCTTGATTGCCAATGGGCTGCCCGCTCAGTATAATCAGCTTCGACTTGAGGGGATCGTAAGAGAAGCTTTGTCATCAAGTCAAGGCAGGTTCCTGGGAGGATGCTGAAAATGTCCGCTAGCATCGTTCTCGCATCGCTCAGAGGCTCAACGTACCGAAGCGTACGCCTCGCGGGTTCCCTCGTTGCGGCCTTGCCGGACAGCCATTTTGAGCATCCTGGGATTAATGTGACATCGTCACCATCTTCAAGATTCCAACGGAGTATTGGGTATAAATCGAGTTTTCCCGCAGCTTGCTAGCACGCGCCCAAAGGATGGTTATGGAACTTCGTTTTCAACCCGCATTGCTGCAAGAGGTCATTGACTCGTTCGTCGAAAAGACGGAGCGGGAAGGCGACCCTACTTATTATAAAGAGTTCCATGAACTCGCCGACCCGATCTACGAGAAGTTTACGCTCGACGATCGTGAGAGTGAATTCAAGAAGCTCTACCAGTACATGTTCGGCACCTGGGGATTTTCCGATATCATCCGCGATGCCTTCAACGAATATCCGTTACTCAAGGAACGAGTCGGCATCGTGCTCGTCAAGGGGGTCCTCAAGGAAGACCAGGAAGGCGTCGATATTCTTAGGAAGTGGGGATCTGTCGAACATGAGTTGGCGCGAGAGTTCGAAGAAAAAGGGTTGAGAGGTGTCGGGATCAAGCTGATCCCACGTCGATTTTACGACCCAGCGCTCACGCGCTATTGCCGCCATGAATTGTTGCATATCTCGGACATGCTGGATCCGGTGTTTGGGTACGATCCGGATACCAAGGTTGGGCAAAATCCCGGCGAGGAAACCCTCATTCTCCAACGCTATCGAGTTTTGTGGAGTCTCACGGTGGACAGTCGGCTGACGGTCGCCGGTAAAGAGCCGATGCTGAGGAAGGAAGACCGGTTCAAAGAGTTTCGTTCCTGGTATCGCAAAATTCCTGCGCCACAATTGAAATCGGTGTTCGAGGGGTTGTGGCAGACGAGTTTCTTTACCCACTCGGAATTGATCGAAATGGCGTCGGACACCTTGCGCGTGATGGACCGTGCCGTAGATGTCGAGGGGGGCGAGGTTCCGGAAACAGAAAATAAAGTCATGTTGATGCCGGGATTTCCCTGCCCCCTGTGCCGGTTCCCGACCTATTCGTGGGTCGAGGATATGGGCAACAAGCTCGAGTCCTATGTGCTCGATTTTATCCGTGAGAATCACCCTGGCTGGGATATCGAATTCGGAGCCTGCGATCGCTGCGTCGAGGTCTATAAGTTGCGCGCCGACGGCGTCATGTAACTGGGGCATACCTGTGGCCACCGATCCAACATATGGACGTCGCGACTTCTTCAAAGACTCTGTCGTCTCCGTTGCCAAAGCGGCACAAGAATTTTCCAAACATCAACAGGCCGCGCCGGAACAACCGGCTCCACCGTCGGTGCGGACGGATTGGTTACGTCCTCCCGGCGCTGCTGAGGAAGCGCTGTTTTTGGAGCGATGCACCCAATGCGGCGACTGCGCCAAGGTCTGTCCGTACGGGTCGATTACGTGTCATCCGCAGAACGGGACGCCGATAATTTTTGCGGATCGGATGCCGTGCTATCTCTGTGAGGATGTGCCCTGCATCGCGGCCTGCGCCACCGAAGCGTTACTCCCGGTCGAAGAACGTGGTCAGATACGGATGGGCCTCGCAGTTGTCTCGCACCGTGTCTGTACCGCAGGGCAGGGGTGCCATGCCTGCGCATCGAAATGTCCCACTGATGCCCTATCGATGGATTTTGACCGGCAGCGGATTGTGGTGACGGCTGAGTATTGCGTTGGATGTGGGCTGTGTGAACAAGTGTGCCGGACCGTGAACGATCACGTGGCTATTCGGGTCACACCGGTGAGGTTATTGGCGCAATCGTTCTCGTGAATCACAAGAGCGGGGCGAAGTGCAAGAGAGAACATAGGAGAGAAGTGGTGCGGTTCATGAGGGAGAAAAATTTGATAAATCTACAGGTTAGCGTATTCATCGCACATGAGAAAATCGTGCTTGACAACCCCTTGGCCGATACCTACCATACGACAGTTTTGTGCCAAAGGTTTGCCCGCGTATGCTCGGAAGGTTTGTATGGGCAGCCGGGTCAATCGAGGAGCCGACTTTTATGACGAGTAAACAGCCGGTGCAAGCAAATTCTCAGGCCGTGACCGGGGTCATTCCGGCCTCGCCTGCCATTAAAGATTCACCTGCAGTCGAACGCGCCCTCAATCGCAGTAAGCTCTATCTCCTTGTCTCGTGGAGCCAGCTCTATCCGGAAGACGAGGAGTTTCTCGATTACGTGCAATGCGGAGAGTTTGTCGAGGATGGGCGAGCGGCGCTCGATGCGTTGGACCAGGCGCTCGACGGCATCGGCGGTGAGCGGGCTAAGCTTAAGCTGGTGTTGCTGCGCAAGCAGTTCGACCAGATCGAGAAAGTAATCACGTCGGAATGTGTTAACTGGCAACTGACCGATCTGCAAGCCGAGCATCGCCGAGTGTTCAGTAACGTGATCACGCTCGATTGTCCTCCCTACGAAACCCTATTCGGAAACGACCACGTGTTCGCGCAATCGCAAGTGATGGGCGATATCGCCGGGTTCTATCGCGCGTTCGGTGTGGAATTATCTAAAGATATCCATGAGCGGCTGGATCATTTGAGCGTCGAATTCGAGTTTATGCATTTCCTGGCCTACAAAGAATCCTATTCCCGGTGCCACGATGGAGCGGACAAGACGCAGATCGTTCTGGACGCCCAGAAAAAGTTCGTCAAGAATCATATCGGCCGGTGGGTCCCGTTGTTTTGCCGGATGTTGGTCAAGAAAGCGTCGACTGGTTTGTATAAACACATAGCGGACTTGATGGCGGAGTGGATGGATTTTGAAGTCGCGTTTCTCGGCGTCGTTCCCCAGCCCTACTCGGAAACTGATTATCGCCCGGCCACGTTCAATTCACCTGAAGGCCAGACGTATGAGTGCGGCGCACAGGATCAGGGAAACGAGTTGAGTCTGTTACTGAACGAAGTCGGCGCAGAGTCGTTCTTGGACAAGAAGGACCAGGGTAAAGACAAAGAGGAGGGTGGGCCGGTTGGAACCGCCTAACCGTTTTCTCTATTCACGCGGTGCTCTAGGTGTTGGGTGTCGATAATTTTGGGCCACTGCTCTTTATTTTCAGTTGAGAGGAGGCATATCCTATGAAGGAAGAGAAGCCGGAGCCACAACCACAGAGCAACCGTATAAGAATCGGTCTTATTATTGGGTCGGTGATCCTGGGCGTGATTTTAGCTCTTTTCTCTATAATGACTGCTCCGCAATGATCGTTGGCATGAAGCTGAGTGTACTTTTTTTAATCGAGAGGAGGGGTATCTAATGAGTGTAGTGCAGACACACAGCAAGCGTGTGGTGCTCGGCATTCTTCTCTCTGCGTTGATCGTGGGCGTGATGCTGACGATCGGGCAGGTTCCGTTGGCTGTCAGCCAGCCGGTAACGATTCCGGCGAAGATGGTCAAGGGCGCGATCCCGATGGATGGCGCGAACCCGGTTTGGGAGGGCGTGCCTGGGGTGATCGTACCATTGAGCGGGCAACTGATCACCACGCCGATGCACCCGAATATTTCGGTGAAGTCGGTGTTCGTGAAGGCCATGACCAATGGGAAAGAGATCGGTCTCCGTATAGAATGGCAGGATCAGACCAAGAACGATACGACCATCGGTCCCCAGGACTTCCGGGATCAGGCGGCAGTCATGTTCCCAGTCAGCAACGCTGGAGCGCCACCTTTTCAGTGCATGGGTCAGTCAGGCGGCACCACCAATATTTGGCGGTGGAACGCCGAGTGGCAGAAGGATATGGGCAAAGATAGTGCGGGTATCTGGGACGTGGACGACCAATACCCCGGCATTTTCTGGGACTATTATTTCGAAGAGCCGGCGGGCGGCGTGACCTATCCTGACCGGATCGGCCGAAGCCTCGGGCCCTTCAATCCTGGCATCTGGTCCGGCAACATCATGTCCGATCCGACGTTGCGTGTGAGTTCAGTTGAAGATCTGAACGCCAATGGATTCAGCACTCTGACGACGCAAGCCCATCAGGATGTGATCGGAAACGGCGTGTGGGAACCTTCTGGTTCCATCAAGGGCGGTGGGTACTCCGGTCCGACCTGGCGCGTAGTGGTGAAGCGCACATTGGAAACAGGCGATGCCAACGATACCCAGTTCAAGGCAGGCATGTCCGTGCCTATCGCTTTTGCGGTATGGGATGGGAACAACGTCGAGCGTAACGGCATGAAGGCGCTTTCCACCTGGTTTACCCTGAAG
>JBBRRK010000155.1:0-10011 GCA_038200765.1 Nitrospirales bacterium
GAGGAATTACGGCAGGCCTATCATCTTCGACATAGGGTCTTTGCGGAGAAGCTCAGATGGGTGCCGGAGAGACATGACCAACTTGAGTCTGATATCTATGATACGTGGAGTACCTCGATCGGTCTTTTCTCTAACCGACAACTGTTGGGAATGGTACGGATGACGTCTGCTCCGTTCCCATTTATGCTGGAAAGCGAGTTCAGCGAATGCTTGGTCGGGTCACATCGCGTTCGCAAGGAGCTCGATACTGCGGAGATTACCCGGTTGGCCGTGGACCCTACAATTACCGATCGGGATCTTTCTGCAAAACTGATGCGCACTATTTTCAAAGGTATGTATCATTGGACTCGCGCGAATAATATTCGATACACCTACTTGGTCGTGGAAAGTAGACTTCTGCGTGTGGTGCAGCGGATAGGGTGGCCCTGTCATGCGATCGGTGCTCCCGTTGCACTTCCTCCGGCGGATGTGCTCTCGGTTGGAGCGTTGCTCGATCTCGACGAGTTTCGCTCAGACGCGGTGGCTAAACGGCCCGAGATGCTGGAGTGGCTGCATACCACTGAGCCGGCCACGGCGGAGATTATGGCAAGAGCGTGAGGCGCGCATTCGCATTTGAATAGGCTACGCTGGTTTCCTTCACCAGAGTAGCGAATGACTCTGTTAGAGAAGTTGGTTCAGATCGCAGTGGGAAGACCGTGCAGGGTGGGAAGTCCGTGTTCCATGGCGGCGGCGACTGCCTGTGAGCGGGAAGTCACATCGAGCTTGGAGAAAATGCTCGCGAGATGGAATCGCACCGTGCGCTCCGTGACCCCAAGGATCTTGCCGACCTCCCAGTTTGTCTTGCCATTCTTGATCCAATTCAGGATGGTCACTTCTCGTGGGGACAGTTCTTTCACGCACTTGTCCGTCGCGGGAGCATCCTTCCGAGCGGTTCTCATGAGGGCGAGGTGGAGATGATGTCCGAGGTACTCAATGAGTTGAGCGTACCGTTCAGCGTCCACGTCTTCTCTTCCCGCAAAGGAATAAAACGTGGCAAGGCCGCATGCCGGGTCGACTGAGCTGGTGGTTATTCCGTCTGCAAGACCAAATCCGTTAGCGGTTTCGATAAATTCTAGCTCCTCCTTGGAGGTCGCTTGTTGGTAGATCCGTTTCCAGATCTTGGTGCCGGGTGAATGGGAGGCTGCTTGAAACACGGGGTCAACGGTGGCATACCCATTCTTCCAGTAGAGGTAGAGCCATTCGTCCGGATAGCTCACATTAATGACGTTCGAGAAGCCCTCAAATGTTCCGCTGTGACTGAGGCGCGCCAGTCCTCCGAGGAGACGATCGAACGGGAACAGTCCCTGAAACCGGACCAGTACGTCTCTCACGTCCTCAGAGGTCTCGGATTGAGCGGCGTAGTGGAAAACTTCCAGCGCGTGCTGGCACTCCTGCTTTGAAAGCTTCTCGAACACCTGGCTTGGGAAGGGGTACTTGTCACGTATAGCCATGGTAAATCCAATCTATTAAATATATACTTAAAGACTGTTGCATACCATACACCAATGTTTCGCAAGAAGGAATACCTATTTTTTGTCTTGGTGTGGGCAAATGGCACTATATCCGGACGCCCTATTTATCGGTACCATCACTCTTCTTTTCCGCCCTTCGAAGAAATTGAGACAACCATGAGCTGGATCTTGTGTTCAGCAGTCCTAATGGTAGTTTTTTTCCTCCCATCAAATACTTCTGCTCAAGCTATCCGATTTCAGCCGCAAGGAGCTGCCGCAGCCGGTCAGGGGAATGCATTTGCCGCTCAGGCGGACGATCCTTCGGCCATCCACTTTAATCCAGCCGGATTGACTCAAGTCGATGGCGTCCAGAGTATTGTTGGGACGAATCTCATGGGAGGGTCGATCAAATACAAGAGCCCAGCGGGTCTTGATACAAGAGGTGATTTCGGCGGCAGTATCGCCTCTCCACCTCCAAGCCATTTCTATCTGAGTGCCAATCTTGGAGCCCTTGGTGCATCGACGTTCTCGCCCGTCACCCTGGGGCTCGGTCTTATTTCGTCATTTGGCTCGAACACTCGTTATCCGGTCGATGGCCCTTTCAATACCGCTATTACCTCAGCCGCACTTCCGCTGATCGATATCAAGCCGACTGTGGCCTATAAGATGAATGATCAGTTGGCCATCGGTGTGAGCGCCGACATCTATACTTTCGCAAGTGTTCTTGGAGAGGGGCAGATCGAACAAAAACAAGTGGGTGTCGGACCCTTCAATGGGGCTTCCGTCGAACTCAACGGCACAGGAACAGGGGCTGGCGCAACGGTCAGCCTGCTCTATACGCCGTTGAGAAACAGCGCCGGTAAGCCGATCGCCTCTATCGGGCTGGTCTATCGTACCCAAGCGGTGGTGCCATTGAGTGGATCGTTGTTGGTCAATGGGGCGAAGGTTGCCGATGCCTCCACCAATCTTGTACTACCGCAGATCTACACCGGAGCCGTCGCGATCTGGCCGATTCGGACGAGCGAGCGGGAATGGAAATTGGAGCTCGACGTGGAGTATGTCGGATGGAAATCAAATCGTCACCTCGACGTCCAGCTCTCATCCGGTGGAATGATCCCGCAACCGCAACAATGGAAGACGGTGCCAGTGGTAGCGATCGGCACCGAATACAAATGGCTCAATCCCGCATGGTTGCCTCATTGGGATGTGGCAGTTCGATCGGGATACACGCGAACTGAAGATCCTGTTCCTGATACGACGTTCAACCCGGGGGTTATTTCTCTACCTTCCAGCACGCTGTCCATGGGAGCCGGATTTTTGTGCAAGGGCCAGGGCCGGTTTCTGGGAATGGTGCCTTGCGGGGGAACGTCCGCGTTCTCGCCCAAGGGGATTGGCCTCGATGTGGCGTTTCAGGAATGGTTTTATGAGTCGCGCACGGTTGCCGGGAATCTGAACCCCGCCGTCAATGGGACATACCATGCCTATGTTCATTTGGGGACGGTCAGCGTCAAATTCATATTTTAGCGCATGATGCTGAAAAAGTCCGCCAACACCGTTCTCGCATCGCTCAGAGGCTCAACGCTGAGGGGGAGTCCCTCGGAGGTCGGAGGCACTGGAGGGCTTTTCCGTTCGCAAAGATCCAGTGAAGGGGCGAACGGCCCACACGAAGTGCAGTCTGTACCTACTCGCCTCTGCGCTCGTTGCGGCCTTGCTGAACGGCCTTTTTGAGCATCCTGCGAAAATATTATTCTATGGAGTATTGTTCGCGAAGGCTTTCCGGACCTGTGCGACAGTCTTGGCATCAAGGCCGGCTGCCGTCAATTCGTCGTCTGTGGCGGCAGCGATATTCGTCAGGCTGCCATATTGTTTGAGCAAGCGGGTCCGTGTGATTTCGCCGATGCCGCGTACCTGATCGAGGGAAGAGGCCATCAAGGCTTTGCCGCGCAGCTTGCGATGGAAGGTGATCGCAAATCGATGGGCCTCGTCGCGAATCCGTTGTACCAGATGAGTAGCTGGGGAGTTCGCGCGAAGCACAATGGGATTTTTGCGACCGGGCAAGAAAATCCGTTCGTCCTTTTCGCCGCGTGCTTTGGCCAGACCCATAATGGCCAGGTCCGGATGGCCGACTTGTTTTAACCCTTCCATCGCTGCGGCAAGCTGGCCTAATCCTCCATCGATAAGGATCAGATCCGGGCGCGGGAGATGCTCGCTGTCTCCATAGCGTCGCGTCACGACTTCCTGCATGCTGGCAAAATCGTTGGCGCCGGTCACGGTTTGAATCTTGAAACGGCGGTAGTCGGCTTTCTTCATCTGTCCATCTTCCCATACGACCATGGAGGCAACGGACTGGTTGCCCATGGTGTTCGAAATGTCGAATCCTTCGATGCGCCGCGGCGCGATATCCAGTCGTACGAGCCGCTTCAGTTCTTCAACCGCCTGCTGTCCGACTTCTTCGTCTCGCAGATGATTGGCGACGGCGGCGCCGGCGTTCTCTTCCGCCAGGAGGAGCAATTGGTGTTTTACGCCCCGCTCGGGGGCCACGACACGGACGGTGTTTCCTCGTTTGCCCGAGAGCCACTCTTCGATGACCGTGACGTCGTCGAGGTCGGTGGGAATGAGCAGTTCTTTGGGCGGCTGACCATCCTTGTTGTAGAACTGTTCGATCGCGGATCGAACGAGTTCCTCGTCACCGGCGTCGGCTGAATGGGGCCAAAAGAAGTCCTTGCGCCCGATCAGAAGACCGCCGCGCACGAAGAGGATTTGGAGGTCGACCGCCGAGCCTTGCCGTGCCAGCCCGATCACGTCTTGATCGGTGGTCGTCGTTTGAGTGATACGTTGCTTTTCAAGTGTGCGTTCGATGTTAAAGAGCCGATCGCGCAAGCGTGCTGCTTCCTCGAATTCCTCTCGCTCCGCCGCCAGTTCCATTTGGGCGCGCAAGTTATCCAGTAATTCACGGTCGCGCCCTTCCAGAAATTGCCGGACCTGCGCAACGATATGCTGGTAGTCCTCTCTCGATTGATTCCCCGTGCAGGGCGCCATGCACCGCTTGATTTCGAATTCGAGACAGGCTCGCTCCGCCTTGCCGTCGATCTGGATCGTGCAGGTAGCCAACTGGAAGGCCTTCTTGATGACCTTCAACGTCTCCCGCAACGCTCCTGCCGGCGTGTAGGGACCATAGTAGAGCGCGCCGTCTTGTTGCACGCGGCGAACGATAGATAGGCGGGGGAAATCCTCTTTGATCGGCAGGCGAAGGTAGGGGTATTGCTTGTCATCCCGCAAGACCACGTTGAAACGAGGCCGATGCCGTTTGATCAGGTTACTTTCAAGAATGAGCGCTTCGAGTTCTGAGCGAGTGACGATCGTTTCAAGGTCTGTGGTGTGACCGACCAGGACGGTGGTTTTCGGGGAGTGGTCGCTCCCTTTTTGGAAATAGGACCGCACACGGTTGGACAGAACAGCGGCCTTCCCGACATAGAGCAATTCGCCCTGCTCGCCTCTGAATAGATAGACGCCGGGCTGATCTGGCAGATGGTCGAGTTGAGATTGGAGGTCGGCAGAAATAGCCATCAGTTATCAGCCTTCAGCAGTCAGCAAAGAACGAGTGCTTGTCGCGCACCATTCTAAGGCCCTAACCCCCTCGGGGCAACTTGGTCAAGGCATTAAGGCTGACGGCTGATAGCCGGCGACTGATTCTCCTTCGCCGAATACCCCGTAGCTTGCTGCGGGGAGCTTCATTGCTCGCTCAGCGTAGGCTACGCACGAAGGAGGGACTGAGGCTTCCGCGCGCGACTTCTGCAACCGGCCCCTTCATGGTGAGACGGAAGTCCGTGGCAACTTCAATGTTGAGACTACCTCCCGGCATCTTCACCGTCACAGGGCTTTTTACTAACCCGAGCTGGACTGCCGCGCTCGCAGCAGCGCAGGAGGAGGACCCTGAGGCCTGGGTTTCGCCGGCCCCGCGCTCCCAGATCAGGATGAAGAGTTCTTTTGGGCCGGTCGGTACAGCAAGTTGCACGTTCGTTCGCTTCGGGAACAGGGCATGGTTCTCGAGTGCCGGCCCTAACTTCAGGAGATCCTCACGCGACCAGGACTGGCCAACCGGTTTGAAGACAACGCAATGGGGATTGCCGACGCTCACCCCGGTGAACGTGAGGGATTGGCCGGCGGCCTCGATGGGCTGTTCGATCAGTTCATTGGTCGTGAGGGTGCAGGGGAGTGAAGCCGGCTGAAACGTGGCCCGCCCCATTTCGACCGTGACGGAACTCGCATCCCCATGCCGGTCCACATGCAGATCGATTGTGACCAGCCCGCCTTTGGTCTCGACGGTGAAGTGTTTCTTTTTCGTCTTGCCGGTCGCGTGAAGATAGCGTGCAAAGATGCGCAGGCCATTGCCTGATTTTTCCGCCTCGCTGCCGTCAGGGTTGAAGATTCTCAGGCCGAAGTCGGCTTTCTTTGACGGGACAAGCGCAAGAATTCCATCGCTGCCAAGGCCCCAGTTACGATCGCACATGGCTTTGATCCTTGACGGGGTGAGCGAGAACGACAGTTCTCTGGGGTCCATCACCACATAGTCATTGCCCAACCCATGCCCGCGGAAAAATCCATTCTTCATGCATCGCCCCTTGAGTAGAGAGAAAAGGAGGAAGAGATACCTAGCATGAATGGGGGGGGGAGAGAAAGAGGAGCGTGACGTGGGTCTCAGACGATCTTAACCCCTGTCGGGCGTTCGATGAGTTCGACTTCGTACCCATCTGGGGCATCGATGAAAATGAAGCGGCTGCCGGATGAGGATGTGGTCGGCCCGTCCGTAATTCGGATTTGCTTGGCGTTGAGTTGTTCAATGGCGTCGTCAAGGCTTTCGACTTGGAAGGCCAGATGGACGAGGTCTTCCTGCACGGTCACTGGGCCACTTGACGGGAAGCTGCAGAGTTCGATGAGTTCCTCGCTGTTGGGCACCTTGAGAAACGCCAAGTGCGAACCACGCGGCGAAACCTTCCGTTCCAGCACCTCCAGTCCGAGGACGTTGGTGTAGAAACTGATCGTCTGCTCCATGTCGCTGACTCTCATGCGGGTATGGAGAAGCTTGGTGACTTTCATGGTAGGTCTCAGGATACGAGCGTATAGCAGATAGCGTCTGGTTTACGACAAGGCTTTTCTGGCTGGGCCACTGGTCTTGCGTAAAAGAATCTCAGACGACCCTGGAATTAAAAAGTTCGGCATGGGGCCGATCTCCAGGTAGCCCTGTTTCTTGTAAAAACTTCTGGCTTGGCCGTTGAAATCCGATACGCAAGCGAAGAGGTTCTTGGTTCTTCCAAACACAATGGATTCTATGTGCTTGAGCAGCGTTCCCCCTACCCCCTTGCCTTTCGCCCAGTCCGCCACCCCAAGCAATTCTAGATAGTCGCCGAGCAAGAACTTCTGACGGACGACCGCAATGCCGGCGACTTTCCCGTTGTGGTTCACGACATAGCTGTCACGTCCCTGGGGGAGCGGTGTGAAATAGCTGTCCCAATCTTTGGCTTGGTAGCCTAGACGTTTCCACGGATCGGAGTCTGCGAGCAACTCGATGACGGCAGCTCGATCGTCCGCCGTCATGGACCGCACGATCGGGTCGGTCATGGGGCTACCTGCCTACAGATGAGGAGATCGCTCACGGTCATGGGGGTGAGGTGCCGCTCCGGTAAGAGAAGTCGATGGAGGTCTTGCACGATCTCGTGCGTATGTTGCCCCTTCCCGTTGGCATGCATCACGATGACGCTACCCTTCCGGACAAACCGCTTCAGTCGGCCCTCGATTTGGTCCACCGTGAGCGTGGGATCGGGATCGCCGGACACGACATTCCACAGAATAAACTGGAGGCCGAGGGCGCGGGCCACGTTGACAGTGTCGTCGTTGAACTCCCCATAGGGAGGTCGAAACATGGTCGCGTTGTAACTGTACTTGGTTTTGAGTAGACGAACCGGTCCGAGCATTTCTTGTTCCTGCTCCTGCGCCGATTGAAACGGCATATGGGCATGGACTTCCCCATGGGTGCCGACTTCGAAGAAGGGAACCTGGAGGAGCGCCTTCACGTGCCGATCGTGTTTCGTGATCCATTTCCCGGACATGAAGAAGGTCGCAGGGATCTTTTGCTCAATCAAGTAATCGATCAGTGCCTGATCGTAGCCCGTTCCGTTCCGCACTGGGCAGAGGTCGAACGTCAACGCGACACCGGGGCACGAATGCGGGCCCGACGTGACGACCTGGGCCTCCGTGAAGGGAGGCATCGCTGGGACAAGCAGCACTGCGAGGATCAGGCACAGCATGTGTGGGAAGTAACGCGGCATGGTGGCAAGTATACCTGATCCCGCAGGCTGCTCAAAATGGTCGTCCAGCAAGGCCGTAGCGAGTGAAGACTGGAGGCGTAGCCTTCTCACTCTCCCAACCCCGAGCTGTCGGAACAGCTCTTTTCCCATGTGGGTACGCTGAGGATCTGAACGATGCGAGAGCGACGCATGGGAAAAGGCGCGTTTCGGCGCGCCCGGGCTGGGGGGGGGTGAGAATATCGACTTTTTCAGCGGCCTGCCGTTGACGCTCGAATTCACGCACTGGTACGGTGAACACATGACTTTGCCCAATTGGAAAATCGGCCGAGTGCTTGGCATCCCGATTCACCTGCATGCTTCCTGGTTTGCGGTGTTTTTCTTTGTGACCTGGTCATTAGCGACGGGCTATTTACCCGATACATTGCCTGGTCTGTCGCCTCGACGCTATTGGGGGATGGGTGGCTTTGCCGCTATCTTGTTGTTCCTCTCCGTCCTTCTGCATGAACTGGGACATTCCTATGTGGCCTTACGCTACCAGATTCCTATCAAGCAGATTACCCTATTCATCTTTGGAGGGATGGCGCACATGGGAAAGGAGCCGCCCAGCCCGCGAGCCGAGTTTTTGATCGCGATGGCAGGACCGCTCGTGAGCTTGATCCTGGGAGCCTGTTGCCTCGGCGGGGCCATGGCCGTGGAATCATTGTTTTCGCAACCAGGGGTGAAGGGACTCATCGCCCTCGGAAGTTTGCTGGGCATGGTGAATGTGCAGCTGGGACTCTTCAACCTGATCCCGGGGTTCCCGTTAGACGGCGGACGCGTCTTACGGGCTGGACTGTGGGCTCGGAACAAGAATTTTGATCGAGCAACCAGTCAGGCTGCCGTTGTGGGAATAGGATTCGGTGTGGCGCTTGGGCTGCTCGGCGCAGTCTTGATGATGGGGGCCTGGTCCGGCGTTCTGGGATCGTCCACTGCGACGAACGGGGTGTGGCTCATCTTTATCGGAATATTCCTCTTTTCAGCGGCATTGGCAAACAAACGGCAGGCGGCTCCGCGGATGTTGTTGGCGTCAGTGACGGTTCGTCAGGTCATGGTCCACCGCGTCATGACCCTCCTGCCGGATATGAGCGTGCAGGACGCGGTCGATCAGTACTTTATCGCGCAGGGATGTGGTGAATTCCCAGTCTGCGAAGAGGGGCAGGTTCTCGGTGTGGTTACCGTGCGAGACGTACAAGCGCTTCCCACAACGCTCTGGCCATGGCGCCGCATTCGCGAGATTATGCGCCCGACGTCGCAGGCCTTCTGCATCCCTGTGGACTGGTCCATCATGCAGGCGATGGACCGCATGGCCCAGGGCGGGTGGGATTGTCTTGTGGTGATGGAGCACGGAGAGATCGTCGGGATGGTCACCCGATCGGCCATCGCACATTACGTACAGTTGCACAAGGCGTGAAACGAAAAAGATGAGACGTAACTCGTCAGCAGATTGAACGGATGCGTCCGTTCACTTTTTACGTTTCACCGTTCATGAAAAGATCTGCCAGGCAAGTGTTCTTGGAAGATCTCATCGCAGCGACCTCCCCCGAGTACCTTCTAATAGGATGCTGAAAAAGTCCGCCAGCGGCGTTCTCGCATCGCTCAGAGGCACAACGAGAGTCTTCGGGAGTCGGAATCACTGGAGGCGATTTTCCGTTCATCAAGACTTATTACAAGGGCGAACGGCCCCACGAAGTGCGGTCCCTATCTCCTCACCTCTTCGCTCACTGCGGCCGTGCTGGACGGCCTTTTGAGCATCCTGCGAGTTGTTCATCTGTCACCGCCACACGTAAGAACACAGCAGAATTTGAGCGTACACTAAGTTTTTCCGCAGCCTGCTAGTAGATAATGGGGGGATGGCTTGTCGTTCACGACCAACATCAATCGGCGATGTTTGAGCGGTCGTTCCGGATCGTGTGTAGTGAGATAAATCTTCTGAAACCTCGGTGCGGCTCAGCGGGAATGACATGCGTTGTCTCATGTGGGGCACGTGTGCCTCAATGGACAAATCCACGAGCTCGTAATTGCAGTCCGTTATTTCCACACTCAAGTCCCGCTCGTCGGGGAACTGCACTGTGCCCCGCTCTTCCGGATCAATCCACGAGGCAATCTTTTTCACCTTCTCTTTAGTCATGCGTGCCTCCTGCGGTTTCTGCTTCAATCTCTGGCCTCAGTCGTGCACA
>JBBRRK010000156.1:0-9969 GCA_038200765.1 Nitrospirales bacterium
ACACTCAGCGCGAGTTGAACGCCATCGCGCATCGGCTGAATACGCGTCCACGCAAGTGCCTCAACTTCGCCACGCCCCTGGAGGTCTATGCGCAACTGCGTCATCATTCACCCGTTGCACTTGGAACTTGAAACCGCCCCCCTTTATAATCTTTGTGATGGTCAGTTGATCGATCACGGCAGGATGGCTGGCGCCAAACGTCCAATCGGCCACTTCTTCTAAGTAGACGTTGCCATTCGCGTTGTGAGCGAGTTCTGGTCCACTGGAGCAACCGCTGCTGACGAGGGCAAGCGCAGCAATTCCGAGAAGGCCGCGCATGATCGGGCGCGGCACATTCGCTAGTGGGAGGTAGCTCTTCATCGCGAGTTTCCTTCTTTCAGAATAGGTGTATATGGTCCGTGGCAAAATACCCTGTCGCAGCGCCAGGGGGATTACCAGATGCCCAGGCCCATCAATGCCATGCTGAGTGCAATCCATCCGAAAATTCCCAGCGCAATCAGGGTTTCCAGGCTTATGGAGGTTGCTGCTTTTTCTTTCACGCTGTGATCCTGTTTCTCGATCATGTCCCGTCTCCAAAAGGGTGAGAGTGTGCGGTTACGTAGTCGATGATTTCATTGGTAAGCAAAGAGTATGCCTTTAGAAGAGATGAAGCAGACTGAGTGATAGGCACTTGCGATTACAAGGGAAGAGGGAATGAATACAGAATGGGCTGACTAAATTCTGATAAGAATAAATCAGGAATGTAATGATCGTAAGCACTTGATAATGTAGCTATAAATAGCAGTATAGTAGTGAATTATTTTATAGATTCAGGACAGGGAAGCTCCCGTTCCAGTGTCGATTATGATGTGGATGGCAATCGCGATCTCTTCCTGAGAGTCAGGAGGGACTAGGGGCCTTAAGGACAGATATCGTTCAAAGCTGTTCGTTTTTGGAACCTATTCTACACCAATGATTTTTGGAGAAGTAGGGTGGGCACCAGCGATTCAATTTGCCCGCCTCCGCAGGAAGCCACGGCTGTCAAGCCTTGCAGGAATGGGCAGTGGGTGTCCTCCGAAGCCTTGGCGAAGGAAGGCATGCTTCCAGCCTTTGTAGCTGAAGCTACTTCAGCGGAGCAGACTCGGTGGGTTTCGCCGAAGACACCAGAGGGGCGACGGCTGTATAGCCGTGGGGCTCCACCGATGGACGTTCCGCATACAACGTCGTGGATGACGCGTCGTAGATGGCAAGGGAAATCATGTCTCCCGGTTGCGAGGGCACGGTGCACTTATCCCAGATGACGGTGATGTTGCCATCCGATTTTCCCATGCCCTGCGAGGCGGATCGTTTCGCATCTCCTTCGACCAGGATCGGAATGGTCGTCTTCAGATATTCTCGGTTGCGTTCGTAGGCAATGTTCCGTTGAAGGTCGAAAAGCCGTGTCACCCGTTCGGTCTTTACCGTCTCGGAGACATCGTCCGAAAACTTGCGCGAGGCGATGGTGTGCTTTCTCTCAGAATACTTGAAGATAAACGCCGAGTGAAACCGTATTTCTTCGACAAGCCTGTAGGTCTCGGCAAAGTCCTCGTCGCGTTCCCCACAGAACCCACAAATGATATCGGTGCTGAGAACAATGTCCGACCGCAGGGCTCGGATACGGTCGACCAAGGCACGATACTCGTTGTTGGTATAGGTGCGATTCATCAAGCCAAGGATGCGGTCGCTGCCGGATTGAAGCGGCAAATGAATCTGCTTGCAGATATTGGGGTGTGCCGCCACGGCTTCGAGCAAGGAGAGTGGAAAGTCTTTTGGATGGGGGGAGGTGAACCGCACGCGTTGGATGCCGGGTACGTCCGCCACGGCCGTAATCAATCGTGCAAAATCCCAGTCGTCGAACCGGTACGAATTGACGTTTTGCCCCAGGAGTGTGATCTGCTTGAAGCCTTGCTCAGCGATCCGGTGAGTCTCCTGAACGATCCCCTCTGGATCGCGGGATCGTTCACGCCCACGAGTGTAGGGGACCACACAGAAGCTGCAGAAGTTGTCACAGCCCCGCATGACGGCGATCCAGGCGTTCACCCCGTCGCTTCGGTCTGGTACGACATCGTGATAGGTTTCATATTCCGACAGGTCGACTGCGAGCCCCTTCTGATCCAGTCCTTCATCTTGAGTGCGCATCGCGTTGCGGATCAACATTGGTAGCTGGCGATAGGCATCAGGCCCGGCGAGGACATCGACCAGCGGTTGAATATCCGTCAGTTCTTCTTTCAGGTTTTGCGCCATGCAGCCGAGGACACCGACAACCAATGGGCGTTGCTGCTTGAGTTTCTTCAGCTCAGATAGGTGTTTATAGACCTTATTATGGGCATTCTCACGAATCGCGCAGGTGTTCATCAGAATCACGTCTGCACGTTCTCGCTCGTCGGTAAACACAAACCCATCCTGTTTCATGAGCGAGCGAACGAGTTCCGAGTCGTACTCGTTCATTTGACAGCCGAAGGTTTCCAGATGCACATGGGTCGGAGCGGATGGGGCCTTCATATCACCGGTACTCCTCGTATGGGTTGCCGTTCTGTAGTCAACTGACCCACGGCCCAACGATCCGATGCCCCGGTAATACACACATCTTTTAGATGATTGGTGCAGTCGATGCGTGAGAGCAGACCCACTTTCAAGAAGTTTGCGGTTACCCCTAATCGGAAGCCGTCCATGACTCCTGACTCAAACAGGACGGATACGGTGGATCCGATATACCGTTCTGCAAAGGCCAGGCGTTTCAGGCGAGACAACTCGGCGAGTATCTTCGCGCGTTGCCGAGCGACTGCGATCGGCACCTGATCGGGTAGTTTCGTTGCAGCAGTGCCGGGCCGTGGTGAATAGGTAAAGACATGGAAATAGGAAAATGGGAGTTCTTGCACGATGCGCAGGGTCTGTTCGAATGCGTCATCAGTTTCTCCGGGAAACCCCACCATTAGATCAGTTCCCAGCCCAAGGTGAGGAATCGCCATTACAGCACGGCGGACCAGACGGGTAAGCTCTTCCACGTTGTAGGGACGATTCATGGCCGACAAGATGCGGTCGTCTCCGCTCTGCAGGGGGATATGGAGATAGGGGCAGAGCTTCGAGGAGGAGGCCATCCGATCAATGAGGGCGTCCGTGATCGTCGTCGGCTCAATAGAGGAAATTCTGATGCGCTCGAGCCCTTCGATTTCCTCTAACTGTTCGATCAACCCGACCAAATCGAATTCGCCCTGGCGATATTGCCCGACGTTGACGCCGGTTAGCACAATTTCCCGATAGCCTCCTGCCGCAAGTATCTCGGCTTCTTGGATCACATCACCCAGGAGGCGACTCCGTTCATGGCCGCGCGCGAAGGGGATGAGACAGAAGCTGCACATCACATTGCAGCCGTCCTGGATCTTGAGCAGCGCTCTGGTAGAGTCCGGTTCGCCATACTCCGGCATGGCAAAATCTTCCCGGTCTATGGTGCGGGTATGGAGTACTTCCGGATCCGGTTGCTTTTTTAGAGCATCGGGGGCCGGAAGAAACGACGGCAAATCCCATTTGAATTGATTGCCGACGATCAGATCGATTCCAGGAATGGTGCGCAGCTCGTGAACGCCGGTCTGAGCGTAACAGCCGGTCACCGCCACAAAGGCATCGGGGGAATGTTTCAACGTCTTGCGGATGACGTATCGGCAGGTCCGTTCTGCCTCGTCTGTCACGGAGCAGGTGTTCACGACGAGCAAGTCAGTCGGCTCACCGAACTCGACGACGCGGTAGCCATCGCGCTGTAAGCGAGATGCGAGCACCGCTGTTTCTGCTTGGTTCAGTCGGCAGCCGAGTGTATGGAGAGAGGCCCGTTTCATGATAGTTCGCCATTATAGGGAGATCCTTGCGATAGGAGCAAGGATCTCCCTTGAGTTCTTCACCCACGCAGGAAGCCAGGGCTATTAAGCCTGGAGGAATGCGCAGCGGGTGTCCTCTGAAGCTTTGGCGAAGGAGGACATGCTTCCAGCCTTCGTAGCTGAAGCTACTTCGGCGGAGTAGCCTCGGTAGGTTTCGCCGAAGACATCAGAGGGACCATGGCTGTCACGCCGTGGGGCTACATGTGTAATAGCTCAGGCTCGATTTGACGGTCAGTGTTGGATTAGGTCGAGAGTCTGGATTTAGGAAAGGCAAGATTGACCGTCGCGCGCTGGCCGCTATCGGCCAAGAGCCGTCACAGGATTGCCGAAACTCAATGTCCGAAAGCCGCCGTTCATTGTGGGAAAAGGGGTAAATTGTGCCACGTGGTTGGGCTGTTCGACAAACACGTGGGGCTCAAGCCCTCCTCGGCGGTCGCATAGCAACGCAGTGGGAAGCGAAAAGCCGGGGAAGGCTCCCGCCGTTCAAGTTGTGTTCGGCACACTGGTGTTAGTGGTGAATCTGGCGACCTGTGGATGGCTATGGCGGGCAGAGTGGCGTCTCTGAGCCAAGACGCGAGCGCGGATGGGACCGAGACACCTGGTTCCGCTTACCGAAGGCAAGGACTGCGTGACGTTAACCCGCCATTCCTTTTTCATATAGCAGCTTCAGTCTCCTCTCTATACCGACCGGTCGGGCCGCTCTCTCACGACCGGTTTCTTCTCTCTGTGAGCTAGCTCACAGATCATCCCGGCACAATCGATTACTGTCCTGTCATGAGGCAGATGGATTTCTATTTTCACGATGGCTGCGTGTCGCAGCAGTCCGTCCTCTTGCTCGCGAGAGAATTGCAACAGGACTGTCCTGGCTGGCACATCGCGATCCATCCATTGTTGGGGCACGAGGTCAAAGCGCTGGGCTTTCACGTCCTTCCGACAATTGTGCTGAACGGAAGCACTGTGGCCACCGGGATACCAAAGAAAGACTGGCTCCTAGAGAGAATGAAAGAATGGGAAAGGGCGAATAGCCAATAAGCACGGTGCCTTATCGACGTTGGACCTTGGGCGTTAGTCCTCTCAACGCATTCGGAAAACTCGGCCCCAGGACGAAGTCGTGCCGAACTTTTACGCCAAACCGCTGTCATCGTATCGTAATGGATATCAGCCAGATGTTCGGCATGACATTTGTGCCCGGTCTCTTTGCCGGAATCGGGCAGCCTATATATTCTAAGACCCTTGGTGCCTCCATTGCTCATGCCGATGAGAAGCCACTGCCCTCGGTGATGGCCTTCTGGTTCGACTGATACGCCTTACATCCGGACACCCAAGCCTTCAGGGCTCTTTGATCGCCGACCGCACATCGACACAGTTCACATTTACTGTTCGCCTAATCTGCTCATTTTTCCGCACACCTCGTGCTGGATTACACAGCCAGGCCCCAGTTTCGAGAGTGCCCTGCTGAATGTCTGAGATTGTCAGCTATCTTACAGCGCAGTAATGCGACCCAGTGCCACTCTATCGCCAGTTCAGGATGAAAGACGGTCGAGACGAATCAGAGGCTCTCCCAATGATATCGATATCGATTGGAAGGAAACTCTACATGGTGTCGAGGGAAAGGAGGAGGTTATGACACACGAGATGCAGTGGAAATGTTTGTCCGAAGGGAATGCGTGGGCGTTCATGAAACTTTCCGCGATCATGCTGGTGTTCGGTCTTGGGATGGATGCCTCTATCCTGCTCCCGCATGGGGCAGACACGCTCGGCGGGTATATTCTGCTCCTCTTTTTGGCATTCTGGAGTGGCCTCATCGGGATCACGAGTTTCGCACTGGCGACGACATGGCTACTGATGCGGGGCATGACGACCTGCCGCTGAGGACAGGCCCTCTCACACGACGGGGACCCGGCTCGCGATAGCGGTCTGTCGGTGGGGCAACATGAATGGCGGGAATGTCCATGACAACTACTTCCCGGTGCAACTAGGGCTGAATTGTGGAGGGAGAGGTATGATTCGCATGCGTGCGAGGAGTGTGGCGGTATTGCTTACGGCGATGCTCGGTTGCGCCGTCTCCCAAGCAAGCGCACTTGTGGAGTGCCGAGAAGCCGTCACGCTCAATCCCCGCCATGCGTCAACCTGGAGTAATCTCGGCTTTGCCTTCTTTTAAGTGGACATACCGATGGAACGCGAGGCTACTACTCGACGAATCACTGAAACTCCGGTGCGATTCTTCACGCAAGGCGGGATCGAAATTCCCGCGGTGACGGCGGAACGAATGAGAGAACTGGATCGCATCGCGACCGAGGAAACCGGACCGAATCTCTTTCAAATGATGGAGAACGCCGGGCGCAATCTGGCACTGCTCGCCATGGCGGTGCTTGGCGACAAGTGGACCTCTGCGAGAATCGTCGTGCTGGCCGGCAGTGGAGGGAATGGCGGAGGGGGAATCTGTGCCGCCCGTCATCTGGCCAATCGTGGGGTCGACGTCAGACTCTGTGTCGCTGAACCGAACCAGCTTGAAGGAGTTCCCGCATTTCAGCGGAAGGTCTTCCGGTCGACGAGCGGCAGAGAAATCGCAGCCGCTGCCTTGAGCGCTGAACCAGCCGATTTGATCCTCGACAGCCTGATCGGTTACGGACTCCGTTCTGCCCCAAGAAGTCCGGTCGCTGAGTTGATTCGGTGGGCGAACGGCACAGGAGTGCCGATTCTGGCGCTCGATGTTCCTTCCGGATTGGACGCCACAACCGGTGGCACGCCAGGAGACTGTATTCGGCCCCATTGAACCATGACTCTGGCTCTCCCCAAAACAGGCCTGCTGCCTCAGCAAACAGGACAGCTCTTTCTTGCCGACATTGGACTTCCCGAGCAAACCTATCGTCGTCTGGGATTGTTTTATGTCATTCCGTTCGCAAAGGATTTCTGGGTGCCGCTGACCTGCCGATAAATACCCGTCGCCGCCGTACGCGGCTCAACCCTTTCTGGTCAAAAAGTAGCGTGACTATGTCGTGTTGGCGTCACCTTCTTGGGAACGCTGTGCGATGTGCTGTTGCGCTGATCGTGGTTCTCCTTCAATCCGCTCACGGGCCAGCTCAGTATTCATCGCCCTCGTACGGCGCGCTCGCCAATCCTAGCCGTGCTGAATAACTCTAAGTCATGTGAGCTGGATGACAGATGCGTTTGGCCGAGATCGTGCAGAATGCGCAGCATCCAATGACGGATAGAAAGGTGCAGATGCAACGCTATGCGAATGGCAGGAATGTTGGAGAACCATGCGATACAGAAACTTTCTGGAGTCCTGACACAGGGACGACGCCATCACATGTATCTGGCACTCTTCGTGTCGATATGTTTTAGCGCGACGTGCATGATTGGAAGCAATGCCGCGGCTGAATCTTTTTTCGATGCCCGCGACAGGATGACGCGGGGCACCATCGAAGTCGGTATCGCGACGGGATACGCCCAGGCCACCACGGCAGTCGGCGCTGGTACATCGGCCAACCGGGCTGCGGTACTTTGTGCTTCCGCGCATCGGAATAGTGCTGACTGATCCCCTGGGATCCGAGTGGTATCAGGGCAATGTCGAGCTGTTGCTGGAACCCGTGTTCGCTCGATTTACCAAACCGTTTGCAGCCGAGGCCGCAGGAGGATCGTTCGTACTGAAATACAATTTTCTCTCATTCGGGCGATAGATGCCTTTCTGGGACGGCGGCGCCGGGATGATTTGGACCAATCTCGCTCCGCGGATTCCAGAACAAAGCACGCAGTTCGAGTTCGTGTTGGAGACCGGTCCCGGCGTACACTACTTTGTGACGGACGGATCACCTGGACCATGGGCGTGCGATACCACCATATCTCCAATGCCGACCTCGGCGAACGGAATACCGGCATCAATGGGGTGCTGCCCTATGTTGGGTTATCGTTCCTAGATTGTTCTGACGCAGGGAAACTGTACGAATGACGAAGAAATCTCCCTGGATCAAACTTGGAGCCCTGCTCGCCTTGGTCATGGGTGTCTACGCTGCCATGCATTGGCTCGATGTCGGGGAGCTGCTGCATCCGGACCGGATCGCCGACCGGCTGCGCGCAGCCGGCCCCTTCGGGCCAATCCTGTTTATGCTGCTCATGGCAACCGCCGTCGTCATCAGTCCCATTCCAAGCCTCCCATTGGATTTGGCGGCGGGCGCGACATTCGGCGTGACGTTGGGAACCACCTATGCCGTCATCGGCGCGGAAATCGGAGCCGTCCTCAGCTTTCTGATAGGGCGGTCTCTGGGGCGAGCCGCTCTGACCAGAATTCTCCTGACGGACATCTCTTTTTGCGAACGTTGCTCAGACCGGCACTTGGCTATCTTTGTCTTCGTGTCTCGCCTGCTCCCGATCTTTTCCTTCGACCTTGTCAGTTATGGAGCCGGACTGACCAACATGTCCATTCGAGCGTTCGCAGTGGCGACATTGCTGGGGATGATCGGCCCCACTTTTCTGCTCACCTACGCCGGGAGCCAAGTGGTATCAGGAGAATGGGTGTTGATCGTCCTCGGCATCGCCATGGTGGCCTTGTTACTTCTCCTTCCAAAATTGGTGGTCCGATACCCGACGGCACGGTGGGTTCGACTCCTACGGGGCGAGATGCCGGTGGCGGCTCACGTCCATGTCCCGTCCACTCAGCCGACGGTTCCTGCCTTAGACGTCACCCCACGATGCGACTCCTGCGGCGGACCGTTGAACTGAGGCTGTCGTCTGCTGGTTCCCCGGTCGATGAACGAGACCTTGCGACCAGGCAGCGCCTTGTGCGGCTAAAGGATCACCGATGTCTCCGTCGCTGCTTCATACGATACTCCTGACACTCCTCGCGATGGTCGCCTTTGCAGCCAATTCGGTGCTCTGCAGATTGGCTCTGACCAGGACGGACATTGACCCGGCGAGCTTTTCAAGCATCCGCCTCGTCTCGGGTGCCGTGACGCTCTGGCTGATCATCCGGATTCGCCGCGGACGTCCGAAACTCGGGGGATCCTGGTCATCGGCTGGCGCCCTCTTCGTCTATGCCGCGTCATTCTCGTTTGCGTACGTAACGCTCCCGACCGGTGCGGGGGCATTGCTGCTCTTTGGCGCCGTCCAGGCGACGATGATCGGCGCAGGACTGTGGGCCGGCGAACGGATGAGCACAGGGCAATGGGGAGGGTTCACGGTGGCGCTGGGCGGCCTTGTCGCCCTGATGCTGCCAGGGCTTTCGTCTCCGACCCTGAGCGGTTCGGTCCTGATGCTCGCGGCTGGTGTGGCATGGGGCATCTATTCGTTACAGGGTCGGCATCGTGACGACCCGGTTGGCGCAACGGCGGGAAACTTTTTGCGGACGCTTCCACTGACGGGGCTGTTGAGCGTGACGACGTGGTCATGGATGCGGATGGATGGGGTTGGAGTTTTCTACGGCGTGCTGTCCGGCGCGCTCGCTTCAGGCGTGGGCTATGCAGTCTGGTACGCCGCGTTGCGCGGGTTGACTGCCACCCATGCCGCCACAGTGCAATTGACCGTGCCGGTTCTCGCGGCGCTCGGTGGCGTCGCTTTTCTGGACGAATCCATTACGGTGCGCCAGGTCATAGCCGCAGCGGCGATCCTCGGCGGCGTCGGGCTGGTTCTTCTCCGCCGTCCTCGCACCGGGTGAGCCTCGAAGGTCGCCATGCGGAGGCGCATGCGGGCTGACTCAGGGTACTACGCGTATTGCTGATGAAATGGACGCTAAGGGGTAACTGCAGCGTATTAGCAAGAGCGGCCGTTCTCCAAATTCGTATGTCGTGCGGAAGGTAAAACGCACCAAAAAGCTCAAACCTGAAATAGTTACTCCAGGCTTTCCCGTATTTGGAAGCGGCGTTCAATATCATTAGCTCACGTGTCCTCTTCAATTAAATCCGTTTTCCGAAGGAATTTCATGAGCTCTTGTAGATCGTTAACAACGGCGCGCTCAAAAACCAAGTGCAACATGTATGGGAGAATATGTTGCATGGGAAATATCTACACACAGTTGAGTCTTCAAGAACGGACGATGATCCACACGCAACTGGAGAGAGGCCTCACCCCGGCAGCGATTGCCCTG
>JBBRRK010000157.1:0-9816 GCA_038200765.1 Nitrospirales bacterium
ATTGCCTGGACACTGAACACCCGGCCACGCAAGTCGCTAGGCTTCAAGTGTCCCGCTGAGCTGTTTACACCGGACGCGTTCGATTTCAGGCAGTATCATGCTGCGCTTTTTGCACTTGGTCATTGAAACCGCCCCTTCTTAACGGTGTCATAGCGCCAGCCCGTCTTAAGCTTATAGTCGATAGACCGGCCAACGAGACCCTTGGGTGGGGGAACAGCGGGAAACATAGTCGATACATTCTGCTCCTCCGGCCCTTCGGCTGCAATCCCCTCTCACACGAGCGTCATCGCCTTGGCGAGATTGGGTAGCGGACCAATGCGCTGTGCGAGCGGCACGCCGGGACCAGGCTTCTGCGGTGTCCCTGAAGCCATCAATATCTTCCGTACCTTGGCCGGAGACAGCGGCGCGCCGTTCTTGGCCTTGGCGCGCCCCTGAATGCACGCCGCCGCGCCAGTGACGATCGGCGATGCACTCGACGTGCCGGAGAAACGCAGCGTATACCACTTGTTCTCGGAAGCATCGCCCTGCAAGTCTCCATAAGCGAGTGTCGCGACGTGAAAACCCCAGCCCTGCACGTTTACTATTTTCCCATAGTTGGAAAACCAGATGCGCGACCGCGGAACGCCGATGTTTTGATAGGCGGCGCCAAAGCCGCCGTCGCCGTCGAAGTCAAAAGCGTTCGACGGTGGAATCCCGGCGCCGACAATAACGGCGCCGCTGTCTTTTTGCAGGCCAGTGTTGTTGAAAATCGGCAAATCGAAGTTTTCATTGCCGTTGCCAGCTGCTTCGACAACCTTGATCCCTTTGGCGGTGGCAGCGACGATGGCCGAGAAGGTATCAGCCCAAAACTGCATCGCGACATACTTATTGTTCGGCCCGATGGCCTGCAGCTCGATGAGGATGACATCACCCGCTTTGAGCTGGGCAGTGGCGTTGGTCAACGCCTGCGCCAGGTTGAACACGTTGTTGATCACGGCCGAGTGCACGACGGCTTTCGCTTGATGGCTGATCCCCACGCAACCCTTGCTGTTCGGCACCGACACCATTTCCCCGAGCACAGCGGTGCCATGATTGCGCCAGCCGAGGTCGGCGATCATCGTCCCGCCGATCAACGGAATGCCCGCTGGTAGATCCTCATGCTTGGTATTCCAAGCGCCTTCGATATCACAAATGGTGATTCCCTTCCCCTTAGCACCGGCTAGCGCCCACACGTCCGCAGCGCCGATGCCGACAGGAGCGGAATACAGATAGCCTTGCGCCGGCTCGAACAACCGTGTGCCCGCTGTGCTGCCGGACAGGCCCGCCGGCACAGGTCGCGGCGCCACATAGGCTTGCCAAACCGATTTATCTTTGTTCAGTGCGGCAGCGAGTTTCTTACAGTCTTGTGCTCGTTTGGGCACGAGCTGTACGAAGCCGCTTTGGCGAAACTTGGCGTCGGCGCCCTTGGCCTTGAGCATCTTGGCCGTCGGTTCAGCCGGTAGCGCCGCAGCCAAGTCCAGACGCGAACGCACGTCGGCGGAAGCAAAACCGAACTGTGAGCGGACCGATGCGATATCGAATTTCGCGAGCACGTTGTTGAGCCGGGTTGCGTGACTCGCGCTTGCGGCAGGCGCGGCGAACCGTGATGTCGTGTAGGCGACCGGAGTCTCGTAGCACAGTTCGGCCACCACGTAGTCCGAAACTTCCGTTCTGTGCTTGAACTCGGCAATCGTGAAGCCCTGCTTGCTAAGCTTGGGGTCTTTTCGTCCGGAGGATTTCGTCAGTGCCATAAGATGTTCTCCTTTCGCGTGTGAGTTGGAGCAATACGGGGTTGACTGGAGTCCTGACTTCCATCAGGGTATAGTAATTTCAAACACCATTTTTCACCAGGCGGCAATCTATTCCTCGTCGGACCAACAGTCAATCGCGTGAATTTTCGCCAAGCGCCACTGTTTCCCTGAAAATCTTGCTCTGCGAAGTGTTCCGAATCTTCTGATTTCCCCTCCCATCCCTTGACTGTCAGCTTTATGGCGCGTCATTTTCTTTGCTCAACATCGGGAGTTGAGCCCGGCAGGAGTCGTCCACCGACTAGACTCTCTTCTGCAACTCTGTATTTGTCGGAAGCAAACCAGGTGCCAGCATGAGACAGGAGCACCGAATCATCGGATGGCGCCCTTAATCTCTTTACTTTCAGCGTCATACGCCTGGCTGCGCAACGACACACGTGTGAGGCACACCTCCTGATCGCAGGCGCATGTATCGAAACAGATTCATGAGGTGAATCAAATCTAATACCAAAAAGAAAGGTTCAGCACGTTCATGGCCTGGTCATACACATACAGTAGCAAAAGGGCATCTAGCGCGGATTGTTTGGGCGTTTGCCCGAGTGCTGTGCGAGGTTGATAGTCGGCTCGGTTGCGGAGGCGATGTGTTTCATCGATTAAGCCGCTTGGAAAAGATCGAAAGTAGGCACGCGGGGCGCCAGTCGCAAACGCCCGCTATCGCAAGGAATGCAATGGCCGCTTCTGGCCGTTCTGTGACCGTCGGCATCCGACCCAAACCGGTCGATCACCGAATTGAAAAGCGGCCGTTCAACGCCTGCGTGTTGCGGTAGGGAGGGTCTCCGTTCGTTGGAATGCGTCGGTCAGGCGGCGGCAAACAGCGGGTTGTCTTCAGCGAGGAGGCCCGTGAGCGCCAGCAAATCCGAGACATGCAGATGAAATGGGGTCGGGAGTCTTTATTTCAAGTAATTCTCACGCCTTCACATCCGAGTCGAGTCGCATCATATGTGCCAAACATTACCTCAGCATTCTAGCGAGGCACATAGGTTTCACAAATGCCTGAGGGGTGGGTCTTGCACTGACCTGACTAAATTCTCTCAAACAAAGACTCCCGACCCCTTCTCTGTTCCCTCCTCGGCTGTATGACCAGGAGGGGGCCTACCGTGGGAAGTTCAGCACGAATCCCTATGATCAGGATTCGACGAGTAACCCCTACGGCCGTTACGGCTCTCCGTTCTCACCGGACTAAATCAAGAATCCCTTCGGCGCCGGGAATCCCTACAGCCGCGGCCTGCGAATTGAAGGACGCGAATCCAGCCGCTGAACCGCTCCACGTCATCTCATGACGGCTTGACACCTCCCCATAGACGGCCTAGCCTTGCCATCACCACTCTGATTCGTGATGGATGAAATGGGAAGGAACTCGTGAAGTCGAAGAAGCCAATCAAACTGAAGACCCCGACCAAACCGAAGACGACGCGCCAGAGACCTACCCGTCGAACGACACCAGAGGCTCCCTCCCCTTCTGTGTCAGAAACACTCCATGAACAGATCGCCACACGTGCCTTCGAGAACTACGAGCGACGCATCCGTCAAGGTCCTCTTGATGACTGGCTTCAGGCGGAACAGGAGATCCTCGGACAACAGAACACACGGGCTGCTAACGTGCCGGATCGTGGTGGGTCTGCCGGTGAGGAGCAAGACTGACACATCATTCCCTAGGCGACCGCTGACAACATCCCGCCGGTCAATACATCCCTTTCTACACGGCCCGCCTTGCGGTTTGATCGTTCCCCTCCTACAATACGCCTCCTTGCGAGACTATCGTGTCTTTCACGATTCTCCGTTTCCACCGCTTCCCTGTGCGATGGGATGTCTCGTACCCAGGTGGCTCTTTCAGAGGTGCGAGTCCAACAGGACACTGAAAATCCCCTCAACGACATTCTCTTTTCAATCTCAAGAGTTGTGAAGCGTGAGGCAATAATAATGAGTGTCAGCCGGCTATTTGGATCGATTCATCACGCGTGGCGATTGGCTCACAACTCGGCCCATCTTCTCCATGAGTGAACAGTCATGATGTTATTGAAGGAATGGTGGAGGTGGTTTGGGCGGCAAAGCCGACTCAACAAGGTGATCATCGTTGGATTTTCGTCCTCGTTGGTGCTGTTTCTCGCTCCTCTGATCGTCTCCTGGTTCAAGCCAACCCCGGTTCATGTCGGCGTCGCCTTCTACACGTATGAGCGCGCCTTTCTCCTGGAGGGGAACAGTAAAACCTATTTTTATGAAAACCGGAACCTGGTGTCCGATTGCCGTCTCCGGCGCATCGAACAGACATTGCCGAAAGGCCGGGCCAAGACCCTTGACCCTCAGTCCTGGGTCGTGATCAAGTTCCTCATTGAAAATGTGTCGGACCACCGCCTCACAAATCTCCGTCTCGATATCAAATCCCCTCTCTTAGGCCCTACCACCACACTGTTTACGACCTCGAACCTAAAGGCCACAGGAATGTTGGACGCGACGGCGACGGATACGTTAGGCAAATATATGATCACGGTTCCAGTCATCGAGCCGACGGTCTCAGCTGTTGTGAGCCTGAAGACACCCATCGACGACACCTTGCGTCAGGTTATTTATGTGGATCGTAACCGGATGACGGTTCAGGTGCTCAATTTGTCGGGAGATCAATTCGGGACGTTTCCCCTCAAGGTGTCTCGCCTCAATGCCATGAAGATTTTGAATCGGGAAAGCGTTTTGCGAACGGGCGAGGAAACGTTCGCGAACGAAAAGATGGAGGTGACGATGCTCCGTGCAGATGAGCCAGATCTAAAAGATGAAGCCGTGTCGTATCAACCTCTGTCGATAGCGCGCGATTGCCCGGAGGGAACTGTAGGCGACTGGTAGGGTTCTCCTACAAGGTTTCTCCGTGCTACACTGCGGTATGCTCACTCAGCCACTCATGGAAAGACCTGTGCCTCCACTCCTAATGTTACCGGCCTATTTAGGCACGAGTGCAATCGGCGAGGCGATTCAGACGGAGCGGGGGCGACGAATGCTATGGCTCGAAATTCTTGTGAACGATCGGCTCGATCTTGCGCCGTGGCAATCTGAGCCGAAGGTTCTGGTGGCCTATCAAACGGCTTGCCGATGGTACACACGGTACCGACGTCTCATTACGTTTCTTGGTGACCGAGCGCCACTTCCTGTCGATGCGGGTCCTATCGACGACCGGGATTATCGCGCCTTTGCCGAGGCTCTCTCTTTTGTCTACGCTCACCGCTGATCAAGTCATTGAGCTCCTGAGGGATTACATCAGACAGACTGGTGCGACTGTCGATGTCTTGCTCGTGGGGGCGCTTGCACTCCAGGCCTACGGATATCAGGATCGATTGACGCGCGATGTGGATGCGGAAGTGGTGGGTTCGGTCGAGGCGTTGGCTGAATTCTTCAGCCAGCACCAGCTTCCAGCAGACCTCACCGAAAACTTCTCTGGGTGGTCCATTGTGGCGATGCCGCCAGGGTATCGTGAGCGTGCGACCGACCTTGTTCACCAGGCTCAATTGCGAGTGAAACTGTTGGCGCCTGTGGATTTCATTATCTCGAAGCTGCGTCGCGGGACCGATCTGGATCTTGATGATGCAAGCTTTGTGGTTACTCGATTTGGAATCACCACAGAACATATTCGGCACGCCGCTGAGGCCGCTGTCGCTGCCTCTCCGCAAGACACCGCGCTCTTTCTTTTTCGAAAGACAGTGGATCTCTTTTGCCAAATCCTTCCACCTGTCAAACCCTAAGCGCTGTGTTCGATCGCGTTACTGATGAGGCACACCCAATAGTGTATTTCTGCTTTTCGACAGGCACAAGGCGAACGGACTGCAGGGCTACAGTTGGTGGTGAGCTTGTCGAATCATGACGACAGCAGACGCACGATGTATCGGCGGTGTTGTATTTCTCTCAAGTCGGTGTGCAACATGCCGCGAAGATAGTTGACACTCGGAGGGTTTCAGGACTACACAACACCTATGGCTATTCATCCCCTCGCAGGAAATCCCGCACCGGCTTCGATGCTGATCGATGTCTCGAAGCTGATTGCATTCTACTTTTCTGAAACGCCTGACGTGCAGGTACTGGAGCAACGAGTATCCTTTGGTACATCAGGACATCGGGGCTCTGCCTTCAAGCAAAGCTTTAATGAATGGCATATTCTGGCTATCACACAGGCTATCTGTGAATATCGAGCCGGTCAGGGCACAGTCGGGCCACTGTATCTCGGCAAAGACACCCACGCACTCTCGGAACCTGCTTGTGCGAGCGCGCTCCAAGTCTTGGCAGCGAACGGCGTTGAGGTGATGATCGATCAGCATGATGGGTACACCCCCACTCCGGTCATCTCCCACGCGATCCTCTCCTATAATCGCGGAAGAACTTGGGGGCTCGCCGACGGCATCGTCATCACTCCCTCCCATAATCCGCCGGAGGACGGCGGCATCAAGTACAACCCAGCGCATGGTGGGCCGGCTGACACCGTGGTCACGAAGTGGATTGAGGATCGAGCCAATGCCCTGCTTGCCGCCGATCTGCAAGGGGTCAAGCGTCTGTCGTCCGACCAGGCTCGTCGTGCGAACACCACCCACCAGCATGATTACCTTGGCGCCTACATCGGCGATCTTGCAGAGATCATCGATATGGATGTGATTCGGACAGCCGGGTTGAAACTCGGCATCGATCCGCTCGGCGGGTCCGGGGTGGCCTACTGGCAGCCGATCGCAGAGCGGTATGGCTTCAATATCGAGATGGTGAATCCTTCCGTTGATCCGACCTTCCGCTTCATGCCGCTCGATTGGGACGGCAAGATTCGTATGGATTGTTCTTCTCCCTATGCCATGGCGGACCTCATTGCGCTGAAAGATCGCTTCGATGTCGCCTTCGGCAACGATGCCGACAACGACCGACACGGCATCGTCACCCGCTCTGCCGGCCTGATGAATCCCAATCACTACCTCGCGGTCTCGATCTCCTACCTCTTTGCTCACCGACCTGGGTGGAAGCCAGACGCAGGGATCGGGAAGACGCTGGTGAGTAGCAGTTTAATTGACCGTGTGGCAACCAAGCTCGAACACACACTTGTCGAAGTGCCGGTCGGCTTCAAATGGTTCGTCAATGGCTTGCTCAACGGCTCACTCGGGTTCGGCGGTGAAGAAAGCGCGGGGGCCTCGTTCCTTCGTCGAGATGGATCGGTCTGGACGACTGATAAGGATGGCATCATCATGAATCTTTTGGCCGCTGAAATGATGGCCAAGACCGGTCGTGATCCTGGTGAACTGTATCGAGAGCTGACCAACGAACTCGGAGAACCGCGGTACGAACGGATCGATGCGGCTGCGACGCCAGAACAGAAAACCATTCTCTCAAAGCTCTCACCGGACCAGGTGCAGGCATCAGAATTGGCCGGCGACACGATTGTCGCAAAACTGACGACAGCGCCTGGCAATGGTGCGTCAATCGGCGGATTGAAAGTCGTCACTGAGCAAGGCTGGTTCGCTGCGCGCCCCTCCGGCACCGAAAACGTCTATAAACTCTACGCCGAAAGCTTCAGAGGGAAAGACCATCTCAAGCGGATTCAAGAAGAAGCGCAGGCGTTGATTGGGAAAGCATTCGCGCAAGCAGCTCGATGATCAGGAGACGCATGATAGGTGTTCAAAAAATGATGTTGGATGAAGAGAGCGAGAGGGCGTGAGAACAGGGTGCATGACCGATTGGTCTACTCTGTCGTATTGAAGCGCAGCGTACTAGCCCGCATGCAGCATGAGCCCTTCTGCTGTATTCCCAGATTCGCGGCTGCGATGAGCCCCTGAGCGATGCGAGAACCTCGCTGGAAGACTTTTTCAGCAACCTGCTAGAGGGCAGCTTCGCCCCTCACTCGCCGCGCCATCTGCACTACCCTGCTCACAGAGCGATTGCGGCCCAGAGCTTCACGACGATCCACAGCACCGCTGCAATCGCGAGCAGCAGGAGCACGACGGTCCCGCCGATGATGCCGGCCACATACAGCCTCGCCTGCTGCGTTTCTCGATAGGGTTGAGTCGCGGCCCGACGCAATAGATCTGCATTTCTTGCGTGACTCCGAAACCAAATGGAGAATAGATCGCCGAGGATAGGGATCGCACCGATGGTTCCATTGATGAGAAGATTCAGGCTCATCCGCATCATGACGACCTGCGGCACGTGAAGCCGCGCGGCCAAGACCAGGATGACGGTCCCGATAAGATTGGCTATCATGTCACCGATTCCTGGGATCAGTCCGAGTAACGGATCGAGTCCGAGATAGAAGGGTGTGCCAGGAATTTTGACAGTCGTATCCAGAATCTTGGCTAAAAATTCAGCCGTGGCCACCATGGCTTCTCGTTGAGGATCGGGAGATGGAGACACTGGGGGGCGATGTGGAGCTGGGTCAGCCACGATGTAACCGATCGCCATGTTCTTTCAACCAGCAGCGGTCCATCACGACAAGCAGACCAGATGCTCGAGCACGTACGGCGGCCTGTTCGTTGATGACCCCTTCTTGCATCCAGATCGCTTTGGCGCCACGAGCAATGGCTTCTTCGATGATAGGCAGAACGTCTTCCGACTTCCTGAAGATATTCACAAGATCTATGGTGTCGGGCACGGCGGCAAGTGCTGGATAGGCCCGCTCACCAAAGACGTTCGTCTCGTTCGGGTTCACCGGAATCACGCGATAGCCTTGCACCTGCATGTAGGTGGCCACGCGATACGACGGTCGCGCTGGATTCGACGATAATCCCACCACGGCTATCGCGCGGCAATCCTCGAGGATTCGTGTAATCGTCATCTCATCTGCATCGCTCATGGGATTGAACAGTATCATGAGAGACACTGCGGAACAATTCTTCGTGAGCGAGGAAACCGTCCTTACGGATGGTCAAAAAGACCACGGTTCTCGCCCACCCAGCCCAGGCGTGCCAAGACACGCCATTCCACAGGCAAGGCCGCAGCGAGCGAAGAGGCGAGGCGTACGCTTCAGTACATTGAGCCTCTGAGCGACGCGAGAACGCCGCTGGTGGACTTTTTCAGCATCCTGTTAGACCAACGCACCACCGAGATTACGACGGAGCATGCTCGCATCCGTGAAAACATGCAGCGGCTACCACAGAACTCCGATCTCTATACTCGCTATGTCAAGAAGTTGGATCAGCAGGAGGCCGAACTGGAGAATCTGCGCAAGGAAATCGAGAGTCTCAAGAATAGGGAAGAAGAGCATCGGAGGGAATTGCAGAACTATGTCATGAGTCTGGACGTCGCCTAATCCTATTGGGTAAAAAACCGCTGGACGTCAGCGATGGGAGCGCAGCCAACAAGGAGATAATGATCCGGCGAGACTATGAGGGGAACTCCGGCCTGGCCTGTTCGATGCCAGGCCACTTCCCACTCGTGAACTACCTGGCGGTCCTCGTTGTCGATCGTACCCATACTTTCTCGTGAACCTCCTACCTGCTCGACCAGTTGCCTGAGCACATTCGGATCAGAGATGTCCTTGCCCTCGCTCCAGAAGGCCCGATAGGTCTCACGTACAAAGGTCATCAGATGCAATGGATCGCGCCGTAGGAGCGCCACTGCTTGCTCGATCGCCGGTCTTGTATTGGGCTTACCAGGAGGGAGCGCAATGGGCAGTCCTGGCGCCAGCCTCTGCACGACCGACACTTCATGGCGCAATTCAGCACCCAACGAGCCCTGCCAGGGTTTCATTGGCTGAGGCAGATGCGAGGCATGCTGCACACCTCGCCATTCACAGCGATCGAGCAAGTTCATCTCGTGCAACCGTTCGTGCATCGCATAACAGAACGGACAGTTGAAGTCGCTGTAGAGAATGCTGATGCTAGACATCGATACTCCCTGCTTTACACGCTCCCCTAGCTTGAGGATATCGAGGATCTCAGCAACAATTCAATACTCTTTTTTTCATCCATCTCATAGCCCACGGTAGTGGAATCGGCAAAGATGCTCAGATGTCAGCTGTATCTCATTCATATCCGTTATATGT
>JBBRRK010000158.1:0-9766 GCA_038200765.1 Nitrospirales bacterium
GCAGACCCCTTCGAACCATCGGTGAATTCCGGCAACATTCTGACAAGGTGAAACGCATAGGTCTGAACCAGCGACCATAATCCATGTAATCTCTGAGGTCCAGCAAGAGGGTGCCTGAGGACATATTTTGCGATGCCTGAAAGGGGAGGACGCCCTGTGCGTACGTTCATCGCACCGAGTTCCGGCAATGGCAGGGCTGGCGTATCGACGACGACCCGCGCAACAACCCACGGAAGCCCTTTCTCGACGGCCGCTCGTGCGATGCCATAACTTTCCATGTCCACCGCAATCGCCTCATGGAGCATTGCGATCTCCGCCTTGGCCTTAGCGCAATGTATCGGTTCATCAGCAACGGTAACCAATCTTCCCTCATGCCACCGTGGGGTCTGTTTGAGGGCTTGGCAGAGACGAGGTGCTGCTGTCTTGTCATTGTCTCGAAGTGTCTCGATAGTAGACCATTTCTGATTCGCCTGGCCAATAGCACGTACATCTCCTGTCACCACCCAATCCGAGACCTCGAGACCCTGAACCAGCGCGCCACAGGTCCCGGCAGAGAGCACGTAATCTGGGCCGAATTGCCGAATCGCATCGGCGGTCACCCGATAGGCTTGTTCAGGACCAACGCCAGTGGTCACCGCAATAACTTTTGTGTTGTTGGAGAGGGTGCCTTCAAACGGACCTTGCGCCCCGTTAACAGGCGTGGCCTGAAGCTCCTTGACAACCGGTCGCAATTCATCGTCACCTTCGATGAGTAACAGAAGAGATTTCATGAATAACTCCTTTGAGTGTTTGTTGCTCTGTTGCTGATTTTAGTTCGCTATCAAGTTGAGTTTAACTATCCAAGACCACGCCGTCAGGCTTCGCAGCGCTTGGGTGTGTGCCGCTAACCGCGGGAGGCCGGCTTCGAGTTGACGAGCGACCGCGCCCATGGACTCAAAGACTCGATTGGGAAGTTCCTTTTCGCGCAGCTCATCCCAGACATGTTCTGGGGATTGAGTTCCGGCGAATAGTCCGCGAGGCGGTGCAAACGGATGTTCTCGTGAACCAGCAGGTCTTGGGAGTAGGATGAGCCCATCCTCAAAAACGAGTCTAGAGCATGTGGTCGCTCTCAGTCAAACCATACCTTGTGCACGAAACCATTCTATTTCTTCTTTTAACGATTCTCGAATAGGACCGGGACTGTATCCCAGTTCACGCTTCGCTTTGTCGCTGGTGACATAATGCGGATATTTTCCCATTCGCACCGAGGCCAGACAGGCCAAGGGTTCCTTATTGGTGAGCCGCCCGGTGATCTCGCCCATCACACCGCCAATCAGGGTCAACGCGTAGGGCACTTTTATTTTCGGCGAAGGCACCCCCGACAACTCTCCCAGTAAACCAAGAAACTCTTTCAAGGAGATGTTCTCTCCTCCAAGGATGTATCGATCCCCTATTGTTCCTTTCTCTGCAGCCAGGCAATGTCCTTCTGCAGCATCTCGAACATCAACTACGTTCAAACCTGAGTCGGTGTACGCAGGGAACTTTCCTTTGAGAAATTGAATGATCGTGTGACCAATTGGGGAGGGTTTTGCGTCGCCAGGGCCAATCGGCGCGGCGAGATTGATGACGATCACCGGAAGCCCATCTGCAAATGCGTCCATCGCCACGCGATCCGCTTCTAACTTCGAAAGCTCGTAGGCGCCAATGGCTTCGTGATCGTTCTTGAGCATGGTTTCGTCTGCCGAGGGCGAATTCGTTCCACGCCGAAGGACCGCGGCGGTGCTGGTATGAATCATCTTTCGAACGCCTGCTTTGCGAGCCGCGGTGAGCACATTGCGCGTTCCCTGTGTATTTGCGGAACGCATGGCCTCAGGATTTCTGGTAAAAAACTTGACATTCGCCGCCAGGTGATACACCTGTTCACAATCCTGGGTGGCACGTTCCAAACTCGGGAGATCCAGAATGTCTCCGTGAACGATGTCGACTGACTGTCCTTTCAGCCCACTATGATCCGACCCCTCCCGCACCAATGCCCGAACATCTGCTCCTCGTTCAGCAAGACGCCGACAAAGATGGGCTCCGACAAACCCATTGGCTCCCGTGACTAAAACTTTCATCGATTTTCCTTATAGAACAAAAGATCCCCACCTTGAACAGCTTCGCGGAGAGAGGCCAAATCGGAAATATCTCCGCACAAAAGGGTATTGACCGCATGCTCCCCAATAAACCCTGCCCTCCCGGTCACAAAAGCGCGCAATAACCCAACTCTCTCTTGTTTTTGTGGAAGATTGGTGAGCGGTGGGATGGCATGACTTGCTGAATTCTCAGTGCATCGTGGTTAATTCTCGCAGAAACTGAAAAAAGAGTAAAGATGGAAAACGCTGGGAATAGGAAATTTAAAGGGGCTTTTTGCCCAAACAGGAAAGTAGCAAAGAAGTAGGCCATAGTCCGACAGTCGTGAAAGGGAATCGCGCTGAGCAAGAGGCCGAGGCGTCCGGCATGAAGACGGCGCAGGAGCGAGAGTTGAAAGAATGGGCGGCTTGGTTCGCACGGATACCGACGGTCGTAGAACGGCCAAGAGCCATCATTCGAGGTTCGGATTCGCGTGGCCTCAATCCCATTTTTCGAATGTCGCAATTGGGTCGACAGCGGTCATCGCTTCGGTGACCGGAACGGAAACGGATCCGCAGGGTTATTCGCGGCAGGTGAAAACGCGGCGTATTGCGGGCGTGCTCGTGGCGGCGTCGAACGCGGCGGCGGCCAGGCTCGCCAGCGGCGTTCAGTCTTCCACGCCCATGCCGATCACGATGAGCACCGCATAGTCCTGCTTCGTGCAGCCCTCGACCGGAGGCATCGATCCCCCTGGCGCAACGGGAAACGCCGTCTGCTGCGCGTTGGCCGGCGAGCACGAACTACCCACCGCCGCCGGTGTATAGCGCGCGGAGCGGCAGGCCAGGTGCGTCACGTCGTAGAGCGTCGCGCCTTGATCGAGCTCCCAGCGTCTGTCGCCATTCCTGTCGGCGGGATGACTGGTCAGCACAGCCGTCACGTCGCGGGCGCCCGTGACCATGTATTTGCCGGGAGGGAGTGGAAAGGTCGGCTGCTCCATGATCAAGCCGTGTTCCTCCAGCCACCAGTCCGTGCCGTCGAATTGCCATCGTGCCGGGGCGACGCCACCGGCCTCCTTCAACCGTTGATAGCGGTTCAGTTCGACTCCCCGAGGACCCGGGTCTAGAGGCCACAGACCCCACGATTGCGCGCCGCTCCCGGAGGTCGCACCTGGATCGCCCAACGCCGCGATGAACTGCGTCGATATGCGCTGGAACTTCGTCTGATTTCCGCCTGCAGCGTGAACCAGCTGAGCCACGGCGGCGATCGTCACCAGCAACGCCGTCGCCAGGCATACGCGGCGAATGAGGCGCTGCGTGCTCCTCGTGAACGCCAACACCGCACCTCGCGGTACAGGGGTTCGCACCCCGATCGTTCTGAGTTCTGGAATCATCTCTCGACGTTCCTTTCAGGACGGGTCAGCCACAACTCGATCACCGCCGTGTCCTCAATGTACCGCAAATCTACGCCGCGAATCACCGTTTTGGGTCAGAAGCGGCCATTCGCCGGCTCACACTCAGCTTAACCGGCTGGCTTTGGAGCACCAGCGGAAAAGATAGTCCCAGTTGAAGCTGTTGTTAGGCACCGTTGCGTACCAACTACATCATGAAAAATGCTGCCGCGACTGCAACCAAAAACCGCTCAAGTCTCCATCTATTCAGCTCCACGATCGGGCTTCGATACGTAGCGTGCCGCGCAATCCCGGCCTGGTTTTCTGCTCGATGGGGACATCGAAAGCCAAGCCGGGCGCGCCCGCCGTGCCACCCTCCAGCGCGCGCGTTACTACGCCAATGCCTGGCTTGCCGGGGTTGGTGTCCTGAAAGCCGTACTTGATCCGCCAGCCGCCCAGGGCTTCCGCATCGGGGAATGCCTCTACAAGGATCAGCTTACGCAGGATGAATCCGCCCTCATAGTGGCGCTTCAGGAAAGTGAATCCGTCCACTTCGTAGTCGGGCACCAGCACTTTCACGTCAAACGCGAAGCTCACTGATTTGGAAGCCTTGACGCTCTTGCTCGGATCGAGAAACACCGAGAACAAATGTGGACTCTTGCTGCGGTCTGGCAGACGCTGGGTGCCGTCCTGGCCCGGGAACAGATCGTTGTAGCTGCGGAAGATGGCGGAGTTCTCGCGTACCTCGCGGCGCGTCATTTGCCACTGGCAGCCGCGGACGCTCGCCGCTATTTCGAACTGGTAAGACGCGCGCACGGCCTTGCCTTCGTCGAACGCCTTCTGCACCTCCAACGGCAGCGTGATGTCGTCGATGTCCAGAATGCCGTCCACGCGCAGCGCACCGAACAGGAAACGCGTGAGGTTTTGATAGCCCTCCTCGGAATTAACTATGCCATAGTGACCGGAGTGGCTACGGTTCACAAACGCGCGCGGCGAACTCACATCCTTGCCGTCCTGGCCTGGTCCGTGCGTGGTGGCGTTCTCGATACGCACCAGTCCGTCACTCGCGTCGCCCGCCGCCCAGGCCGAGATACCGCCCGCCACAGTGTAATCACGCTGGTTGGTGCCGATTAGGTTGAAGATGCGGTCCGGCCGGAAGTTCTTCACCACAGAGACATCGTCACCCTTTGGCACATCAAGGTATTCGGCCATCTTTTCTCGATTGAAATTGTTGACGTCGCCAAACGAGAGCCAGCCTGGCACATTGCGCACGATGCGCATGTCGATGCCATTGTGCGGCGTGGCATAGGTAAAGAGCTTGTCCACTGCCCCGCGCGCCTCTACAGAGCCGAGCTTCGTGTTCTGGAGGAAGGCTCGGCAAACCAGGCCGCCCATGGAGTGGGCCACAAGATGTACGCGAAAATCCTTGGGCGTCATCTGGTTATCCGGGTTGGCGCAGACCTTGCCGCGTAGCCGCAGGATCAACTCGTCCAGTCCCCTCGCAAAATGCTCGATGGGCGGTACGCCCTTGCCATCGCCGAAGTCCTCTGAAGCCTCGTCGTAGTATCTGTAAATGACGATGCATCGGTACGGGACGGGGTGGTTGGCACGGTCGGCGGAAACCAGATCGTCACCGTCCACGAAGACGTCCTCGTAGTTGTGGTCGCTCATCAAACGCACCAAAGGTGACTCAAAATAGAACCTCTTGACGTCGCCGGTCCAAGCCACTCGCGACTTGGTCGAACCAATATTGAATCCCATGTAAGGGTCGGCCACCGTGTCCTCAATTTCGCCCTGCGTAGCTGCGAAGCCACGAACGTAGATGATTGGGTGGTAGGGATGCTGCGGGGTGGTGTGCATCAGGGGTACCTCCGAGTTACGGATTGCGCAAACGTCAGTGCGAGCAAGTCGCGTGGAAGCGGTCGCTGACTGACGGGATCAAAGGCCAACTACTATTATTCTCCTTCGCCGAATACCCCGTAGCTTCCGGCCTTCGTAGCCGAAGTGGCTACTTCGGCGGAGTAGGCTGCTGCGGGGAGCTTCTTTAATCGTACGCCCAAGGGTCCAACGACAGCCATCAGAGGCGCGCCGCTTGCGGCATGTCCCTGCAGGCCTTGTTGGGCGGCATTGATGTGACTGTGTTCGCGGCTCACTTTGTCACCACATACCAGTTGTTCTGAATATCGTGAGCAAGGCGACCTCGTGGAACCGGGTATACCTCGAATAGGGCACACCGCCGCCAACCCTGAAACACTCAACGATGTCGTCCTCGACTTCGCCGAGCACCGGGATGTACTGGGCGAATACTGCGAGGTTGTCGGCTGCAGCCGCCCGGGTCAGAAACGCAGCGTGTTCTGCGGGAAGCGAGAATTGCAGCGTCTCGGGATTCACGTCGATAACTTTCGATGTGACCATCGTACCCAGCCACTCTCGAACATAACGCTCATTGAGTCCGGTCTGCGCAGCGATTTCGCTCGACGTGGCTGGCACGATCTTGCTCATGACGTCGAATAGCCCGGTTCGATGACCCACCGAGATCATCAAGCACAGCGCTCCATGGTTTAGCGTGGCCAGCAATTCTCCAGCAAACGAATCGGCCTTTGCCTGATCGAAATCAGACTTCCCATTACTCGTCGACACGATCCGTTTCTCCATACTTGTTAGCAGGATGCTGAAAAAGTCCGCCAGCGGCGTTTTCGCATCGCTCAGAGGCTCAACGTACCGAAGCGTACGCATCGCCTCTTCGCTCGCTGCGGCCTTGCTGGACAGCGTTTTTGAGCATCCTGGACTATTGTGACGTCGGTGCCATAGAGAAGATTCTAACGGCATTTTGTGCATCAACTGGGTTTTCCCGCAGCCTGCTAGGACAGCTATGACGCCTAACCAGTTATTAGACAGAGCTGCACGCTAGCAAAAGGTTTTTGATCCTGTCAATTACAAGGAAAAATTCTTTGACATACTTCTATACCTACGCAGGTGTTCAGGCTGACGGCTATTCAATATCTTGCAAGGAAGGAATGAAACCATTCAAATCAAAACCTTCTCGGTTTCTACGACCTTGGGTTCAAGCAGAGATGAATCCCTCAGTCTTCAGCCTATCTGCCTGAGTAGTTACGGGCTGGGAAGCCTGTACGATTCAGGCAGACATGATGGGTTTGTGTCAGATTGAGCGGAAGCTCTATCCCGCACTATTCACGACGGTTCGTCGCGAAGTGGCGGAGTAGCGCGCGACAAGCGCGAGGGACGGGACTTGCGTGACGTGTGAGCTCTGTCTCTGCCTGTCGCGCTTTTCCCGCCCGTCTCGCCCGTCTCGCTTGAGTCAGACATCGACCGCAGTGCTTGATCGGCTTGGATGCCATTTGATTTTCGGTTGGCGCACTTCTAGAATGCCGCCATTGGATTGATGCTGTGATGCCCACCACCTCTCGTTCTCGAACAACCCCGCTGCCCAAGAAGAAGACTTCGAAGAAGTCTTCCGGCCTCGACGCCTCGCTAAAGCGCCGTTTTCAGACTCGGTTGCTGAAATGGTATGAGAAACATGGCCGTGCTCTTCCTTGGCGGAAGACCTCCGATCCCTATCACATTTTGGTGTCTGAAGTGATGCTGCAACAGACTCAGGTCGATCGGGTGATCCCGAAGTACCACGAGTTTCTAGAGCGCTACCCAAATTTTGAGGAGTTGGCTGATGCGCCGGTCTCGGATGTGAAGAAGACATGGTACCCGCTCGGCTACAATATTCGGCCGGAGCGGTTACATAGCATCGCGTGCGAGACGGTGGAACGGTATGGGGGCCAGCTTCCGAACAATGCGGAGGAATTGCTGTCGTTCAAGGGAATCGGACGTTACACGGCCGGCGCCATCCGGTCGTTCGCGTTCAACGAAGATGCGCCGATTCTGGATACGAATGTGATTCGAGTCCTTCATCGTGTGTTCGTCGCGAAGGGCGATCCCAAGACTCAGAAGCCGAAATTATGGGAATTGTCTGAAGCTTTAATTCCACGCGGGAAGGGCTATGACTTTAACCAGGCAATCATGGACTTTGGGGCAACTTGCTGCAGGGCGAGAAATCCCCCCTGTCGGCAATGCCCGATGAAATCATTTTGCAAGACGTATCCCTTCGATCAGAAATCGCGAAAAGCGACGGTGCGGCATGAAGGTCGTTGAAGTGGCTGCCGGTCTTATTTACCGTGAGGGCCGCTACTTGATCGCCAGACGGAATCCGGGTGTGCACTTGGCGGGGTTTTGGGAGTTCCCGGGCGGCAAGTGTGAGCCGGGTGAAACTTTGGAAGAATGTCTGCGGCGTGAATTGTTCGAGGAGCTGGGTATTGGTATCGACGTGCCGATACCGTTTCAGATTATCCGGCATGAGTATAAGGAGAAAACTGTGGAGCTGCATTTCTTCCGTTGCAGAATCGAAGCCGGGCAGGCCACAGCCATCGACTGCGCGGAAATTCGATGGGTCTGGCCGTACGAGTTGGGCAACCTTGAGTTTCCCCCAGCGGACCGTCCTATCATCGAAGCCTTGCAGCGGGAGACCATGGGACAGGGTTTATGAAGGTCGTCCTGGATATTGAGACCATTCAAGCGCCTCGGGAAGAATGGACGAGGTTGGTGGGGAAGTTTCCGCCACGCGGCGAATCTGAGCCGGCAGGCGAGGGCTACGATCTGTTTACGGCAGGGGCTGCCGAAGCTCAACGACAGGCCGAGGATGAACAATATGCAAAGTCTGCTTTCGACGGCACATTCAGTCAGATCGTCTGTATCGGCCTACTGGAATTTTCCGACCAGCTTGAACCACGTGGGTCGGTGGCCTGGTATGGCGAAAACGAACGGGAGTTATTGCGGCAATTCTGGAGCCGTGTGGCTCAGAACCGTCCCTCTCTCTTCATCACCCATAACGGGCTAGGCTTCGATATCCCCTTCATTAAGAAGCGATCGATCATTCACCAAGTCAAACCGAGCGTGGACATTAATCTCGCCAAGTTCCGCACGGAGCCGATCTACGACACGATGGCAATTTGGAGTAATTGGGATACGCGTGGGTGGGTGAAACTCGACGTGCTGGCACGAGCCCTGAAGGTCGAAACGAAATCCGGCAGTGGGGCTCAGGTGGCTGAGATGTGGGGGAGGGGACAGGGGCAAGAGTTGGCCCGGTACTGCCTGCAAGATACCTATGTGACGTATGCCTGTTACTGCCGGATGAATTTTCGACAGCCCCTGTCCAGTGAAGTGGTCTTGCTCCAGCCGGAGTTACTGAATGTCGATTAGCCCGCAGTATGCATGAAGGTTCGTCGCGAAAGCGTGCAGACGAGAAGCGAGATGGACACTCGGAGCGGTGGAACCCTGAGGCATACTCGTGCAGTATGTCGAAGGGCTGAACGGCGAGACTGCCCATCGGAGCCGCGTATCCGCGCGTGCAGCAGACGTGTCATGAATACTGCGGGTGAGGCGAGGTTAGCGAACCTTCGTCGCGTGGGCCGATTTCTTCTTCGGTGCGGGTTTGCCGGATACATTGGTCAACCTCAGTGCTTTGATTTCTTCGTCGCGGTCCCGTAGTTCTCGCTTCATCCATCCCGACTCCTTGCGAAGCATACTGACCTCGGAGTCTTTCTTCGCGAGCGCCTCTTTTGCCTCCTTCAAGTCAATGAGTTTCTGGGCTAAAAACTCATCCTGTCCCATAATGGTAGAGACCACCTGAGCTTGTGCTGGAGCGGCCACCACCGAGGGCGCAATCGGAGTAATCGGTGGGGCTGTTGCAATCGGCATGGCGTCGGGCATCGGTGCCCTGGCCATTGCATGGTAGTCGATGATCATCGTCATGGCGCCGAGTGCACCGCCTGCGACATAGGCTGGAGCCGGTTCGATGCGTGCAGCCGACTCGGGCATAAACCCAGTCGGCTTGGCACCCTTCCCAATGGTCAAGTAGATCGACCCCTTCTGCACGTAAATACTGCCCGTGGTGGGTTCAGAGCCTGACCCTGCCGATGAGGATACGCGAAACCACACTAGCTCTTCGGGTTTCGCCTTAGATAAGCCTTGTGTGAGCAGGGGAGAAAGAAACTCTGCATCCTCATCGCTGAAAATTCTCATCGGCTTGCTGCCACCAGCGGACATTCTCGAAGATCCGTTCATGCCGTCATTGCTATATAACCCCTTGGGTTCTAACTCCAAGTGCAACACTACACGCCCGGTTGGGCTAAGGTGTTGCTATGTCGAACAATTGCTATACGCACATGACTGCCGACGAACGTGAAACGCTGAGCCTGGGACTGGCCCAAGGCGATTCGT
>JBBRRK010000159.1:0-9561 GCA_038200765.1 Nitrospirales bacterium
TGCCGAGGGAAGTCGGCCACCGATTCCGAGAACGCGCAGAATAGTGGCCGGATTCCCGTCGGAATCAGTGGCCGAGTTCCCGTCGGAATGGGTGGCCGACTTGCGTCGGAATCAGTGGCCGGGATGGGTCGGAATACGCACCCAAGGGAGGAAAAACCCGGCATGTGCCCTTGAGCGAGGAGGCCAAGGCGATCCTGAGGTCATTTGACTCCTTTCTTAGGTCGGATTGGGTCTTCCCAGAATTAAAGGACGTGACTCAACCGATGGATAGCCGCGCCTTCCTTCGTCGGGCATTTGAACGTGGCCTCCGTCAGGCGGGGATCACCGGGGTGTGTTGGCATACGCTGCGGCATACGGCGGCGAGCCGACGTGTGGCGGCGGGAGTGGATTTAGTCTCTGTGAAAGAAATTCTCGGCCACCGGAGTATTCAGACAACCCTCCGATATAGCCACTTGGACCCAAAACATCTTCAGGAAGCGGTGAATCGAGGTAGTCTCTCGGGCTTGATTCGAACCGTAACCAAAACCGTAACCAGCCAGGATGCGGAATGGGGAGAGAAGATGCAACCTGCTGATTATATGGTGCGCCCGGCTGGAATCGAACCAGCGACCCTCAGCTTAGAAGGCTGATGCTCTATCCGACTGAGCTACGGGCGCGTGCTGAAGAAGTGATGTGTGATAAGTGAAACGTGATGAGTGGCGTTCTAACGAAATGAGGGACGAAGGCACGTGACTCAGCTGACACCCGTCACACATCACTGATCACGCATTTGGTCGGGGCGAGAGGATTTGAACCTCCGACATCCTGCTCCCAAAGCAGGCGCGCTACCGGGCTGCGCTACGCCCCGACTCGAGCATTTCGAATTCCATCTCTCGTAACAGGTCTTTCGCCTGAGTGAACGCGTTGGCGCGATGACTGATCGTATTTTTTTGATCCGCCGACAACTGAGCTAACGTCTTCCCTAATGCTGGAATCAAAAATACAGGATCATACCCGAATCCTAACGTTCCACTCGCCTCTTCTGCTATCACTCCAGCCAACGTACCTTGCGCCACCCGTATTCCACCTGAAGGCAGTGCGATCGCTGCGACGGTCAGAAAGCGAGCGGTTCGTTGCCCACGAGGCACACCTAGCAACTCCTGCAGCAACTTTCGACAGTTGTCTTCGTAGGTCGCACCTTCACCGGCATATCGGGCCGCATAGACACCGGGCCGCCCACCAAGCGCATCCACTTCCAGCCCTGTATCGTCGGCGACAGCCGGCAACCCTGTGAACTCGGCAATGACACGCGCCTTCTTCACGGCGTTCGCCTCGCAGGTATCTCCATCTTCGAGCACATCCGGAACGTCCGGGAATTCATCGAGTGTGTGAATCGTGATGCCCTGATTGCCCAAGAGCGCAACGAGTTCTTCTATCTTGTGTCGATTGCGCGTGGCGAGCACCAATTCACGAATCATCGTCTTTTCTCTACTCCAACTCCCCGATCAAATCCTTCTGCAGCGCGGTGAGGGTCTGAATCCCACTCCATCCCATCGCCATAAACTCATCCATTTCCTGTTTGGCAAAGGGGGTCCGCTCTGCTGTGCCCTGGACTTCAACATAGCGCCCTTGTCCGGTCATGACCACATTCATATCGACATCGGCCATGGAGTCTTCTGTATAGGCCAGGTCGACGAGAATTTCCCCACCCACCTTTCCTACGCTGATGGCAGCAAGATAGTCCGTCAACGGACGTTTTTTGATCAGGCCTCGCTTCTTGAGGACGGTGAACGCGTCGGCGAGGGCGATAAACGCTCCTGTGATAGACGCCGTTCTGGTCCCTCCGTCGGCTTGAATGACATCGCAATCGAGCCAGATCGACCGCTCCCCCATCTGTCTCATATCCGTCACCGCACGAAGGGCTCGCCCGACCAGGCGTTGAATCTCCAACGTCCTGCCGCCCTGTTTCCCTTTGACCGCTTCACGCGGGGATCGTTCGTGGGTCGAACGGGGGAGCATCGAATACTCTGCCGTCACCCATCCTTGCCCTTTTCCCTTCAGAAACGGAGGGACCTTCTCCTCAATCGAGGCCGTACAAATCACTTTTGTGTCACCCATTTCGATGAGAACAGACCCTTCGGCATGTTTAATAAAATTCCGCGTGACCTTGACCGGACGAAGCTGATCTTTTCGCCGCCCATCGATACGCAAGAGCCCCGCTGCATGACTCATTGATGACTCCTATTCGTGATCCGGCGCATTATAGTGAAGGCCTTCCAAAAGCGCAATGAAATCGGCCCGGTGTCCCAATCATTGAGTCTATAACCCCACCCTTCCTGGTTGGGCATTTGTAAACCAAGAAGGCGCTGTCCCACGCTGCACTACGGGCTACCGTTCCTCCCCGCTTTCCAGTGAGGCATTTTGGGGAGAACTTTGTGGAGCGTGGGAAAAAGATGCGAGCCTTCGACCATTCTTGCCGATCGACTTATACAAAAGTACACGGTGCGTACGTCTAAATCTGTACAGATGCACACTACTTCAAACCTATCTCCCCGCTTGGACCTCAAGGAATAATACGCCTATCCCCTTGAACATACCGTCACAGCGCGGTATCCCACTGCGTCCACGTGAAGAAGACGTCATCTGGTAATGAGACTCACAACGTGCGGCTTTTCGCAATAGAGTGGCATAAAAGGTGCTTTAGTCTTACATTCTCGTGAGAACACTGAACGTCGCGATACACAGGAGCACTCACTGAGCCTAGACAGTTCCCTTGTTTACTTACACTTATGTATACTCACACAATCATGACATTGCGTGATGACCGATCTGCTCAGCAAGCCCTCTTTGACCTCAAACGCGTTCTGATCGTTGACGACGAAGAACCGATTCGCCGGTTGCTCGGATACATGCTTCAAACCCACGGGTATGAGACGGTCCTCGCGGCCGATGCACGTGAGGCACGAGCCCGGCTGGATGAACAACCCTTTGCATTAATATTGTGCGACGTGAATATGCCCGGTGAGTCGGGTATGGATCTCGTTCGCAATATCATGAGTCAGCATCCTCACACCGCCGTCATCATGGTGACCGGTCTCGATAGCTCGCTACTGGCGAACGCGGCGCTGGACATGGGCGCCTTTGGATACATCGTCAAGCCGTTCGAGTCGAATGAGGTCATGATCGATGTCGCCAATGCGCTCCGCCGTCGTCGGCTTGAACTTGAAAATCGCCTGCACCGAGAGAACCTGGAAGATGTCGTCAAAACCAGGACGATGGCGCTCCAGCAGGCGCTCGAATGGCTCGAGCTACGCGAAAAGGAGCTGCGTCTCTCACGAGAGGAAACGATTCAACGACTCGCCATCGCCGCCGAATACCGGGACAGCGCGACGGCACAGCATATTCACCGCATGAGCCATTACTGTGAACTGCTCGCGAGAAAGCATGGGCTCTCATCGGAACGGTGTGATTTGATCCGCACCGCTAGTCCGATGCACGATATCGGAAAAATTGGTACGCCGGATCATGTGCTCCTCAAGCCCGGCAAGTTCACGCCGGAAGAATTCACTGTCATCTCTCAACATGCGGAGATCGGCTATCGCATCCTCAGCGGATCGGATGCAGAGATCCTCAAAGTCGCGGCCTCCATCGCCTGGACCCACCATGAACGTTGGGATGGCAACGGATATCCGCGCAAGTTGAAAGGCAACGCAATCCCGGTGGAAGGACGCATCGCCGCGATCGCCGATGCCTTCGACGCTCTCACCACACAACGAGTCTACAAGCCCGCCTTCTCCCTCGATCACGCCGTCGAGCTCATGACCACACATCGAGGAGAACACTTCGACCCTGAGCTCCTCGACATCTTCTTCTCCTCCTTGAACGACCTCAAACACATCCATGACCAGTATGCCGACCAACCGACGCGCGGAATGATTCCCGAATCCTAGCCGTCTTTGCGCCATTTGGTTGACCGTTTTCCCACCCGCCGATATACTTCCCTCATCTCGTCAGCTACAGACTCATGCACGGATTCCCACGCCCTGTACTCAGAAATTTCACGCACGCGAAAGGATCGCCGATCATGAAGAAGAAGGCAACGGCGTCCCGCAAACAGGTGGCGACACGCAATTGGATCGCGTATCTGTGCGAGTCCTTGGTTACGGCAGGAGTCATGCCGACCTGGGAGGCTGCGACCTATCTAACCGAAAACCTGTTTGGGGAAAAACCAAATCCCCGCCTCATGCGTGCGAGCAACGCCTACGAAGTGACGTCCCTATTTCTTCAGCGGCTCTACCATCCCCTCGTCGAGGCCGCTTCTTGCGATGTCACCCTGCCGGAGGGCGCCACGCTGCACGTGTTTACGGATATCAGCCTCACCGGCAACTCTGCCGTGCTCGTCGTCTACGTGTCCGGCGATTGTCACCCGCACCAGTTGCTGATGCTTGACGCTGTCAAAGCCTGGGAACTGGTCTTTACCAATTCAGAAGACGTGAATCGCTGGGCACAAGAGCGATATCGGCAGGTGAAGTCAGCACTGACCACTGCGATTGTGAAACCAGTTCGACGGCCCGTCCTTGCAGAAGCGTCTTAGTCCGCCTCAATATTAGGCATTCGCTCATCCTGTACGTTGGCCTCATATCCTCAAGTCGGTTCGTAATTCAAGTTCGGCCCCAACCATCGCTCTAGGGCTGAGAGGGGCATCCCTTTTCTCGTCTGATAGTCGAGCACCTGGTCCCTTCCGATCTTCCCTACCGCAAAATACCTGGCTTCCGGATGGGCGAAATAGAGCCCGCTGACCGAGGCGGCAGGCCACATCGCGAAGCTTTCAGTCAGAGTGATGCCGGTGTGCTGTTCTGCGGACAAGAGATCGAAAAGCAATCGTTTCTCTGTGTGATCAGGACAAGCTGGATACCCTGGCGCGGGACGGATGCCGCGATACTTTTCACGAATCAAGTCTTCGGAAGTCAACGCCTCACTCTTGCCATACCCCCACGTGTCACGAACCAATTTATGGAGGTATTCGGCAAAGGCTTCAGCCAAGCGGTCTGCCAAGGCTTTGGCCATAATAGAATTATAGTCGTCGTGATCGCGCTCGAATTCTTTGCATAACACATCCACCCCGACTCCCGTCGTCACGGCAAAGGCGCCGACATAATCGGCACGGCCGGACTCTTTCGGTGCCACAAAATCCGCCAGTGCAAAACTGTATTGCCCTTGCGGCTTCTCCGATTGCTGGCGCAAGGTGTGGAACGTCGCCAAGACCTCCGTGCGACGATCATCTCGGTACACTTCAATATCATCGCCCAGGCTGTTGGCGGGGAAAAATCCATAAACCCCATTCGCCGTGAATAGTCGTTGGTCCACAATCCTACGGAGCAAGGCCAAAGCATCGTCGTACAACTCCTTGGCCTTGGGGCCCACGACCGGATCTTCAAAAATGGTCGGGTAGCGTCCGCGCAATTCCCACGTGTGAAAGAACGGCGACCAATCGATATAGGGAATCAGCTGATCCAACGGCTGCTGCGGCAGCGTCTTCACCCCCGTGAAGGCCTGTCTGGGGATATCGACCTCAGTCCACTTGGATTGGAAGCGATTGGCGCGCGCCCGCGCTAACGTCCAGAGGGATTTGGCACCCTTCTCCTGATGGGTCTGACGTATCTGATCGTAGTCGGCACGAACCTTCTTGGCGAAGTCAGTCCGCAAATCTGTATTCACGAGACTGCCGACTACGCCCACCGCTCTAGAAGCATCCAGCACATGCACCACGGAATGCTTGTAGAAGGGAGCAATCTTGACGGCTGTATGGGCTTTGCTCGTGGTGGCGCCGCCGATGAGCAACGGCAGATCAAAACCCTCGCGCGTCAGCTCGCGTGCCACATGAGCCATTTCGTCCAGTGATGGGGTGATCAGTCCACTTAGCCCGATGATCGCAACCCCATGCTCGCGTGCAGCAGCCAAGATCTGTTCGCAGGGCACCATCACACCCAGATCGATCACCTCGTAGTTGTTACATCCCAGCACCACCCCGACAATGTTCTTCCCGATGTCATGCACATCGCCCTTGACCGTGGCGAGCAGGATCTTTCCATTTGAGCTTGATGCACCTGACTTCTTCTTCTCTGCCTCCATGAACGGCATCAGGTAGGCGACGCCTTTCTTCATGACTCTGGCGCTCTTGACCACTTGCGGCAAGAACATTTTCCCGGACCCAAACAGGTCCCCCACGATGTTCATCCCGGCCATCAATGGGCCTTCGATCACATGCAGTGGCTTGGCATACTTCAGTCGAGCTTCTTCGATGTCCCGCTCGATAAAATCAGTCACGCCTTTCACCAGGGCATGGGAGAGGCGTTCCTCGACCGTGCCTGAGCGCCACTCGTCGTCTTTCACCGCCACTTTGCCCTGTTGCTTGACGGTCTCGGCAAACGTCACCAATCGTTCCGTCGCATCCGGCCGGCGGTTAAACAGCACATCTTCGACCAGTTCCAAGAGGTCCTTGGGAATCTCCTCGTACACCGCCAACTGTCCGGCGTTGACAATGCCCATGTCCAAACCGGCCTTGACGGCGTGATAAAGAAATGCCGCATGCATCGCCTCGCGCACACGGTTGTTGCCCCGAAACGAGAAGGAGATATTACTAACGCCGCCGCTGACTTTCGCCAACGGAAGATGCTGCTTAATCCAGCGTATGGCATCGAGAAAATTCACCGCGTAATTATTGTGTTCCTCTATGCCGGTCGCCACGGTGAGGATGTTCGGATCGAAGATAATATCTTGGGCGGGAAAACCGATGCGCTCCGTGAGGAGACGGTAGGCCCGCTCACAGACCTCGATCTTGCGCTCATAGGTGTCGGCCTGACCGCGCTCGTCGAACGCCATCACCACCACAGCAGCCCCATAACGATGAACCAACTTGGCCTGATGGAGGAACTTGGCCTCGCCTTCTTTGAGGCTGATACTATTGACGACGGGCTTACCTTGAATGTTCTTTAAACCCGATTCGAGGATATCCCACTTCGAACTATCCACCATGATAGGGACGCGACAGATATCCGGCTCTGACGCCACCAATCGCAGGAATTTCTCCATGGCAGCTTGGGAATCGAGCATGCCTTCGTCCATATTGATGTCGATGATCTGGGCGCCTCCCTCTACTTGCTGCCGCGCGACCGAGAGCGCCGCGTCATAGTCGTCCCCTAGAATCAGTTTGGAGAAAGCCGGCGACCCTGTCACGTTGGTCCGTTCACCGATGTTCACAAAGTTCGACTCCGGCCTGATCGTAACCGCTTCCAGCCCACTGAGCCTGGTATAGGGCTCGACGGACGACGGGACGCGCGGAGGCAGACCTCGCACGGCCTCAGCAATCAGCTTGATATGTCCGGGGGTCGTTCCACAACAACCTCCGACGATATTCAGCCAGCCATTTTGCGCCCATTCTTTCAATTGAGGCGCCAAGCTCTCGGGTGTCTCTGGAAACCCCGTCGGCAGCAACGGATTGGGCAGCCCGGCATTCGGATGGCAGCTCACAGAGATCGGGGCCAGGCGCGAGAGTTCTTCAATCAACGGACGCATTTCCTTGGGGCCTAACGCGCAATTGATGCCGACGCTGAGCAAGGGCACATGAGAGATGGAATTCCAGAACGCCTCAATGGTTTGGCCCGTCACCCCACGATTGCTACCGGCTTGAATAAACGTCACCGAGGCCATGAGAGGGAGCCTGACCTGGCGGTCCTCGAAAAATTTATCGATCGCAAAGAACGCGGCTTTGGCATTGAGCGTATCGAAAATGGTCTCGACCAACAATATGTCGACCCCGCCGTCGACCAAGCCACGGGCCTGCTCGTAGTAGGCGGTCACGAGTTCGTCATAGGTGGTGCCGCGCGCGCCTGAATTATTGACATCGGTGGAAATCGACGACGTCTTCGTCGTGGGTCCGATTGCGCCGGCCACAAAACACGACCGGCCCGGCGCTGTTGTCATGACGTGTTCCGAAGCGCGTCTAGCACATTCCGCTCCAGCTTTCGCAATCTCGTAGGCCAACGATTCCATGCCGTAGTCGGCCAATGAAATAGCCTGCGCGTTAAACGTATTCGTTTCCACAATGTCCGCGCCGGCTTCGAAGTACTGGCGATGGATTTCCTCGATGATGGCGGGCTGTGTGAGGTTCAACAGATCGTTGTGCCCTCGCTGATCTTTTTTCCAATCTTTAAACCGCTCGCCCCGAAACGCGACCTCGTCTAGTTTTCGCTGCTGGATCATCGTCCCCATGGCTCCGTCGAGGACGAGAATGCGCTGTTGTAATACGGTGTCTAACGATACACTCATACGACTGTTCTCCGCGATCGAATCCGCAGTGAAGGTAAAGGAAGCTCGACCATCATAACCGACCGGTTCTTACGCCAGCAAGCAGTCTCGCCTTGACAGGAGAGAACGCCGCCGATACGATGCCTTCATCCGTTGGAGAGAAACTGTGCTCCTACGTCTTTCCATTCAGACCATCTTCTCATCTCTGCTGTTTTTCATATCGACCACCGGCATCTGGCTCCAGCCTTCCGCAGTCTTCGCAGCGCCCTATTTTGAGGACGGCTACCTCGGGCTGACACAAACGGAGCTCCATCAAAAGCTAGGTATGCCGCAGGCAGTGCGCGATCGGAAGTCCGCGTTGCGCGTCTTTACCTACTACGCCATCACCGATTGGGAGAAGTATTTTCGAAAACTTGTGTCGCCGGAAAACGGCGAGGATGTCTATACCTTTACACGTCATGGCGTCGAGGTCCGATATTCGTTCAGTTATACCGTCGACCCCAACGATGAAAGCGAGAATCGAACCTTATTCGTTCGTCTCGTTGATATCGAATTTTCCCCCGTCGTGCCCCTCACCCAGATCCCCACACTCGTTCCGGAATTTCGACCTTCAATGGATCCAGCCTCTCCGTCGTTCCGATCGAATAGTTGGGTACTGTTGTTTACAGGCGCTGCATCTCCAGAGGCTCGTTTCATTGTGAAAGAGGCAACCAAGGACAAGCTGGAGTGGACCCTGGCCTATCAGCTTTTCTCATTGCAGGGCCTGCCGGACCCACTCACGAGCAAGGCGCTTGTCGATCGAGTCGAAATCAGCGCTCAAAGTGTCGGCCTAGTGAAACAACGCCAGCGACACACCCACGACCCCACCCTGAATCCCTACTCACGAGAATTCTCCCAGTACCGGCTCACTCCTCAGCCGACTACGGCCAAGAAGATCCCTGTCCCGAAGTATGAGGAGTAGCCCGTATCATTCATGCGCGCGTCTGCTCTCATCGCCGATCCGCTGCGATGACGAGCTGCCATGAATCATGCGGGCTGGGAGGAGAGGTGATCAAACCTGAGGACGGGAAGCAAACGCACCCTCCTGTTTCTGGTGCCGGAGGCCGGGATTGAACCGGCATGGGCCTTTTGGGCCCGAGGGATTTTAAGTCCCTTGCGTCTGCCAATTTCGCCACTCCGGCATGGGGGCGGATTCTAGCATAGTGTCAAGCGCTTGCGGCCAATTTTCCCTCTCCTTCACTCTCTCGCTCTGACGCCTTCGCATGGGATAGTGTT
>JBBRRK010000160.1:0-9554 GCA_038200765.1 Nitrospirales bacterium
ACACTCAGCGCGAGTTGAACGCCATCGCGCATCGGCTGAATACGCGTCCACGCAAGTGCCTCAACTTCGCCACGCCCCTGGAGGTCTATGCGCAACTGCGTCATCATTCACCCGTTGCACTTGGAACTTGAAACCGCCCCCTGTTTCTTTATGCCTGACGGCATTGCTGCACTCGGCGATCAACCGAACCCAGGGCTCAGCCGACTCCAAAGTTTTGTATATGGGATGTTCTTTGCCCAGCTTTGCCTCTATCCATACGCGATGTTTATCAAAATGAGCTTCATTCCTTCCATTCATAGGCATCTGGTAAAAAAGCTCCAGTAATCTGTAGGCAGCAACCAGAAACTTCTTTCCGTTTATCAGAAAGTCTGAGACATGCGTTTCCAGGTCAGGAACCTTCGGCAGTGCGGGTATAGCTGATTTGTTTTTGTTCGCCTCAACGATTTTATCGCACTTCGGCATCAACTCCATCGTGTGTTTATATATGTGGCAGAAGGCCTTCTCACATTCCAATAATAATTTGTTGGCTTCCCAAACGTGCTGGGTAATTTTATTTTTGCGCGCCGTCTGGGATATGGACAGCGCGATCATGTTCTTGAATTGCAGAATCATTCTAGCCACGAATGAATTCGCCGCCCCTACAGAATAGAGAATTTCGCTAGAATGACGCGTGCTAAGATCACGCCTTTCCGGGTCGATCGTATCCGCTGGAAGCCCGCGATGGATGCTGGTTTCCTTGAAAACCAACATCTCATTCCCCATCGTGAGCATCTCGACAATAGGAGAGTTATCGTCAGGATCGTCTGGGTCTCGGATTTCCATTGAGAAGGCTGAATCACGGTCAAACATTTTTAACTTTGATATCTTTCATTCTATTTTGGTACGCGAGAATTTCGATAACCCTCACATATACCATGGCAGAAAAAGACTCTAGAAGAATGCTCGAAACGGCCCTCAGCAAGGCCGCAGAGACCTATCATTTATAAGGGGTGGCTGGGATGATCCCAACTGCGCGCGTCCAACGAGGGCTTTCTCAAGCCGCGCGTTGCGCGGGCACGGGGATCGCCCCAGCCACCCCGCCCCCTTTTTCAGCATCCTGCTAAAAGATTTTTCGATACTGACGTGAGTGCACCCCCGAATCATCGGAAAAACCGAGGGACGCGCTGTCAGGATTGCCGGTGTCGTTAAGATCGATTCGATAGTGCCCACGGATGTGTTCCATTGCCACTTCGAAGGGAACTGCTTGGGGATAGAGTTCGCCCGGGGCATGCGCGCCGCGGGTCAGGGTGCGGATCACGTCAGCCTGCGCGTATTGGGCATCGGACACAATGTAGATGTCGGCGACGGCATGGCCTCCCAACTTGTGGCCAGGGGTTGTCGGGGGCAAGAGATCCGTCAAGGTCCCGGCAAGCCGATCGATTTTAAACTGCTTCAATAGTCCGGCGACTTGGCTGTCGGTCGCTTCCGGAGGAACAGAGAGGCTGATGGCATTCATGTCGGACAAGACGGCCTGGACTTTGAAGAGGACCGGCGCGGCTTCGGGATCTTCGATGATCGGTCCGGGTGGCCCTTCCGTTCCGGCGGCTTGTTTGTTCTTCGAACTGGGCACGATGAGAAACACAAACAACCAGAGCCCCAACAGAATGCTGGCGATGATGATTAAGGGATGAATTCCAGCACGCTTGCCTTCTTGGTAGGGATTGGGCTCATCACTCATGACGGCGTTCCTCGGTAACGGTGGCAGGATTTTGCTTCTTGGCTTCGTCCCATAGTCGATCCATCTCTGTCAATGAAAGCTCTCCAACCGTACGGCCCGACGCGGCTGCCTGGGCTTCGATGAATTGAAATCGTTCGACGAATCGGTTAGCGGATTGGCGCAGGGCGTCTTCCGGATTCACCTTGATGAAGCGGGCGAGATTGACGAGTGAAAACACCACGTCGCCGAACTCCGCGACGATCTCCGCTTGTCGAGCTGTTGCGGCACTGGCGTCGGGCTCTGTCTGGTTCGACGGGGGAATGCGAATTGCCGCACGAAGCTCCTGGATTTCTTCCTCAATCTTGCCGAGGACCTGATCGAAGCCTTTCGCATCATGGGTCCAATCGAAGCCGACGCGTGAGGCGCGGACTTGCAGTTGGTAGGCTCTCAGGAGAGCCGGCAAGGTTGGCGGCACACCGTCGAGTGCCGAATCCTGACGGCCCGAAGCCTGACGTTCCGTCCGTTTGATCTCGTCCCATCGCGCAACCACTTGGTCGGCATTCTCCGGGGTCGGCACTGCAGTCCCATTTCCAAATACGTGGGGGTGTCGTCGAATCAATTTGTCGGCCAGTTGCTCCAGCACGTCCTCAATCGTAAAGCGGCCCGCCTCTGACGCGATCTGACTATGAAACAGCACTTGCAGCAGCACATCGCCCAGCTCCTCCGGCAGTTTGGTCCGATCCTGTCGGTCGAGAATTTCTAACACCTCGTAGGTTTCTTCGAGCAGATAGGGCTTCAACGACTCGTGCGTTTGCTTACGATCCCAGGGGCATCCACCCGGCGCACGCAACACGGCCATCAAATCGACGAGTGTATGAAACCGTTCCGACATGTTGGCCTCACAATCGCACAGCGTTGGGCGCCCATTATACCCGGTTCTCGGCAAGCTTCAATCGGCTAACAGGCTGTGGGAAAACTATTGTGGCATGGTGGAAACTCAATGGCCCATGCGTAGAGCACAACAGGAGAACCGCGCCCAGGATGCTGAAAAAGGCCAGCCGGCAAGGCCGCAGCGAACTATCACTCAATACGGGGTAGGTAAGTTGAGATGATCCCAACTGCGCGCATCGAGCGACCACCGTATTATCGTGGGGGCTCTGCGAGCAAGAAGAACGGTCTGCCTGCTCCCTCGCATCTTTCTCATGCCGCGCGTTGCGCGAGCACGGGAATCCTCTCAACTCACCCAACCCACTCCCTGTTTCAGCATTCAGCTCGTGCGACTTGCGCCGATTCAGAGCCTATGGTAGGGTACCGCCGCTGCATCTAGAGCGGGGGAAAGGCCTGTGGCCGCAGAACAGGAAGAAGGATTTGTCGTTCGAGATCGGCGGGGCGGGAGTGGACCCGACCGTCCCTCCGCCGCTGCGCCTACCGCACCGGAGGTACAGCTCCACCAGGAGGCGCCACCCTCCGATCCGCACCAGGGTTCTGGAATTCCCGTCACCTTTTCCTCCTTCGTCATTTCACTGGGCAGCTCCTCGATGATGTTGATGGGGGAACAGCTGGATCCTCAGCAGCCTCCGATGCCGCCGAACCTACCGCAAGCCAAAGACATTATCGACTTACTCTCGGTCTTGGACGAGAAGACCACGGGCAATCTCACGACGGAAGAGCAGGCGGTGCTGCGGGATATGCTCTATGCCCTTCGAATGAAGTACGTGAGTTTGGCTGCCAAGTAGTCGTACCCCTGCCGCCTGTCGACCCCAGCAGACCTGTCTGTCGGCTACCATGGTTGATGCGACGTGGTGAGAGGCTTCCCTGATTCGAGGCGCATGCCTATACTGTCTTCCATATGTCATGTCGTAACGCCGACCATCGGGAATGCCGGATGTGAATGAGATCAAGAAGGACTCAGGCTCCCCTCCCGGGACAAAGACGGACCGCGGTTCCATGACCGGAATCGCACCGCCGCTTCCTGGGGCCGGACGGTCTTCACGGCTATCCGGGGCCACCCCGGAGCCGGAACGCAGGAAGCGGCATTTGCGGCCGGTCTGGATTGTCCTTATTCTGCTGCTCCCCTGTCTGGCGCTGACCTTTTACTATTCCCAGGTCGTGGTTCCCGGTGGCGAGGATACCGATTCCTTTCTGCCGACGACCAGCTATGCGTTCGTGCTCCTGCTGATCAATCTCGATCTGATCGGGTTTGTGGTCCTGCTACTCCTGCTCTCCCGCAACCTCATTAAGGCCTATTTTGAGCGGCGGCATCGACTGTTTGGGTCGGGATTCCGGACAAAGTTGGTGGCAGCCTTCATCGGGTTTTCGCTCATTCCAACGGTGCTCCTTGCGCTCGTCGCAAGTGGGCTCGTGAATAAGGCCGTGGATGTGTGGTTCAGCGATGAGATTGAGCGGGTCATGCGGGATTCATACGACGTGGCGCGAATGCAGCATGCCGGTCACATTACCCTGGCCGTGAACAGTGCCCGAGCCATCAGCCATGAAATCTTTCGAGAGGATATGCTGCTGACAGAACACCGTGATCTGTTGGTCGCGGCGATGGTGCGCAAGCGAGCGGAATTCGGCGTGGCAGGGATTGAAGTGTTTTCCGCCAAAATGGAAACGCTCACCAAGGCGCTGGATCTCGACGTCCCGTCATCAGCGCTCGATCTGCCGATCGGCCAACTGGTCCTCCAAGTGATCAACGGGAAGCAGGAAGTGAATGCGGTGCAGGAGGCCCAAACCGGGCGCTTGGTGCGAGCGGCCGCCCCCATCGTGGCCAGCGGGCGTGGCAGCGAGATCGGTGGCGTGGTGGTGGTGGAGGCCTACGTGCCAGAATCATTGCTGGCGAAAATGGAAGGGATCGGCCATCAGTACGACGAGTATCGGCAGACCAAGGCCATGAAAAATCCCATTAAGGCCGGGGCCTATCTCTTCGTCGCTGTCATCACGGTGCTCATTTTATTCGGAGCAACCTGGTTTGGGTTTTACGTCGCGCAAAGCATCACGGTACCGATTCAACGGTTGGCTGAAGCAACGGAAGCCATTGCCCAAGGGGATCTCTCTGTCCGGATCGATGCCAAGGCGACCGATGAAATCGGGACCTTGATCGATTCGTTCAACCGTATGACGTCGGATCTGCAAGGGAGTAAGTCCGAGATCGAATCAGCCAACATCTCATTGCGCCACAGTAATCTTGAACTCGATCGCCGCCGCGCCTACATCGAGACGGTGGTTGACACGATCGCTGCGGGCTTGCTCTCCATCGATAAGACCGGGATGATCACAAACTTCAATCCGTCCGGTGAACGGATCCTTGGGCTTGCGGCGGATCGATTTCATGGCAGACCGGCCAATGAGGTGTTCAAAGAGTTTCGACTCGATCTATTCCAGACGGTCTACGATCGGATGCTGGCCGATGACCGCGATGCACTGGCTCTTGAGGGGCCAATGGAAATCGACGGCAGATTCTTGACTGTCGGGCTTCACGGGTCGCGCATGAAGGATGATGCGAATAAGGACCTCGGCATCGTGCTGGTGTTCGAAGATCTCTCGGAATTGATCAAAGCGCAAAAAGTGGCGGCGTGGCAAGAAGTGGCACGGCGGGTGGCCCACGAAATTAAGAACCCGTTGACGCCCATCCAATTGTCTGCCCAACGGATGCGGAAGAAGTTTTTTGAAAAGTCGCCGGATTTTGAGACGATCTTTGACGAAGCGACCACCGTGATCATCAACGAAGTGACGAGTCTCAAACATATGGTCGACGAATTTTCAAAGTTTGCCCGGCTGCCGACTCCACAGATGGCGCATCAGTCGCTCCACGATGTGATCAACGAAGTAACGACGCTCTATCGAGGGGCCCACAAGGATGTGGAACTCATCGTGGAATTGGACGAAGACCTCCCGTCGCTCAATTTCGACCGAGAGCAGCTCAAACGGGTGATGGTCAATCTGCTGGACAACGCGATTCAGGCGATGCAGCAAAAGGGGCGGGTGTGGCTGTCGACCAAGTATGATACAAAACGGCGGCGGGCCATCGTGAGCGTCGCGGATGAAGGCGTGGGTATCGCGCTGGAAGACCAGGAAAAGCTGTTTGTGCCATACTTTACGCGGAAGAAAACGGGAACGGGGCTGGGATTGGCGATTGTACGGCGCATCATTACCGATCACGAGGGCCAGATTCAGGCCGGCCAGAATCAGCCCAAAGGAGCCGTATTCACGTTCGAATTGCCCGTCTAACCACGTGAGGGGTAAGGGGGTAGGCGGCGCATACCGTGCTGCCCGTCACACCGTACACCTTACGTTTAACGCCTAACGGAGCGCTATGTCTGCATCGATCTTAGTTGTAGATGACGAAGAGTCAATTCTCACATCCTTGAGCAGCATTCTACGGGATGAAGGATATGAAGTCGCAGTGGCCAAGAACGGCCTGGAGGCCTTGCGCGTCTATTCCATGGATCCGCCTGACCTCATGCTCCTCGATATCTGGATGCCGGAAATGGATGGCATGGAAACCTTGCGCCGGGTTCGTGAGCTGGTGCCGACCGCACAAATCATGATGATGTCCGGACACGGCTCGATCGAAACAGCCGTCAAGGCGATCAGGCTGGGGGCCTATGACTATATTGAAAAGCCCTTGTCGCTCGAGAATGTCACACTGCGTGTCAAACATGCCTTAGACCAACACCGATTGGAACAAGAGAACCGAACACTCCGGACCACAGTCCAGCGGAAGTTCGAGTTGGTAGGACAGTCCCCTGCGATGCACCAGTTGCGGCAACTGATCGAGACGGCCGGACCGACCAATAGCCGCGTGTTGATCGGGGGGGAAAACGGAACCGGGAAGGAACTGGTCGCGCGGGCGATCCATCTGCACAGCGCCAGGGCCGGTCGGCCGTTTGTGGCGGTGAATTGTGCGGCCATTCCTGAGACCTTGATCGAGAGCGAACTGTTCGGACACGAAAAGGGCTCCTTTACCGGAGCGACCTCGATGAAGCGCGGGCAATTCGAGCAGGCGGACTGGGGTACGCTGTTTTTGGACGAAATCGCCGACATGAGTCTGAGTACCCAGGCGAAAGTGCTCCGGGCACTTCAGGAACAGCAGTTTACTCGTGTGGGTGGGATCAAGCTGCTGAAGGTGGACGTCCGAGTCTTAGCCGCGTCCAATAAGGATTTGCTCAAGGAAATTGAGAGAGGCACGTTTCGCGAGGACCTCTTCTACCGGCTCAACGTGGTACCAATCGTCGTGCCGCCACTCAGGGAGCGCTGGGAAGACATCCCGCTGCTCATTCGCCACTTCATGAAGGCCCATGCGGAAGAGCAGGGGCTGCGGATGAAAGAGATCTCACCGGATGCGATGACGGTGTTTCAACAATATGACTGGCCGGGGAATATTCGAGAATTACGGAACCTGATCGAACGATTGATGATCATGGTGCCGGGACCCGTCATCGACGCGGTACAAGCGAGTCTCTCCCTGCAGGCGCGTCCGGTTGGACCGTCGTCCCAGGCTGCAACTCCCACTCCCGTGGTCACTCCACTCTTCACGCAGTCGTATGACTCGCTCAGGGACGCCCGCAATGCGTTTGAAAAGGATTACATCGCGCGAAAGTTGCGTGAGCATCGCTGGAACATCTCCCGCACGGCTGAAGATTTGAAAATCGAACGGAGCCACCTTCACCGGAAGATTAAGCTGTTAGAAGTGGAGATGCGGCCGGAAGGATAAGGGGGATAGCGAGGCAGCTAGGATGGTCTCTATGCTCGCAGAGCCCCCACGATAACGCGGTGGTCGCTCGATGCGCGCAGTGGAGACCATCCCAGCCGCTTCGCACCATAGAGTGTGAGTGAAGAGTTGAAGCCATCGCTCGAATAGTTCTGATGCTTGTGCGTTGACCACTGCAATAGCCCTCCGCTAAGATGCCCATCCTATGACAACCTATCGAGATGCCGGAGTCGATATCGATGCGGGCGACGAGTTCGTCGACCGGATCTCACCACTGGTACGATCCACCTTCCGCCCGGAAGTTCTCACGGACCTTGGCGGGTTCGGCGGATTGTTTAAGCTGCAGGCCCATCGCTATGCCGAACCGGTCCTTGTCTCCGGCACCGATGGAGTGGGAACGAAATTGAAGATCGCCTTTCTGACGGATCGCCACGATACCGTCGGGATCGATCTGGTCGCCATGTGTGTCAATGACATCGTGGTCAGCGGGGCCGAACCGCTGTTCTTCTTGGATTATTTCGCGACGGGAAAGCTGGCCGTCCTCAAGGCGGAGTCCGTGCTCAAGGGGATTGCCGAGGGCTGTCGTCAGGCCGGCTGCGCCTTAATCGGTGGGGAAACCGCTGAGATGCCGTCCTTCTATGCGGAGGGCGAGTATGACCTGGCGGGGTTCGCCGTCGGAGTGGTGGATCGACCCAAGATCATCGATGGCCGCAGTATCGTGCCGGGCGATGCCCTGATTGGTTTGGCTTCGACCGGCCTCCATAGCAACGGCTATTCTCTGGCGCGTCGTGTCTTGCTGGATCAGGCCAAACTCAGCATGGCCAGTCGTTTGCCTGAACTCGATCAGCCGCTTGGAGATGTGTTACTGACGCCGACCAGAATTTATGCCAAACAGATTCTCACCTTGATCCAGGAATATCCGATCAACGGCATGGCCCACATCACGGGTGGAGGCATTACCGAGAATCTCCCACGAGTGTTTCCCTCTAGTGTGCGGGCACAGGTGCGGCGAAGTGCCTGGCCCGTGCCGCCTATTTTCCACGCGATTGCCCGGCTTGGACAGGTCGAGCGTGAGGAAATGTACCGCGTCTTTAACATGGGGATAGGGTTGATTCTCGTGGTGCCGGCATCAGCCGCCCAATCTGTTATTGCACGCGCCACGGAGTTGGGCCATCCCGCTTGTCTGATCGGGACCATCGTACCTTCGACCGGCACAGGACCATTGGTGGAGTATGTCGATTAAACGATCGGATGCGCTGCGAGTCGCCGTCTTGGCATCCGGGCGCGGATCGAATCTTCAGGCGGTCATCGACGCGATTGAAGCAGGAACGGTTCAGGCGAAGATTGTCGCCGTCATCAGCAATAAGAAGGACGCCCAGGCGTTAGAGCGCGCCCGCCGACATGGACTCTCCGGCCTCTTCGTCGATCCCAAACCCTATGCAGGGAGACCCGATAGTCGCGAGGCCTACGATCGCGAGCTTCTTGACGTGCTTCGGCAGCACGATGTCGAGTTGGTGCTCCTGGCCGGCTATATGAAGATAATAACCAAGGTTCTCGTGGAGGCCTTCGCCAATCGCATGATGAATATTCATCCGTCCCTATTGCCCTCCTTCCCAGGGCTGGATGTGCAGAAGAAAGCGATCGAGTGGGGCTGTAAGCTTGCCGGATGTACGGTCCACTTTGTAACGGAAGGCGTGGATGATGGGCCGATCATTCTTCAAGCGGCGGTTCCGATTCTCGATGAGGATACTCCCGACACACTAGCCGCTCGGATTCTTGAGCAAGAACACAAGATCTACCCTCGTGCAGTCCAGCTTGTTGCCGAAGGGCGCCTACAGGTTGAAGGACGGCGCGTGTGTATCGAAGCTGGACAGCCGGAGGGTGAAGTAGTGATCAGTCCTTCATAGTACTGCGCGTAGGTAGGGTGAGATCGAGGCGACGCGAAGGGACTCATGCTTTCTCAGCCTTGGCCTGGGCCCAAACCTGTTTCGGCTAGAGACTCGGGAAACGGTTGTGTATAATGCCATGTCGGTGCGGCGTCCGTCTCACTGATTGAAGGCCGGTCGAATGGGGGGCTAGCTCAGTTGGGAGAGCACTACGTTCGCAACGTAGGGGTCGGGGGTTCAACTCCCCTGCCCTCCACCA
>JBBRRK010000161.1:0-9406 GCA_038200765.1 Nitrospirales bacterium
CGGATCGGTCTCGCCGCCGGGCAGAGTCCGCTTGACCGGATAGCGAACCGCATGGGTCTTGGGATCGCGGGACCGCTCCATCACCATGAAATGGGCATCGTAGTCCTTGTAGAGGACCTGATCGTTCTTGTGCATGGTGGCAGTGCCCCACCCACCAAGATAGATCTAGGTTTTGGGATAGAGCGGATCGCCGTTTCCGGAATCGCCATGTTCATAGAGCCTGGTCGCAATACCTCCGTCCTGGAACGGAGCCCTCGCAGCAAAGCGATCAAAGACGATTCGATACCGGTCGGAGCCCTCGACAAATTCAGCGACCACCTGGCCGCGGTTGGTGAGTTCGTTCACCTCAATGTCGATCGTGCTCTGCACCCGTGTCAGGTGCTTGCCGGCATAATCGAGGTGATCCCAGGGGGCGCGATCGTTCACGCTTCCGATCAGGGTCGCCTTCTGACCTGAAAGGTGAAACTGCCCGCTGTAGTGTGGATGTTCCGTGGCGTTGAAGATACGCGTGCCTTCATCTCCTTTCGGAGAGCCGAATTGGTCTACGGCCGCTGCATCGGTCGCCGTGAGCATTAACGTGAGCAATGAGGGTCCGAACAGTCGCCCAGTGCTGCTGTTCCATCGAATAGACATCGTAGGCCTCCTTTGAGCGTGCGTGTAGGAGTGAGAGAGGGGAATGGTTCTGATCTTAGAGAAGAGGATGTGGCAGGTCAATAACGATGTCATTATTAAGCCAAATAATGACATGTAACGCTATTATACTTGACATATGACAATTATAATTGCTACACACTAAACATGAATAATTCGAGAAAACCGCCTGAGAGTCCCGCGCAGTTTTCCAATCACCTCAAATCGCTCCGGACCCAAAAAGGCTTCTCGCAGGGCGAACTGGCTGCTCGTGCAGGCATCACGCGGCAGGCGGTGTCGTCAATCGAGTCGAATCTGTATTTGCCGTCCACCGCGGTTGCGCTGCATTTGGCGTCGGTCCTGGCCTGTCGTGTTGAAGATCTGTTCAGTCTCGTGACGGCTGATGATCTCGTTGATGGTAAGTTGATCGGCCATCTGCCGCAAAGCGACATGGCATCTTCACCCATCCGGGTCAAAGTATCGAAGGTGGGTTTGAAGACGGTCGTGCGACCGGTCACCGGATTGGGTGAGGCGCTTTCCTTTACTGTTCCTGCCGATGGGTATGTCGTCGACGCGCATGGTCAGACCTCGGGTGCGACGGTGCGCGTGAAACTCTCGCGAGATCGCCAGATGATTGAACAAGCCATCTCTGTGGCTGGCTGTGACCCTGCGATCTTCCTTGCAGGTGAGCACATGCGGCGTCGCAAGGATCAGACCTCAGTGGTGGGCTGGACAATGGGGAGTACGGCGGCACTTCGGGCTTTGCAGCAGGGCGAGGTGCATGTCGCAGGCTTGCATCTCCTAGATCCGGCGACCGGGGAATCAAACCTGCCGTTTCTTCGGCGTACGCTGAAAGGTTCGAACTATGACGTCGTCACGTTTGCGACCTGGGAAGAGGGCTTGCTCGTTCGAGCGGGTAATCCCAAGTCTCTTCGTACGGTCAGCGACGTAGCCGATCCCAGCGTTACACTGGTGAATCGAGAAGAGGGTGCTGGGGCCAGGCTGTTGCTGGATCAGCGGTTGCGCGCGGCGGGAATTAATCAGGATCAGGTGAAGGGCTATGGCACGATCGTCGCCTCGCATTTTGACGTTGCGCGCGCGATTGCAAGCCGCCAGGCTGATGTCGGGATAGGAATTCGATCTGCGGCACAACTCTTTGAACTCGACTTCGTCCCGCTTCAAGCTGCGCGCTACGACCTTGTCGTGCCCAAAGCCTATCTGAAGTCCCATCCGACGTTGGCCCATTTGTTCGAGACGCTCGTCAGCCGCCCGTTTCGAAATGAGATCGAGGCGCTCGGCGGGTATGACACAAGCGAAACAGGAAAGCTCCATGCGCTGCGTGCAGGCTGACCGAAGACCTTCCGTAATTGGCATGTCGGCATTTGTGCTGACCCTGTTGCTTACGGGCGGTGGTGTACTGGCCGAGGAGCCATCGTCGGTATTTCCCTCATCCACTGCGAAGGAACAGGGTTCTGATTTTTCTGATGTGATGCATCGTATCAAAGAGCGAGCAGACGCACAGACCGGAAAAAAATGGATCGAACCTGTCGACGCGATTCTCAATCAATCGAAGGAATTGGAATGGAGCCGGTATTTGAAGACGGCAATGAATCTACCCGACTGGGTAGACGTGGGGATCGAAAATAGAACCAGATTCGAAGCATACGACCATCCTTGGCGAACGAGCCAGAGCATTGGAAACGGAAGCACTGATCCTCAAATCGCCATTCGCTCCCGGTTACGTATCGGGTTGGGGGGTAATGGTCCCTTCCGGTTTCTCTTTGAAGGGCAGGACGCGCGGGCCTATTTGGACAGGGAGCGTGGGGACTTTAGAGACACCACGACGGTCAACGAATATGACGTTTTGCAGTTACTCGGGTCATTAACCCTGGACAATGTGGGGGGAAGTGGATTGCGTACGAACGTGCATTTCGGTCGCATGACGATGGACTTTGGTCGTCGCCGGCTTATCGCACGAAATGACTTTCGAAATACCTCAAATGCGTTCGACGGAGTCCATTGGCAAATCGGCCGGGATAAGACCTGGCGGCTCAGGGCGTTTTTTGTGGAGCCGGTCATTCGTCACGAGGTGAGCCTCGATGAGCAGAATAATAAGTCCGTTTTTTGGGGAACCTACGTGGAAAGCAAGCATTTCCCCTGGCTCCAGTTGGATGTCTACTACTTGGGCTTGAATGACCGGCGTGTGGCCGACGTTGCCGGCCATCGCACGTATTCTACTTTTGGAGTTCGTCTCTCTAAAGATCCCGCGCAAGGCGAGATGGATTACGAACTTGAGAGTGCGTGGCAGACCGGTACCCGTGGCGACACGGATCACTTCGCCCATTTTCAGCATCTGGACCTCGGATATATGTTCGATGTTCCCTGGTCTCCTAGGTTTCTGATTCACTATGACTATGCCAGTGGAGACCGCAAGGCTGGCGATGGTCAGGACGAAGGGTTCGACACCTTGTTCGGGGCTCGACGATTTGAATATATGCCGACGGGAGCATTCGGCCCATTTTTTAGAACTAACCTCAGTTCCCCAGGGTGGCGGGCGATTGTGACACCGGCACAAGGCTGGACCATCCAACTCAAACAGCGATTCTGGTACCTGGCTCAGAGCGAAGACAGTTTCGGAAGTTCCGGACTGAGGGATTCCACCGGAGGATCTGGAAATAATCTTGGGCATGATGTGGAATTGCGCGCGCAATGGGCTGTCAGCAACAACCTGTACATTGATGCCGGGTTCGTGCATTGGTTTAAGGGATCGTATTTCGATCGGCTTCCTTCGTCAGCCAATTTACCTGCCGGTGGGAACTACGATACGGATTATTTTTATCTTCAGATGAAAGTCAGAGTATAGCGAGGTCGGCCCATGATTCGAAGGATGATCGCGTTGTGTCTGTTCGTTGTCGTGGGCGTGAATGTCGCGGCAGCTGAAGAACTCATGATTGCAGCGGCGTCAGATTTGAATTTTACTTTCAAAGAAATCGTGGCTGAGTACGAAAAATCGACCGGCGACCATGTGAAGCTGACGCTCGGTTCCTCTGGAAATTTCTTTGCACAAATTCAACAGGGCGCGCCGTTCGACCTCTATTTTTCAGCCGACATCACGTATCCCAGAAAATTAGAGGAAGCCGGCTTGACCGTGCCGGGATCGCTCTATCCCTATGCGATCGGTCGGATTGTCTTATGGGCTGGTCATGGGTCGCGCGCCGATCTCACCAAGGGATTGGAAGTTTTGCGTGAGCCGGCGATCAAGAAAATCGCCATTGCCAATCCCAAACATGCGCCCTATGGCAGGGCGGCAGTCGCTACGATGGAATATTTCAAGGTCTATGACCAGGTCAAAGACAAGCTGGTGTTTGGGGAGAACATTTCTCAAGCCGCCCAGTTCGTCGAATCCGGTGCGGCGGATGTCGGCTTCATCGCTTTGGCCTTGGCGCTTGCACCACCGATGCAGGCCTCGGGGCGGTACTGGGAGATTCCTGCTGATGCCCACCCGCCGATTGAACAGGGCGCGGTGATCCTTCTGGGTGGGAAGCATCCCGCGCGTGCGAAGGCGTTTCTCTCATTTATCCAGGGCGCTGACGGACAGGCCATGATGAAGCGGTATGGCTTTCTTGCTCCTTCGCCGAGGCCATAGATGAACTGGATTGCGATCGCTGTCACCTTCAAGCTCGCGCTGCTCACGGCGGTCGTGTTGCTCATCGTCGGGCTGCCGATCGCCTATTGGCTCACCTTTTCGACATGGCGTTGGAAGTTCATTGTCGAGTCGGTGGTCGCGTTGCCGCTTGTGCTGCCTCCGACGGTGTTGGGCTTTTATATTCTGGTCGCGATCGGTCCGCACAGCCCAGTCGGTCGATTCTACAGCGATGTGGTCGGGCATCCGCTTCCATTCACCTTCGAAGGTCTGCTTCTCGCATCGATTCTCTACAGTCTGCCGTTTGCCGTGCAACCATTCGCCGCAGCTTTTGCGCAAGTCGATCGCCGGTTGATCGAAGCCTCTTGGACGCTCGGGGTGTCGAAGCTCAGGACATTTTTTCGTTTGATCGTTCCGTTGTCGACGGCAGGCCTCATCACCGGTGCGGTGTTGAGTTTCGCACATACCTTGGGGGAGTTCGGTGTCGTGCTGATGGTCGGCGGTAATATCGAGGGCGAGACGCGAACAGTCTCGATCGATATTTACGATGAAGTGCAAGTGCTTAATTATGCCGGGGCTGCCAAGACGGCGTTGTTGTTGCTTGCTGTTTCCTATGGCGTGCTGCTGCTGGTCTACGCGATGAATCGAAAGGTCTGGGCTATATGGCCGCAACGTTGACGGTTGAGTGCCGCAAGACCTTTCCTGGCCGGTTCACGGTTGCTGGACAGTTGGATCTCCCATTGGATCCTCCGCGAGTCCTGATACTCTTCGGGCCGTCAGGATCTGGGAAGACGACTCTGCTGCGTTGCCTTGCCGGATTGGAATGGCCGGAAGAGGGACGAATTCAGTTCGGTTCGATACCCTGGGTCGATGCGGCGTCCAACATCCGCCTCTCGCCGCAAGCGCGACGGATCGGCTATATGCCGCAGGATTATGCGCTCTTTCCCACACATACAGTGGCCGGCAACATTGCATATGGATTGAGCGATCTGCCGACTACAGCACGACAGGAGCGTGTCCGTGAGCTGATTGCCTTGTTGCAACTTCAGGGGCTTGAACAGGCCAAGCCGACGCAGTTGTCCGGTGGGCAACAGCAACGTGTGGCGCTTGCGCGAGCGATCGCCAGACGACCGCAGCTCTTGTTGCTCGATGAGCCCCTATCGGCGCTGGATGCGCCGACACGTGCGAAGCTCTGCGGCGAGCTGCGTGTACTGCTTACGCAACTGGCCATTCCGGCGATCGTGGTTACGCACGATTGGGCCGAAGCCCTCACCTTGGGAGACATCATTGCGGTGATGAATGCGGGTCAGGTCCTCCAAGTCGGCTCTCCTCAGGAGGTGTTCTCTCGGCCGGCCAATGCAGAGGTTGCAAAAATCGTCGGTGTCGAGACTGTCGTGCAAGGGCAAGTGGTCGCGAACGACAATGGGTTGGCGACCGTGTCGGTGAACGGGGCGACGCTGAAGGGTCTGGGAACGGACGTGAGCGGCTCAGCGGTGTATGTCTGCATTCGTGCAGAAGATGTCTTGCTTGAACAGGCGGGGAGTGGTGTCACCAGCGCGCGCAATCACCTCTCCGGCCTGGTGACCGAGATACTGCCGCACGGTGTATTGGTGACGGTCACGGTCGATTGCGGCTTTCTCCTGCGCGCGGTCATTACAAGAGGGGCGAGGGAAGACCTTGGCCTCGAAAGAGGTTCAACGGTTGTGGTGGCGATTAAAGCCGGCGCCGTGCATCTCGTGCCGCGATCGAGCTAAAACATGCCCGCAATACCGGTAGAGATTTTTTCCTGAATAATCGGCGTGGCTTCTGGAATATCGAGATCTTTCTGTCGCACATGGCCGACCATGCGCATCTGTTGGACTTTCGGTCCCGCCGTCGTCTGTCCCGCCGTCGATTGACCCAACGGTTTCCTCATCTTTCGATCGGTAATCTGCACATCGGCGACGCAGAGATAGGTCACGCCATCTTCTTTCGGTGCCTGCTGCATCTGCATACCGGGGAAGCCTCCTCGCCCACCACTCATTGCCATGGCCTGTGCCATCAAGGCGTTTATGTCTGGCATTCTTCCGCCCATGGGCATCGCACCCATGCCGGCCATACCCTCCAACGGCATCCCTCTCCCTGTCTGATCGCCTTCCAGGACATTGGCAGAGACCATAGGGGCGCCGCCGCTGCTGACGCCGGCGCCAAAGTTCGCCTTGGCGACGGATTCCGGTGTTACACCCTCGGCGGCCTTATGACAGTAAACCACCTTGGCTTGAATCCAATAGTTCGCCTGCTCTGGATCCTGTGTGAGCTGGTAGCCTTTCGTGGTGAGTTTGCTTTGGACATCGCTCAGCGTGATGGTTTGATTCTCCGATGTGTTACGAAGTTGGAGATAGGCCGTCCGATTCATGCTGGGATCGAGGAAGACGGTGTTGCTGTTCATGAGGCCAGAGCGAATGATGTTGGTGCAGCCAGTAGAAATCAGGAGAAGACAGAGCATCACCATCAGGCGTGAGGCATGAGTTGTGAAATAATAATGAGATGAGCGACCCATTTAAAAATTTCCCGCGACCGCGGCGCTGAGTCGCTGTTGTAGCAACGGCGTGGCTTCCGCTTCGTCGAGTTTCTTCTGATGGACGTCGGCTGCGAGGCGAGTCTGGTAGACGCCTGGCTGTCCACCGTTTCCGGAAGTAGTGGGAGCGGGAGTGGTGGCGCTCTGTTCCGTAATCTGCAGGTCTGCGACGCAGGCGTAATTGACGTCGTCCGGTATCTTGGGTGTTGAAGGCCCACTGAACAGGCTGCCGATGGCGCTGCCGACGCCTTCAATGGCGCCCAGGCCCATCGAGGCGGCGGTCCCCACCAGCGCACCTTGCGGGCCTGCCATGCTGACCATGCCAGTGAGCCCATGCAGACCGCCCAAGAGTGAGGAGCCGATGCCTGAGCCGTATCCGCTCGCCACGATCGATTCAACCGGCATCTCCGGTTTCGTCACGTTGCAGTACACGATGTTCGCCAGCACGATGTAATGTGCTGCACTAGGATCTGGGGTAATCTGATAGCCTTTGGCGGTCAAGCGCGAAGGAAGATCCGTGAGCGAGACGTCTTGGTTGTCGGAGGAATTCCGCGCTTGAATAAAAACCGTGTGTGCCGTGCTTGGAGGAAGAAAGAAGGTATTGCTGGTAATCAGATCCGTATCTTTGATGTTGCCGGCGTACGCGGTAAGTGGGAGGCTGAGAAGTATGGACAGCATGAGATATCGCATGACCCACCTCCTGTTCGACAGGGGGGATTGTACGTGGAACGTGAATCGTACGGCAACAGCGATAGGCACCCCATGTCCGCTTCCTGTCGGTCTGACCTAGCGAAGTCCTGCCTTCCCACCAAGACTCGCACTTCGACGGCATCGAGCTGGCTCATCACCGGTTCTTGGGGCATTGAAGATATTTTTCCTCAGTCGGTTAATCAGATGGATCGCCCATACCTGTGAGTACCTTCTTCCACATCTTCTGTGGATAAGTCTGTTCATAAGTCTGTCTGGTAACCCCAATAGCGCACATTTCCTTACCTCAAAAACGTCTTTGCCTAAAATTTAGGCATAGGTTTCATCATGATCGCACCACAAGATATGGTGGTCCTAAGGGTTAAACCCAACAGAAACACCAAATACTAGATGTCTATTGCCGTTGCTGGGTCTATGCGATGGATTGCCAATCCTGTCGCGCTGTCTCTCACGTTGTTATGCACAGACCCTATGCCAGATTGGGTGGTTACCTCATTGTATTTGGAACCAATTGAAGGAACTTGACAGCCTATCAGTAGATATGTAACCATTGGTTACTGTATGACACCGATGGATCTCAAGCGAGTACGAGAACAATTGGGGCTGACCCAACAGCAATTGGCCGACGCGTTGCAGACGACGCGCGTGTCCGTGGCGCGCTATGAAGCGGGGATGCGGCGCATTCCTGGAATGGTACATGTGGCGATTGATCAACTCAGCCGATCGCAGGGAATTCCCATGGCAGGGATGGTAGCGGCCGGCTCACCGATTGAGCCGGTCCCCCAGTCCGAATTGATCGATGTCCCACCCAGTATGTTACGTGGTGGACATACCTTTGCGCTTCGCGTCAAAGGGGAATCCATGAAAGACGATGGCATTCTCCCCGGAGATCTTGTGGTGGTGCGGAAGCAGGAGACGGCTAGGAACGGGCAGACCATCGTTGCGCTGGTCAATCATGAGGCGACGATCAAGACGTATTTCAAGAAGGAGTCACACATTGAACTGCATCCGGCAAATGCGGCAATGCAGCCCATTATTGTGAGGGCTTCAGACGCGTTTCATATCGAAGGCATTCTCATCGGCGTGATTCGGCATTGTACGGTGTCATGAAAGAAGGGAGGGCATGATGTTTGTAACGGGAAAATCTTATAGGACAGAGCAGCTCATTGACCTGGAACGCACGGTGGATTTCTTGAACAGACAGTTGCGCAAGATGCAACGGGATTTGTACCAGGCGAAGGCAGCGCCGCTTCCAATTCGGTTCTGGCGGAACCTGGTGAGTCGTAACGGTCGGCAGAAATTTATGTCAGCCGTGTGCAATCGATGTGCTCGTCCGAACATCAAGATGGTGTCCCATGCTGACCCAAGAGCGTAGGACGGACAGGCCACTCGCCGATGCCTGTTCCGACTGTGGGACAGTGGTCCAGCGCCGAATCGCCTGCGTCGATGGAATGACCCATTCAACCGTCGAACTGTGCGAGCGCTGTTGGAATGCCTCTCAGCAGCGGCAGGTCTTTGCAGCTGGGTGTTGCGGATAGCGTGCACTGTATTTACTTACCTTCAAGCTGCTTCGGACCTGTTCAGGTACTTCATTAATACACACGGCAATCTGAGCAAGCATTTCATCGGATCGACGACGGTTTATGGAACCATCGGCAGCGATCGTTGACTCAACCACTTGTAGGTCAAGGGGAACCAAAACATCTAATCCCCCTTTCCTTCGATTGAGAAGTTGTCAATAAGTCCGTTGAAATTTCCTGAGCGGCTCCCATGGTTGTCTCACGCGGCCTTCTTCGTCTGAACCAGTTGCGGCTCCGCGTGCACAGCCTCAATGGTCGCGAGGACCTGTGCAATCCCGGCAAAGCCTT
>JBBRRK010000162.1:0-9383 GCA_038200765.1 Nitrospirales bacterium
ACTATTAGGGTTACAACCCCTCGAAAGCAAGGATTCTCTGTCTTGCTGCTGTTCTGCCGAGGTCAACCGAGCTGGTGGTGTATCGGTCCCAGTGCCGGAGGCCGTGTCTCCTGACGGGGCCTGGCCGGGGGTATCCGGCCGTCGAATACCCCGGTGCAGGCGGAAGTACCACGGAAACCTGATTCGAACTACTCCGCAGCAATAGAAAAGATCGCCGCTAATCTCAGGTAGGATTTCTGGCGAGGAACTTCGGTGTTCGGAACCGAACGCTGCGACACCGTGAGCTCGCCTAACAGCAACCCGCTGCGATCGGTCTCGATCATGCACTCGTAATCGTACAGGTCCGGGACCATGTTCCACCGACACAGCCGTCGTCCGTTGTGATCGGAGAGGACCAACTCTTGTTCAAATTGCATCCACGCGAAAATCTTCACTCTCGCTTCCTTCTTGGATGAGGCGGGAATACGCAATATAAAATGCGGCGTCGTCCCTGTCCGAGAGTTGCCACCTTCTAGCGCCCACCGCGCCTTTGCTTCCGGTGGTCCCCATGTTCCCATGATGTATTTGGCCGACAGGTCGTCTCTGTTGAGGGTCAGCACGGACGGGATGGAGCCATAGCTCGGCATATCCGCGAAGGCATCAGTCGATGGTTTTCCCTCGACGTGACGGTAGATCGCGCCGGAGAGAATCCAGGCCCACAGGAAGTTGGGATGTCCATCGTTATAGATGTAGGTCCAGGGAAGATACGGGCGATACTCTTTCGGAAAGGAGATGAGGTCAATACCCATGTCCGTAATCTTGGGGCCAATAATATATTCCGTGGACGGATCGGAATTCACAATGAAAAAGGCGGCCCCGTGCTGCCGGGTGATCACGTTGATGTCTCGATAGAGCTGCATGACCGTGCGTTCAACTCGCTGGAAGGTCGGATGGGTGTTGTCTTGAAAGACGAGATCATCCAGTCGGTGGATCGGGACCGGAAAGTCTTTCGCCCCCGGAACCTCGCGGCTCTTGTAGACGATGTCTTGGAAGGCATAGTAGAAGACATCGAGCGCATCCCAGAGACGAAGCGTTCCAAGGAAGGAGTCTCGAACATAGAGGGACGGTCTTCGGGGGACCACGTCATTGATCACCAGGGCTCCCTGTGGGTCGTAAAATGGCTTATACACGCGTGTCGATGGGTAGCGGTGGTCGTACGGGAGCGCGGTATCGCCATAGTCGTTCCAGCAGAATAAGAGCAACACGATATCGGGTTTGATTCGTTCGAGTAATCGTGGCAACAGCCGTCGTTCTTGAGAAGCGCCGTATGCGGGAATGCCGGCGTTAAAGATCTCGGCATTTACGTTGGCGAGCCGATAGCGGTGCGCGAGGGATTCGGTGAGTCGCTCTGAACTGTCCGAGCCCCAACCATACAGCATGCTATCGCCGATCAGGAGAATTTTTTTCGCGTGAGATCCGCTCACGCGTTGCAGCTTCTCGTCCCAGTCTCCATCCCGGAAGCCATCTGAATTGATCGAGACGGGAATCGCAACGGGATAGGAACCGTGTTGAGAAGGGGCACGGAGGTTAGCCAGACCGATCCACCCGACTTCCTTTTCGTACACGATCTCGCCGAGCTGGTGAACACCGTACGAGTTGCCTTCAAAGGCAAACCGGGAATAGATCTCAAGCGAGAAGGCGATACACACGAGCCAGGCGATGACCGTGATTGTCACCACCCTCATCTTCCTCAAGACAGGACTCATCTCACCCCCATTATTGTGACATGCCGGAAAATTATACTACCCTTCGGCCATTAAGCAATGATCGAGCGAGATTGTGCCGGGCTGTGGTGTTCGCACGGCCCTCTCTTGACGCAACCTGCGCAACAGAAGCCCTGAGGTACCGATGACAGGCGAGAACGGGCATGCTATGGTCGCCCCCTTGCTTGCCATAACGCCACCCGATCTGCCTCAGACTCAAAACGTGGATCTGGCTGCTGTCCAGGGGGGTGAATGCTGATTTCCCGCCGAGAGTTACTAAAGAAAGTTGGCGTCGCTGGAGCATACAGCGCCGCAGCCTCCGTCCTGGACGGCTGTCGCGGGGTCGGCGTCTTTGGTGCCCTCTCTCGCTCCCTGAGCGCCACCCATTTCACGGCGGATGTCAGGGAGGTAGTGGGTCCCTGCGATGCCCGCCTCTGGGGCAACATTGCCTTCGATCCGATGTATGCGGCGACGGTGGCGCCCGAAGCCAAACCAGTCTGGGACATGATTCGTGAGAGCAAAGCCTTCCGGTATGTGCGGTGTCACAACACCTTTAGCGATGCACCCCCTGGCGCTACACCCGAGCAGGTATGGGGGTGCCGCGTGTACACCGAGGATAAAAACGGGCGCCCCCACTTCAACTTCGAGTATCTCGATCAGGTGCTCGATATCTGGATCGGGGCAGGGTTGAAACCGATCCTGGAAATGGATTTCATGCCGGATGCCCTCGCAGAAGGAGACATTATCCGTAACTATGGAGGCGGGGCCATCAACCCGCCGCGCGACCTGGACAAGTGGCGGGCATTGATTTACGAGACGGTCGCGCATCTGATTCGGCGCTATGGACGGAATGAGGTGCGTACCTGGTATTTCGAGATCTGGAACGAGCCAGACTCGCTGACATTTTTCGCCGATGGGGTGCCTGATCGGGCCCCGTTCACTCGGGAGCGGATGGCACGATTCCTGAGGATGTACGACTACTTCGTGGATGGCGCGCTGGCGGCGGACCCAGAGATTAAGGTTGGAGGACCGGGGCTGGCGCACCATGAGGACTTTTTTAAATTGTTTCTCGATCACATCACGAACGGAACCAACGCGGCCACGGGGAGGCGCGGGACGCGGGCGGACTTCATCTCCTGGCATGCGTACGGCAGCAGCACAGAAGTGCTCGGCAAGAATTGGTCGCGAGCCAGGGTAGTGCGAAGTTATCCGGAGCTGTCGAGGGCGGAATTGCACCACACAGAGTGGGGACAGGAGTTACTCCCTGAGGACGACCGCCCAAACGTGCGCGTCTCCGGTGAATATGATGCGGCCTTTCTCTGCCGCGGTCTAGACAATGTGTTCACGCACACAGCGGCGCGGGTCGATCTGTTTGCCCGGTGGGGAGATCTCATCAACGGGTGGCGTCCCCTGTTCCGGCAGTACGGGACGCAGCTGGTGCCCCTGCCGATTTTTCACGCCTATGCACTCTTGGCCAAACTGGGCCCGGAGCGCATCCCCGTAGACGGGATGTGGCCGGGAACCCCGGTCCGCGCCTTCGCAACGCGGCGGGGCCACGCCCAGGCACAGGTCGTGCTGTACTATTTCGATGAGGCCAACCAGCACAGTGTCGGTGAAGCCTTTGACGTCGATCTCACCGTCCGTGGTCTGGCTGGAGCGACCGTGCCCCTCACGGTGTCTCGCGTGGACCGTGATCATGCGAATGTCTATCGCGCGTGGGTGGCGATGGGCAGCCCTGCCTCACCGACAGCGGCCCAAGCTGTCGAACTTGCGGCGCGCGCGAAGGTCACGACCGAACCCAGAGTGTTCAGGGTCGAGGGAGGTGAGGCGAACCTGCGCCTGGCGTTGCCGCCGAACGGGCTTGCCCTGGTACTCGTCGGACAGGCGGCGGACGAGTGAGTCGGAGCCGCTCCTGCACTGGCGCAACATGAAGCCGATCCACAGAAGAGGACCAGAATCAGATCGAGGTCTTGAGTTGGAGTCTTAGGAAGTTTCTGCCGCACACCTTCTCGGTCGCAACATCGTACTCTCCCGAGCGATGCGCCCAAGTTGTGAGTCGGCCCATGAGCTGACGAGTGGCTCGGCCCCACGTCGCATACATCTTTTGAGGAGTGAGACAGAAGGGGATAAGCTCCCCACGGGCAATCTCCTCCCAAGCCGCCGCCGCTACGCCCGGTGTGTGTATGGACCGGTAGTCATCAATCGACACAATCCCGTTGTCCCGTAGCAGGGCCTTGGCAGTGCGAATATCCCGCTTCACAATGTCATACAGGTGACTACCGTCGATGTGAATGAAGCGAAAGGTCCGTGACAGCTTGCCCACCTTCACAAGATGGGCCGAAGGACATTTCACGATCACAGGCAGCCGGTCGTGAAAACGGAGGTAATTGTTCTCGAATAGCTCGCAACTCAGGTTGGAATACCAATATCGAGCCTCGGCTTGGTTGGCAACGGTCCTCGCAGACTGTTCAAACACGTCACAGATCACAAGGTGTTCGTCCTCCCGTGGAAAATAGCCCATGAGAATGGAACTTTTCCCATGGTAGACACCAATTTCCAACAGATCACCAGAAACACCGTCCTGTCTCTGTTGCTCATTAAGGACTTGGAACAGCTTCACGTCCTCTGGGTAGAACCATCCCTGTATGCTGTCCAGCGCCGTGAGATACTCGTCGAGTTGAGTCTTGTTCACTGGTGACATGATCACACCTACGAAGCTCTGAGATCAATAGTCTGTGGTAATCAGCCAACCCCTGCCGTGATACGTCCGTCCTTCGCTGTTAGATAATCGCCTTTCCGGAGACTGCTCTATTTTTCGTGGATCGCAACGCCTTATCACGGAGCGCCCTGGATTTGTTTTCAAGACATGAACTCCACAGAGAGGTGTGTCGTCTGTATCAAAAGGCCCATCCATCTGTTGTAGCATCACCGTTTCTGCAGGCAACCCAGTGCTAGATCGTTTTTGAAAACGGACGTGAAGCGCGTCGGCAGGCACGGTTGTGGCGACCACCATTACATTGGGACGCACGATCAAGAGCGATGGGTGGAGAAGTTACTCTGCAATGCCATGAAGGGATATCACCACCGCAAACACATTCAAGTCAGACCGGGGAGAACCAGAGAATTGGCCCCTTATATCCATAGGGTGTTTGGAGATCTTCCATCGTGGCCTGGCTGAATCCATCACGGAGTAGAGGCAAAATATCTTCAGGCGTACCTGGGTGAATATGTGTTTTGATTCAATCGTCGTGCTCACCCGATGCCCACATCCGCAGTCTCTTGGAAATTTCCGCCCAACAATCACCCCTGACATTGAAAATGCTGATCCAACCATAGCTAAAAATCTGTTGACTAACCTGTCCCTGCTTCCGCTTCGTTTATGATAAGAGATCCCATCAGGAGAGCCACCCCGATGATAGTCATATCCGATCCGCGGCCGTCGATGTTTTCCCATATCAATTTGGAGCAGCTTGTGACCGCCGATCATCCGATCCGGAAGATCAGGCCGTTGATCGACATGGCACGGCTTCGGCAGCTCTGCGCTCCCCTCTATTCCGAGGTGGGCCGCCCGTCGATTCCGCCGAGAAACTATTTCTGGCTCTCCTCGGTGGCCATCTCCTGAGCGTCACATCGGAACGGGTGTTGGTCCGCTAGCCGACCGGGAACCTGGTCCTGCGGCTCTGTGTGGAGGCGGGCTTGGTCAAGGTGAGGGTCGTGGCGATTTCACTTAGCGCGCGTCTCACTTGAGTGAGGACCATGTCGCCTCAATGGCGACGACGCCGGATAACTGGGCGCGCTCCCGCTCCGGCCTGTAAATATGAAACGGATGCATCTGCCAGTGATAGTCGTAAATGAAGCTCCAATCCGTCGGATAGAGCCCAACATTCATGAAATACTGTCCCGCCAGAAGCGGCAGGGATTTGATCGTACAGGTGATTGTGCCCTCAGGAGACAACGCGCCGAACGTCGAGGCCATTGAGGATATGGAAACTTCAAAGCACTTCACATGCGTTTCGTTATAGATTCCGACCAGGAGTGCGAGATCGTTGATTGATGGCGTGATCCGGTACGTCAATGTCAGGCGGAGGCCTTGCCCGCTCTCAAGCTTTTCCAGTGGCTGGTCCTCGTGGTCATAAAAATGGACGGCGGTGATCGAGGCTTCAAGGGTTCCTTGCCGGACTCCTTTCTCCGTCGCCAAGGGGCTTAGGTCAGTTTTTCCCTCTAGACTGGCCGCGCGGGTTTCGGTTCGTTGGCGGAGCAGGTCATGATAGGACGCAAGGGCGCTTTGAGGGTCGCCTTGCATGACAACCCGTCCTTCCTCAAGGACTAACACCTCATCGCAGAGACTCAGAATTTGTTCGGGACTATGCGATGTCACGATCAAGGTGGTGCCCGACTGCTTCAGCTTCGCGATCCGATCCATGCATTTCTTCTGAAAGCGCTCGTCTCCGACGGCCAGCACCTCGTCCAAAACGAGGACGGCCGGCTCGAACTCCATTGCGGCTGCGAAGGCCAAGCGCAAGTACATGCCGGTGGAATAGGTGCGAGTCGGCAGATCGATGAACCGTTCGAGTTCGGCGAAGCTGATGATTTTTTGTTCGCGTGCTTTGACTTCGGACGGGGTTAAACCATTGAGGATGCCCGCCGTCATGACATTCTGGCGCCCGGTCAGATTCGGGTTAAAGCCGCCGCCAAGTTCGAGAATCCCGCTGATTCGTCCGTCAACCTCGATGCGACCGTTTGTAGGCCGGCTTAGCCCACACAGCAGTCGTAGCAGTGTGCTCTTGCCCGCCCCGTTATGGCCGATGATGCCGAAAGTTTTTCCGTGCTCCACTTCGAAACTCACATCGCGGAGGGCCCATAACGAAGTGGATCTGGAAAAGCGGCCGATCAACAAGCGTGTCAACGCACCCCGCAGCGTACGTTGACGATGATCCTGCAGGAAAAACCGCTTTGAGACTTGGAGAACCCTCAGCACTCGCGGCATATCAAGTCCTTAGGACATACAGACACTCGGGACCAAACTCCGTCGAATAGTCTTCAAGCGGCGCAGGGAATTGGAGAGCTCCTTAGATCGCATCTATCACGTCCGATTGGAAGTGGCGATGAAAGAAATAGCCGACCGCTAACATTCCCACGCTCATGCCACTCGCCATCATAAGGCTCGGCCAGTCGAGCCAACGTCCATCCAGTAGTACGAGACGGTAGTTTTGGATGATCAACGACATGGGGTTGATCTCAAATAGGTAAGTATAGTCGCTCGTTGGCGGTACGGCGTACCAGATCGGGGTGAGGAAAAATAGGAGCGTGACGACAATTCCGATGAGTTGAGAGACATCGCGATAAAATACGTTGGCCGTGGCGATCATGAAGCTGAGCCCCGCCGTCAAGGGCGCTTGCACCAGAATCAGCAGGGGAAATGCCGGCAGGAAGAGCCAAGGAAAATCAAGGTCGTACCAATACAGCATCCAGAACAAGACAGGAAGACTTAAGAGCAGCGTCATCAAATGGGCAAGCACCGTGACCAGCACGAGGATCGCCGGGTGAACATTCGGGTGATACAGCAAATCTCGCGCTGTGGTGAAGGTCCCGCCGGAGGCTATGAGCGAACTGCTGAACCAACTCCACGGAAGAAGGCCGGTAAAGACAAAGACGGGAAAATTGGCGATGTTGAGGGGGATCACCCTACTGAACACGAAGACGAGCATCAGAAGCTGTGAAAGAGGAACGGCAAGAGACCAGAAAAACCCTAAAACCGAACCGGCGTAACGCAGCTGAAAATCGCGTTTAACCAAATGCCAGATCAAATGCATGGTGCGCGTCACTTGCGAATTGGACATGGCAGAGGTATCTCTCTTGTTGATTGTTTGGGCCGAGTCAATCTCCGCGGCGCGTGAAAAGTCTTGGAAGTAGACGAGCTTACGGATGTCCGAGCACTATGAATCTAATTCTATAATAGGTCAATGGATTTCCCAATCAAAATTGTCGACCGTTTCGCCACCCTTGTCGAGCGCGAAAAGAAGTGAGAGGAATCGACGAAGAGATTCTCATGGGTCTCGGCATCGTCTAGCAGGACCCTGAAACAGTCCGTCAGCGGCGTTCTCGCTTCGTTCAGACTCTCGATGCCCCCTTCACTCGTTACGGCCTTGCTGGACAGCCTTTTCGAGTATCCTGCAGGAGCGTTCTCCTGTTGTGCATACATGCGGGCCATCGACGTTCTGACCCGCCTACATAGTTTCTCCTCAGCTTACTCGGCTCGTGAAAATGCTCTCCACCTTCCTTGTCGCGTCATTCATTGCAATGCCTCGCCGTAGGACAAACGTACGAGTCGGTATTTTGCTCACTACGCCTAGTGGAGAACATTTTGACGAGCCTACTCAGGGTTTGTGTGGATGAAAGTCTTGACGTTTGCGCCAGAAGTAATAGAGCGGAATTCCGCTCAGGACGGTCGCCGCGCCGTACAGCGATTCTGTAGGCCGTTGGACGAGACTGTAGAGGACCACGGTGAAGGCTCCAACCACGAGGACTGCGGGCAAAAAGGGATAGAGTGGAGCGCGGTATTGATGGAGGTCCGCGACGCTTGTGCGACGAAGACGAAAGATCGTGGAGAGGGTCAAGGCCATGAACAGCGAGAGCACGAGACCGCTGTAGACGAGGAGTTGTTCGAAAGTTCCGCTTAGAATGAGCAGCGACGCCCAGAGGCTTTGAAAGACGATGGCGCGGGCCGGCACCGCGGTGCTGGGGTGGAGCCGGGCAAGCCAGGGACTGATCATGCCGTCACGTGCCATGGCCCAATAGACGCGAGGCCCCGCCCAGGTCATGGCGCTGACTGCTCCTGCGATGGACAGACAAAGAATGGCCGCAACGAGTCGCCCGCTCTGTGGCCCCCACAAGGCTGCGGCTGCCTTCTCCGCGACTGGTACGATCGGTTCGCTGGCCAGCTCTGTGATCGAGAGCGCCGACAGATAGACGACGTTCAGCAACAGATAGATCGCAGCAACGAACGCAGTGCCCCCGATCATGATCTTCGGCAGAGTCCGCCTGGGATCGGCGATGTCGCCGGCAATGTACCCTGCCACGTTCCAGCCGAGGTAGCAGTAGGTCACAATCACGAGGGCGATGGCGGAGGCTCCGAGCGTCGGCTGTTGCACAGTCGACCTGGTGAAGAGATGGTCTGCGTGGCCGACCACTGCTGCCAGCCCGCCGAGAATCAATCCCCCAATGGCGACAACTTTTGTGGTCGTCAAGAGCAATTGCATGCGGCCGCCTGCTCCCACCCCTCGACAATGCATGAAGGTTACGATCCACAGCAGAGAGAGCGAGAGACCCTTTGCCAGCCATCCCTGCTCATCTTCGATTGGGATAACGCGCAACGCATAGGACGAAAAACTGATGGCTGAGGCCGCGACTGCTGCGCCAAAGCCGATCGTGAAGGAGGTCCATCCATTGAGGAAGGCCACCAGCGGGCCGTACGCCTCTCGCAGGTAGACGTAATCCCCTCCCGCATGAGGCAGGGCGGCCCCCAATTCTCCATAGACCATCGCGCCGCCGAGCGCAAAAAGCGCGCCAACGAACCACAACAAAAGGATCAGCATCGGGTCGCCGAGATCGCGGGCCATCAATCCCGTGGTGGTGAAGATG
>JBBRRK010000163.1:0-9170 GCA_038200765.1 Nitrospirales bacterium
CCTTGGTCGGGGCTCTAGGGTGGTCGTCGGTCGGTCCCGCCCAGGCCGAATGGGTGCATGAGGGCCAAGCCAATGAAGGTAAATGGACCCTCGGAGCTCGGACCGGCTTCAATATCCCGACGCAAAGCTGGGCGGATGATAGGAAGACCAGCATCGGTCCAACACCGATCAATCTTCAGGCCATGTACGGGATTAATAAGTGGATGCGCCTCGGTTTCATGATGGAGTGGGAGCGCCGATCGATTGACAGTCGCAACCCGAGCTTCGACTTTGGAACGCTGAATACTGTTTCACTATTGCCGACGATAGAATTTCGCCCAGGGCATTTTTCTGGTGTCACGCCCTATCTTTCGACGAGCATCGGCCTGAATGTGAATTCCTTCAGCGAGGCGGATGATGCTGAGAACCGCGGACTCAGGACGATCAGCCCGTCGAATACCTTTGCCTATCGATTGGCGGGAGGGTTAGATTTTCCGCTGACACACAATCTTATGCTCAATACGGAAGCGGCATGGAAACGGAACCGCGGCGGACTTGAAATCAATAATCAAGATGCCGGCTCGGTCGATGCCTCTTCGATCAGTCTCTTAGTCGGCGTTCGCTACACCTTCTAACTTCGGTGATCTGCATGCCGCATCGAGTGTCTGCTCGATGCGGCATGCAGATTGTTTTGATACACCCGCACCATCGCCAACACCGTCGTAGAGATCATCCGTAACAGAGAGTGGGCATCCTGTTCATGGCAGGACTTCAAATGAAAACCTGTCGCTCAGTGAGCCCTAGGATCAGATGTTGAGCAGGCTAGCCAGGACGTCCGATTGCTTCTTCGTAGAGAGAAAACGGTGAACGATTGGATTATTCGAGGCGAGATTGGTTGGCACGTGACCAGACCATGCCGGTCTGGTCTTTGGAGCTGAACCCAAGTTTTTCGTAAAAACCAGGTCGGCGTGTGCACAGCCAAAATAATTCAACTTTTTTGAGGCGGGGGTGGTTCAGGATGCGCTGGACAATATCTGCGCCGACGCCCTGCCCCTGATAGGCCTTATCGACGATCACGTCCCAGATGCTTGCCCGGTAGACATAGTCTGTTAATACCCGGCCAAATCCGATCAGCAGGTCACCGTCCCAGGCTGTGACGGCCACATCGGTGTGGCGCAACATCTCGCGTGCATCCTCACGGGCTCGTCCTTTTGCCCAAGGCGCTTGCTGGAAGAGGCGGACGAGTTTGGCTGGGTCGAGGTCCTTCTTTTCAGCGAAGGTAATGGCGGGCTTGAGGGTTGGGGGCATCTTGTACTAGATTATCTCCCAGTAACAGCAACAAAGATCATGCGGAGTGTACGAGGAACATCATGTCAACGCAAGTCCGTAGCTGCCCCAAGTGCTCTCAACTCATGTGGCTCACCGAGGAACAGTACGAACTTCTTGATGAAGCAACCGTTCGAGCCAAGTGCCCTCACTGTGGGTCAACCGTTCGCTTCACGCTTGTCTCGCAGGGAGACAACGCCGCCGGTCCAAAGATGGGGCATTGACCGCGTAGCAAAGTGAAAAGTTTTGAGTTATGGGTTCTGAGTTAGCACGGAAACTCAACACTCAGAACTCAAGACTTCGACTTCACATTCCCCGCCCTGCGCCGTCCAGTTCCGGTGTGTTGCCGGGGAGAATTTTATTCAGCGCGGATCGATACTCGCCAGTGCGCCCCTGGTCGATCCGCCCGACTTCGATTTCTTGATCTCGCTGCATCCGTTCCAGATGATCGAGCACTGAGAGGAGCGGATGGACGGAGCCGAGTAATCGACCAACCTCGAAGGCTTCCAGCGATTCAACAAATAATTCGTTCAGACCCCTATAGGGAGTCCCGGCGCTCTGGCTCCTATACCGTGAGACGATCTCCTCATACTCCTCAACGGCCTCAAATTTGGGCTTCACGCCGGTCGGTACCGCCGACAAATGCACGATCGGCGGCAATTTTGCCGCATAAATCTTTAGCTGCGCAACCAATCCACCCATTGTGTCCAGCACATCGGCAGTCTGCATGAACTCATCCTTCGAGGCGGCATGGTTTACGCCACGCTGACGTCCCTGTCAAGATTTTCTGGCACTGTGAGGAGGCGTGAGACCGTCGAGGGCCTGAACGACCTGCTCCATATCGGACGGGAAGGGCTTGGTATACTCCTGAAACTCACCGGTGGAGGGGTGACGGAAGCCCAGGGTCCTCGCATGCAACATCACGCGAGGGATCTCGACATTCTCTACCGTGCAGACCTTCTTCCCGCCATAGGTCTGATCTCCTAGAATGGGATGATCCAGGGATGCCAGATGGACGCGGAGCTGGTGGGTCCGGCCTGTGCGTGGATACAACAGCACATGGGCGGCCAGTTTCCCGAAGCGATGGTCAACCTTATATTCCGTCACGGATTCCTTGGGGCGCGCCGTGTGGGCAGAGAACTTTTTCCGTTCTTTCCTGTCGCGGCCAATCGCCAGCTCAATCAATCCATGTCCTTTTTTCGGCACGCCTGAAATCAGTGCTTCATACACCCGCGTGATCGTGTGATGTTTGAATTGCGCCGAAAGAGCACGATGGGCCTCGTCGGTCTTGGCGATCACCATCACGCCGGAGGTATCCTTGTCCAGCCGATGAACCAGCCCTGGCCGTTCCTTCCCCCCTATCGTCGACATCGTGCCGCCGGAGTTCTGAAAATGATAGAGGAGCGCGTTGACCAGCGTGCCGGCCCAATGACCCGGCGCAGGGTGGACCACCAAGCCGGCCGGCTTGTTTAAGAGCAGCAACACGTCGTCCTCATAGAGAATTTCAAGCGGGATCGACTCGCCTTTCAGTTCCAACGGTTCCGCCTTTGGAATATCAAAAGCGATCATGTCGCCAGGCTTGATCTTTTGACTGGGCTTGACGAGCTGCCCGTTGATTCGCACACGCCCTTGCCCAATCAACCGTTGCAAGGCCGACCGAGACAGTTTTGGCTCACGATTGACCAGAAAGATATCCAGCCGTTTGGGCTGCTCCCCAGCCGTCACGACAAACTCAGTCACCATGGACGAATCGTCCTCACCACTATGTTCGGGCCACGCTACTGTAGCGCAAGGCTCAATTGCAATCGGGAGGTCCGCTTGGTCGCACGCGTCCTGCCGATCCGATTGCCTCTCCAGTTGGCTCAGGCTAGGCTGAGCCGCGAGGCTGATCTGACGCCAAGCATAGAGGAAAAATCATATAGATGGACGGTCGGGCTGACGAAGATGTCTTCGCTGGAATACAAATACAATCAGGATTATCTCTGGCCGAGCATGACGCAGATGGTCGGGGATCGTTCACCCAGTCCAACAGTCTATGCCGGATAGGCTCGGAGGCAGGCGATTGTAGCAGGGAAATTCTGGAGATCGTAGGGAGGACATCCTAATCCAGGAAGAACTATTCGCGTGAATGCCATCGCTCGATGACTGGTTGTGAGGCAAGAATAGCCTAAGTGACTCCCTCCCTCAGCCGGCCTGGCTGCCCCATTTTTAGTGAGACTGGCATGAGGGGATATGTTTATTGTCTGGCCAGTTGAAGGGCCGCGCCGCTGCTGAGAGAGGAGACAGGACGCGGCCCCGATGGCGGAAGCGTGTGGCGGTGGGAGGGCTCAGGATGGGCATAATCCAGAGGTAGTCCCTCTGCGTGAGAGGCATGCACCTCTTGACTGGGGATCCACCGGCACGTCGCTTCGCCAAGAAACTTCCCGCATGTCATAATTGCCCTCTAACTCCCGATGTCGGGTGATAAGAGGACTACCCAGCCATTCAGCAACCCCTGTGCCAGACTTAGCTCAGTTCAAAATATTTTTGATCCAACGTTGTAAGTCGTTGAGTACATGTGGTTTGGCAAGTGAATGGGAAGACGAGGCCTATCGGCAGTGGCATATTTGATTCAGTACGCTCCGTATCCTAGGGGATACAGGCATAGGGCAAACAAGCAGATGAACGCGACTGAGAGCCAGAGATGGAGTGCGATCTATGTGTGGAGATGTTTCATTGCGGCGGCGCAGAGGAGGATGAGGAGGCCGATCCAGAGTGCGGCTTGCTGGAAAGGGATCGCTTCGTAGGACGTTTCGTCGCCTTCTTCTGCATCATCGGATTTGAAGAGCACCGTATAGAGGAAGAGCGTGAGAAGACAGAGGACGAGAAACAGCTTCACAAAGAACACGGTCAGATATTTCGCATGGTGCTGGATCCCGCTGCCGGTTTGCAGAGTAATGAGCTGATTAACGTAGTGGAAATTGATGCCACCGGTAAACAGCAGGACCACGAGCAGAATCCCCGCGACTTTCTTGTAATGCTGATAGAACGCATCGGTAATCGGCTTGATCTGCTCCTTGGCCACTGCCTTCTTCAGTCCAGGAGTTACGGCTATGATGAGGAATGCGACTCCGCCGACCCAAATGACCGCCGCTGACAAGTGCACCCAGTGGTTGAGGATCGGGATCAGCGTGTTGAAGTCGGTGACGAGGCTTTGAAGCGCATCCATAGGTCGGTGTGGGAGCGAAAGGGCAGAGCGTGTGCGGTCCGTAGAGGGGTGCCGATCTCCGAACTCCTCAGCCCTTATCTTTTACGTCGAAATTGAAGACTGGGGCATCGTTGCCGAAGCGTTTCTTGCGGAGTTCTTCCATCAGCTCAATGGTAATGAGAGGGATGCTCTGTTCGCGTGCGTGCTTTTCAACGCCCTTTTTTACCATGGCCCGCAAGAAGTAGGGAATTCGGTTGAGTCGCGTCTCTGAATCCTCATCCCACGCCACGGCGTTTTCTTCCGGCGTATTGAACGCGACTTTGATCTTCTCACCGCCTTTTGGAGTGTAGAGACACCATTGATCTTCGTCCAGCCAGTCTCCGTGATCGACGTAGGGGCGTGCGCGGCAGCCGCCGCAGATATCGGTGTATTCGCAATCGCCGCATTTACCTTTTAGGTGCGGATAACGGAAGGAGTTGAAGACATCGGACTTTTCCCACAGATCAACGAAGCTGGTCTCGCGGATATTCCCGGCAGACAACGGCATATAGGGGCACGGGGTCAACTCACCGTTCGGGGTCACGCGTGCGTAGTTGGTGCCGGCAAGGCAGCCGCCCCCCATATAGCCCGTCGCCTTGGTAATTGGGGAATTCGGATCTTTCTCGTACGCGAGCCGTTTGAAATGCGGCGCACAACGGGCCCTCACGAGCATGCCCTTGTAATTATCCTGACAATTGACCAGATAGCCGAGCACCTCTTCGTATTGAGTCGGGGTGATATCGGTCAGTTCTTCGCCGCGACCGGTACAGACCATGAAAAATACATTGAGCACTTTGGCGCCAAGTTGGTGCGCCCAATCGATCACCGAAGGCAGCTCCTGGTAATTCATGGGCTGCGCGCTGAAGTGCACTTGGAAGGCCAACCCGTTCCGCTTGCAGGCCTCGATACCAGCGAGTGCGCCTTCCCACGCGCCGGGCACGCCACGGAAGCGATTGTGTTTCCGGGGTTCGAGCGAATCGATACTGATGCCCATGCCCATCACGCCGATCGCGACCAGGTCCTTCGCCATCCGGTCATCGATCAACATGCCGTTGGTCCCGAACACCACCATGAAGCCGAGTTTCACCGCGTGGCGGGCGATGTCGAGAATATCTGGACGGACCAGTGGTTCACCGCCCGTGATCACAAGGAGACAGCCCTTGTTGACCTGGGCAATCTGATCAATGAGCGTGTAACACTCTTCGGTTGAGAGTTCATCGTCTCCGCCGGCGGATTTCGTCGTCGCGTCGAGGTAACAATGGTCGCACTTGAGATTGCAGCGCTTCGTGAGGTTCAGGGCGATGAGATAGGGCTTGAAATCATCGACCGTTCGGCCATCGTGCGGCGCAGGAGCCGTGGAAGGTGGACTAAAGAACTGTGAGACCTGTTGCTGGATATTGCCAAATGTGCCCGCCGGAGACGGCGCATTGAAAATTGGAAGTGATTTACCCATAATAATTCGAAACTGATGAATTATGAATTGTGAATGGAACGTGTGCGTGTCAGGACAGGCCTATCATCGAACATTGAGAATTGAACAGTTGCCATCGGAAAACTCAGGAGCTTGTCCGGCATTGATCGTTCTATTGCGGGCACGACCCGCAACCATCTGTGTCATGCTCGGCCAGAAACAATCCTTGATTTAACCCAGACAATACACCTCAGGTTTTCCGGACCTGCGCATTTTTCGTCTCGTCACGAAGACGATATCGGGAAAGCTCCTAGGATTTCGTGTTGCCGGTCAGGTTGGCGATCATGTCCTTTATGTTGCCGGTCTTCATGGCTTCCGCCATGTAGTCCTTGGCCTGTTCGATACCTTCATGCGCCACCTCGGCTGTGACGAGCGTGACGCCGAGCTTATCGGCATGTTTTTCGATGAGAGCACGGGTACAGTCGCGCATGAACCCTTCAGGAGCCCGCTCAAGCCGTGATTGCGCTTCCGGCATCCAGGTGTAGGGGGCGGCAGGGGCAGGTTCCGCCACGTGGCCGTTCTCGTTTGAGGCGGTCGCGCCATTGGGACTGTTCGTCGAAACGGCGACGGTCGCCTGTGCTTCGGTGGAGGCGCCGGTTCCCTTATTCGCGAAGATAGGGGTGTAGTCTTCTGAGGCTGCTTCCTGAATCATGGGCGCGGCATATTCCAGCGTTATGGTGGTCATGCCGAGTTTGCGAGCGGTCTTCTCGATTTTAGCCTTGGCGCGCCGACGTTGGAAGCCGGCTGGGACTGCGCGGATTCCCTCTTTAGCATCCTTCGTCCATTGCATGGGGACGTCATCATAAGCCAGATCAGTTTCCAGGACCCCTTCCGCGTGCGCAGCCGCTTCAAAAAGCTGCTTGTCAACCAGTTTGAAGCGCTCGCCTCCGGCGGCGCAGACAGGGCACTTCACGGGCGTCTCGCCCTTGCCGATGTAGCCGCAGCCGTCGCAGACGAAGTAATCCTGAGTCATTCGATCCAAATACGCTTGAGTATTTGCACTCACTTTTGGCTTCTCTTCCACGATCTCGGTCATCATGCCGCTGAGCGTCGAGCCCATGAGATCCTTCATCACAGATTCGTCAGCCTGCATCTTTTCTCGGTCGATGCCGGCGGCATTCAGGCTGCCACCCAGCGCGTGCATGGCATCCATCGCTCCCTTGGGCAAGATGTGCCCGATGGCCGTATCGACCACCGTGTTACTGATGATGGTATGACCTTTTTCGATGGCGTAGCGGTGAATCGCGGTCTTGGCGACACCTCTGGCAAATACAGGGATCTTTTCCATCCGGCGGAGGGCTTCTTCGGTCCAGGCGATCGTATATTCAGCCAGCGTGTCGATCGGCGGCACGTATTTGCGGTTCGATACCAGGATATTGCAGGGCGCGGACCGCAACAGATTTTCCGTGTTGCTGCCGATATCCATATCTTCGTCGCTGTGCACGCCGATCCGTCCAACGATCAGCAATGCCGGGATATCCTTACGCACATATTGAATGATCTTTTCGAAGGCCTTGCCGTCCAGGAGGGTGGTCTTGACGTCGGTTTGCTCAGCCTGAGCAATCTCACGGCAGATATCGAGGTGCGACTGGTAGATCTTCGCGAGGCCGCTGTCGATGATCTCCTCGTGTAGCTTTTCCTGCTCCTTAAACCGAAACACCTTGCCGGCTTCCTCATTGAGAACACCCGAGATACTGTGAAAAGCGGCATAGTGGAAATAGGGATCGAAGGCCGAAATAGCCTCGACCGGCATGTTGAAGGCCTTGCCCAGCGCGAGACCTGTCATGAGCCCGCCGAAGGAATAGGGGCTGCCGTCTACTGCCACCACAATTCTCCCGCCGGTCATGGGCTGGATTTGCTTGATAATCAACATGTCCGAATTCCGCACGCGACGCAGCACACGCTCGGTGTTGCTGCCGATGACGCTATCCTTCACGGCGCCGACACCCAAGGCCCCCATGATCACCAGGTCATAGGCATTGGTATTGATGTCCTCGGCCAGCACTTTCCAATTCCGGCCTTCGAGCGAGCGGCGCTCGATCGGGAGGTTGTTTTCTGAGCATTTCTTATCGACGTAGTCAAGGTAGGAGTCGGTAATGATCTGGAGACCACGGGTAATCAGTGAATCGTGGATTTGGCGCTGCCGATCGAGTTCTTTTTCATCGTGATACTCTTCTGGCAGACCCGCTTCCATCTGCTTGAAGCGCTTATCATGCATTTTGGCCGCATAGACGTGGCTCCCTACGATTTTGGAGCCGAAGGCTTTGGCGAAGTGGACTCCGACATCGACCGCAGTATTGGAATGGTCGGAGTTATCGACCGGGACATAGATCGTTTTATACATCGAGATGTCTCCTCAAGATGCCCTCCTGGCCAGGGCGAACAAGAGTAATTCTCAAAATTTCTAAACGGTTGACGTATTCCACCCCTCAAAGAACGCATATGCTAGCACCGGTCTGAATTCGATTGCAAGGCGTCGACGGAGGCTGGTGGGACAATCCTAGGATGTCGGGGTGGTGACGGATTTTTCTGTCAGCTCCTTTGCGGAACGAATGGATTGTCGCGAGCGGAGGATCTCTTCCAGAGACAAGAGGGTATCGCGTCCGGAGTTTCCTTCGATCCCTCGGATCAAACTTTTATCGGCATAGGGACCTGATTCTTTTGGGGCTTGAGAGAGAGATCCCGTCCACTTCCGTGGATCCCTGCTCCCCTCTTTCCGTTCCCAGGCCCGGAGACAGGCCTTGGCAATGAACGAGTTCAGCGGGGCCGGGTTATAGAGAAGTTTTCTGATACTCGTCGGAGTCAGCATCAGAGGGTTATAGCCAGCCGAGAGATACCCCTCCTCTAACAGCCGTTCTTCGAGATCTGTGTTCGGCTGAATACCCAAAAAGAACATCAGGGGGAAGACTCGCTCTTCACCCAGGATTGAGGCAACCTTTTTATAGGATTCCACGCTTTGGAGCAGAGACTCTTCGGTTTCTTTTGGGCTGTTCAGCGAGTAATTGAGGATGACCTTCCCCCTGAATCCCGCTTCCGCCAGATAGCGACAGCCATCGTACAGCCGCTCAAGCTTGAATCCCATGTGGAGATCGTTCAACACCATTTGGGAGCCTGACGTAATGGCGACCTCAAGATCGCCGACGCCAGACCGGACCATGAGTTTGGCCA
>JBBRRK010000164.1:0-9156 GCA_038200765.1 Nitrospirales bacterium
CTATTGCCTGAGCTGGAAGGTTACTTATTATTGATGGAAAGATACATGGTGACCCGCCCGCTTTTCTTCACGTCAATGAAGTACACCCTGATCGCCGAATTCGTTCCTGGTTTATTGGCCATGAATTTGTCTGTCTTGGTGGACAACTCTGTGTCAGATTCCACATCAAGATCCGCTCCGGTCCAACCATCAGGCAGGCTGTTGCGCAACCGTGTCACGAGCTCCTTCACCGCTTCGTCGGCTTCCGACCTGTCTGAAAACTTGAACGTACAACTCCATCGTGCTCCATCAGCATCGTCCCTGTCTCTCACCAGGCATTGCTTGGCACCGGCAAAGGAAACGTTGGGTCGCCATGTTGTCCCGGTATGATCAACCGCTTTATGTCCTGTACGTAACGTTTTAAAGTCTCCGGGGGATGCAGCGAGAACGGCGTGAATCACTGCACGATCATCTTTTCCAGCGATGCCATCTGCTACAAGAACGTTGTCAGATGGACAACCCTTCCCGGTGCAGGTAATTCGGTACAACGTCTGTTTCCACTTTATCTTTGCGAGGAATCGTTCGAAGCTGACCTCATATTGGCCGTTATTTTCTCCTGACATATCCATATTTGGTTGATAGGGGTTTCCTATCCAGAGGAACCGGTCGGCTTCGAAGGGGAACGGATCGTTCACGGTCAGCATCAGCTTGCCGGAGCGATCGTCATAGCCCACGATGAGGGCCATATGTTGAGCGATGCCATCTATCTTGAACCCAGACGGAGACACTCCAGCAATAATAGGGCGGCCCTCATTGAGCTCTTGTTTCACGTCTGCCTCAGAAAGACTGCCGGCCTTCGATTGGACTGTCAGCGCGATATCTCCCGCCGCTCCACCCCGAACCGTCAGTAACGGATACTGTTGAAGCATGTTCGTCACGGCAGCTTCATCACCTTCGGGAAGATCGCATTCGGAACAGGTCGGTGTCCCCGCGCACAGCGCTCTCGTCTGCACGATCCCACACTGATAGTCTCCCCGATGGGCAGCGGGCACGTCATAGTATTTGAAGACCATCTCTCCAACGGCTGCCCAACACCAACTCGGGCGTTCCTGAAACACCGGAGGAATATGTAACTTCACCTCCGCTGCCATGGTCGGGATGACTGGTGCCGACAGCGCAAGACAGAGGCCGACTCCGAATGCCGTCATGCTGTTTTTCACTGGGTTCCACTCCTTCATTCTTGATACGTCTTGCTCAAGCCCCGAACTCCTTCTTACCCAATCCGCTGACTAAGCCGCCTTGTTACTCGAAGAGCACTCCAGACACCAATCGCTTCACATAGTGCTGGAGCCGGGCGCGAGTGTACGGCTTGATTGCAAGATTCTCCACGGCAAAATCCTGCCCTCTCGACCACCGAACCACCGCTTCAGGAATCTCGATCCGTTGTTCGTTCGGGAGCGTGACCGTGAGCGAAAGGTTTTCCCCCGGTCGCATCGGCAGGTCTCCTGAGATTCGCCAGCCAGTGCATGAGAGATTCCACACCGTGCCATGTCCTTGGAATAGGCCCGCGTTGTACGTGACGGAGCACTGCACAGGGAAGCGGCGGAATGGACGAAGCGTGAAGGACATTGTGCCTCGCAGGGACCTGTATTGTAGGAGGGATGCAAAAGCGGACGCAATAGGCTGGGTGATGGGTGAATGATGGCGCAGGTACACAGAGGCTTCCAGGACGTGGCAAAGTGAAGACACTTTTGTTTCCCCATGTCGTCAGGATACGCGCGGGCGAGGAGACCTCGGACAAATGCGTCCGCACACACTGCCAAACCCAGGGGTCCAAGAGTTTGTGTGGCCGCCGGGGTCGGGCGGGTGAGAAGCACGACTTTTCAGCATCCAGCTAGGTTGCGAGGAGTTGTTTCGTGTCGACCGGAGAGAGACGACGGAACTTTCTGCCGTCGCGGGCGCGATCTAAGATCGCCACCTCCAGGCTCTCCAGCGAGAGCTTCTGATTCCCGATCTGTTCAAGTGCGGTGAGACAAAGAGTGAGCGCGGTTTTGAGTTCCGGGGGCTGCGTCAACCCTTTCTCCTTGAGCAGCGCCTGCACGGCCTCGGACTTGCCTCCGATGACCGCAAAGGTACGTTCGTCGATGATGCTGCCGTCAAATGAAATACGATACATCTCGTTGGGCTGGCCGTTATGTCCGACCTGCACCACCAGGATTTCCACCTCCAACGGCTTCATTTCCTGGCTGAAAATGGTACCGAGGCTTTGAGAGTAGCCGTTCGCCAGCGATCGGGCCGTCACATCTTCCCGGCTGTACATGAATCCTTTGAGATCCGCGTGCCTGATGCCGGCCTTTCTGAGGTTTTCAAACTCGCTGTACTTGCCGGCCCCCGCGAAGGCGATCGTGTCGTAGATCTCGGAGACTTTATACAGCGAGGCGCTGGGGTTTTCCGCGACGAGTAGTATCCCGTTCACATATTCGAGGGCGATGATGGAGCGGCCTTTGGCGATGCCCTTCTTGGCATACTCCGCCTTGTCCTGCATCATCTGCTCAGGCGAGACGTAATAGGGCATCGGCATGCTTAGTTCTCCTTGGAGCGGCGAGTGGCAATCAACCCATCATAGATGCCGCGGATCTGTTGGTCAGAGACATCGGTAATACCGCTCGCGTTGACGACCTTCGCGGTGGGGTAAATGCCCCGCACGAGATCCGGCCCCCCGGTCCCGACGTCATCGTCTGCCGCATTGTAGAGAGCCAGGAAGGCCAACTTGAGCGCGTCCGATTCAGCGAGGCCTTTGAGGAAATGCTCCCGCATCGTATTACGCGCATCCTTCCCGCCCGAGCCGATGGCATGGTAATCTGACTCTTCGTACCGACCGCCGGCGAGATCGTACTTGAAAATGCGGCCTTCAGCACGCTTCAGATCATAGCCGACATAGAGGGGCATGACGACCAGCCCCTGAAACACCATCGGCAGGTTGGCTTTGACCATCTGTCCGAGCTTGTTGGCCTTCCCTTCACAAGACAATTGCACACCCTCTAACTTTTCGTAATGCTCCAGCTCGACTTGGAACAGCTTGGCCATTTCGATACAGGGACCGGCCGCGCCGGCGATCGCCATCGCGGAATACTCGTCGATCTTGAAGACTTTCTCGATCCGGCGCTCGGCGATTTGAAACCCTTCCGTCGCTCGACGATCTCCGGCAATCACCACTCCCTGTTGATACTTGATCGCCAGCACTGTGGTGGCCTGGGGAATACTCATCGCTCCGGCCCCGCGCATCGGATCGGCCATGGCCTGCGCCTGTTGGAATCCACTGCGACCGGTCGGCGTCAGTGCGGGATGGTGCTGGGTCAAAAAATCGAAGAAACTCGGGTCGTCATGGTTGGGGAGAAATGGCAATTTCATAGCATCAATCGCGAGGGAGGTTGTTCATCAAGCCTTGAGCTTCGCCAGCAATGCGTCGACAGTTTCGACCTGATCGAGGAGGTCGCTCGTCAGCGAGGCTGTACCTCTGAGCGGGTCCATTAAGGGCACTCGTTTCACCTGATTGTTGCCGACGTCGAAGAGCACCGAGGTCCAACTGACCCCATAGAGCGACTTCGCAAACTTGCTCACACATCGTCCACGGAAGTAGGCGCGCGTTCCAGGAGGCGGGGTGAACTCCGCTCGCTCGATCTCGACATCCTGCACGATTCGCTCGATCAGGTGGCTGCGTTCGAGCGTAAAATAGAGTCCCTTGTCGGGGCGGACATCGTGATACTGCAGATCCATCAGGCGCACTCTGGGATCGTCCCATCCACAGCCCTTGCGCTCCATATAGGACTCCATCATCTGACGCTTCGCCACCCAATCCAACTCGCGCACCAAGAGCCGAGGATCTTGCTCCAACTTATCCAGCACGTCTTCCCAGCGGACGAGAATATCTTTCGTGACCTGGGAAAGATCGCGGCAGGCATAGTATCCCATGGCGGCCTTCAAATAGGCTCGTTGAATCGCCACCGCCGTCGTCGCGCGCCCTCCCGTCAGTGTAAGCGGCTCCCTCATCGTCAAATCGCGCGACACCTCTTTAATACTTCGGACTGGATCCTTCAATTCGAACTGCGGAAGATCGGCACCGGCGTCGAGCAGGTCCAGGACAATCGACAGCGTGCCGACCTTCAGGTAGGTCGACAGCTCCGCCATGTTGGCATCCCCAACGATTACGTGTAACCGCCGATACTTGCCATACTCGGCATGCGGCTCATCGCGTGAATTGACGATGGGGCGCCGGACCATGGTATTGAGATCAACAAGGCACTCGAAGAAATCCGCGCGCTGCGAGATCTGATACTCCGCCGGGCTGGTCTGATTCTCTGCGCCGACCTTGCCTGCCCCTGCGAAAATGGGCCGCGTCACAAAGAACGGCGCCAAGACCTTCACGATGCGCTCGAAGGGAACCGCGCGCGACATGAGATAGCTTTCGTGATAGCCGTAGCTGTTCCCCTTGCCGTCCGAGTTGTTCTTGTACAGCACACAATGATCCCGCCCGGTGGCTCGCGCCATCTGCGCGAGGCACTGCGCAAGGATCCGTTCGCCGGCTCGTTCGAACGCGACAATTTCTCGCGGGTTGGTACACTCGGGCGTGGAGTATTCCGGATGGGCGCCGTCGACATAGAGGCGCCCCCCATTCGCCAGCACCTTATTCAGCTGACGATTGTACTCGGGATTGGGCCGCTCTCGCTCCCCCTCGACCTCGAAGCCACGCGCATCGAGCAGCGGGTTCTCATTTTCATAGTCCCACACGGCCAACGGTGCCGGCAGGCCCGGATAGTGCCCAATGACGGCGATGGAATTGGAGACGGGGTCCGACGCGGCAGGATCGCGTGAGGCGATGCCGAATTCCGTTTCTGTCCCCAGGACGCGTGGAATCGTCAATGCGGTAGGTTCCTGCATAGGTGTGACGTCTTAGAGATAGTGCCCGGTCGTCACCGTTTCGATCTGACGCGAGTCGTCTGGGCTCCCGCTGATCGTCCGAAGATGCACGATCCTCTCACCTTTCTTTCCGGAGATCTTCGCCCAGTCGTCAGGATTAGTCGTATTAGGCAAGTCTTCGTGCTCCTTAAACTCCTCACGAATGGCGCGGATCAAGTCCTCGGACCGAAGGCCACGGCCCTCCTTCGCGATCGCCCGCTTGACGGCAAACTTCTTCGCGCGCGACACGATGCCCTCGATCAGGGCGCCACTCGCAAAATCCTTGAAGTAGAGCACTTCTTTTTCACCGTTCGCGTAGGTGACCTCGATGAACTTATTCTCCTCTGAGGACGCATACATTGCCTCGACCGTGAGGTCGGTCATCTGTGCGACAAGGGCCTTGGCATCCCCCCCATGGCGTTGCAAATCTTCTTCGGCAAACGGCAAGTCGATACTCAGATACTTCGAGAAAATATCCTTGGCCGCCACGGCATCGGGACGCCCCACCTTGACCTTCACATCCAACCGTCCGGCGCGGAGGACTGCCGGATCAATGAGATCCTGGCGATTGCTGGCACCGATCACGATCACATTGCGAAGCCGTTCCATGCCGTCGATTTCCGAGAGAAACTGCGGGACAATCGTCGATTCAATGTCGGAAGAGATCCCGGTGCCGCGCGTCCTGAAGAGCGCGTCCATTTCATCGAAGAACACAATGACGGGATTCCCGTCCGTCGCACGCTCTTTCGCTTTCTTGAAGACTTCGCGGACTTGCCGCTCGGACTCACCGACATACTTATTGAGCAACTCGGGGCCCTTCACATGCAAAAAGTAACTCCGCACTTCTTTGCCGGTGAGGTGCCCAAGCTTCTTGGCAATTGAATTCGCCACAGCCTTGGCGATCAAGGTTTTTCCGCATCCCGGCGGTCCATAGAGCAAGACCCCCTTGGGCGCGCTCAACTTGTACTCTAAAAACAGGGCCGTATGAAGAAACGGCAACTCCACCGCATCGCGAACCTGCTCCAACTCATGCTGCAACCCGCCAATGTGCTCATAGTCGACATCGGGCACTTCTTCTAATACCAATTCTTCCGCCTCGAACCTCGGCAACTTTTCAACGACATAGCCGGAACGTGGATCGTAGAGCAGATGGTCGCCGGCGCTCAATCGTTCGCCCAGCAGCGGGTCGCCAAGCTCTGCCACTTTTTCTTCGTCGAAATGCAGCGTCACGAGGGCACGGTTACCTTCCATCACGTCTTTGAGCCGTACGACTTCGCCCTGAATATCGAACCCTTTGACCTCAATGACGTTCAGCGCTTCGTTCAGGACCACTTCCTGCCCCTTACGCATCGCCTTCGCGTCGATCGACGGATGCACGCTGACTTTCATTTTTCGTCCGGAGACATAGACATTGCCGGTTCCGTCGGCATTGAGGCTGGAAAAGATGGCGTAGGCTGATGGCGGCGCGGTCAGTTTCTCAACTTCGGCGCGCAACGCCTCAATCTGCCCCTTCGCTTCCTGGAGGGTGGCAACGAGCTTTTCGTTCTGTTTGGTGGCTTGGTCGAGCTGGTAGCGGGACTGGTACAGCCGACGGATCTCTTCTTCCATCGACTGGATCTGTACACGAAACTTTTCAACTTCCCGAAGATGTTCGTCATTGCGTGGTGCCACGTCCGTTCCTCCTTCAGTCAATCGCTTCGTGATCTGCGTGACGGAATCTCGGAGAGACCGGAATCGACTTGGACTTTCTTTCTTGCCGTCCATGCGCGACTCGAAAAAATCTGCACCCTGTACTGAATCAAGGAGTCCTCGTCTGGGCGGATTCTAACACCCGTTCCTGGGGTGGTCAACCTGACGACGTCATCCTCCTGCGCGATGATCGTGCATGACACACGTCACGACACGCTCGTCACAGCATCGAGTAACTCGCGCGCCGCCGACTCTACATCGTCTGCACCGAGAATCGCCGTGATCACCGCCGCACCGAATGCTCCGGCTCGCCGCATCTCACGCGCGCGCGCCGCCGTCACTCCACCAATCCCGATAATCGGGATACGAACCAGTGTGCATGCTTTTTCGAGTGTGTGAATACCCAGCGGCGGACCGAACATCTGTTTGGTCGGCGTCTCATAGATCGGGCCAATCACGATGTAGTCTGCGCCCTGCGACTCTGCTAACAGTCCCTCTTCTACTGAATGCACGGAAATACCCAGCAGACGTTGCGCCCCCAGCATCTTGCGTACGACCGACAGAGGCAGACTATTGCTCCGCAAGTGGACGCCGACTCCTTCTAGCGCCAATGCAACATCGATCCGATCATTGATGAGGAGTTGGGACGTGGAAGAGACCATGACAGTCTGCACCTCACGCGCAAGCGTCACAAGTTCCCTCGCAGAGAGATCGCGTTCACGGAGTTGAATCGCCGATATTCCGGCTGTGAGCACCCGTTGCAGAAGAGGAACCAGCGGGCGCCCTTTGGTCTGATGACGATCCGTAACGACAAGAAGACGGCTGGAGAGTGTCGGCATTAGCGAGGTACTGATTCAGAAGTGCTGAGCGCTGCCTGTATGCGTTTGGCACTTATCATAGTCCGCGGCCTCAGCACTCATCGCTCAGTACTTATTATAGGAAGCAGAATGCTTAAAACGATCGTCCGGCAAGGCCGCAGGCGAATCGAAACCGGAGGAGGTACCGACCTCACTTCGTGGAGCCGTTCGCCCGCACAATGGATCTTGGCGAACGGAACCCCCACCTCCAGCACTTCCGACCTCTTGAAATCTCAATCGGCACGTTGAGGATTTCGATGAGCCGAGAGGCACGCTGGCGGACGTTTTCAGCATTCTGCTAAAGCATGCCTTCGATGGGGCTACTGGCCGTCGCATACAGTTTTCGAGGGATACGCCCAGCCTTGTAGGCAAGCCGGCCTGCCAGCACGGCATATTTCATCGCCTCGGCCATGGCAATGGGATCTTTGGCTCCGGCAATGGCTGTGTTCATCAGTACCGCGTCTGCCCCTAATTCCATTGCAAATGCGGCATCGGACGCAGTCCCAACACCAGCATCCACGACGATCGGAACCTTGATCATTTCCATCATGATTTTTAAATTATAGGGATTGCGGATACCAAGTCCCGACCCAATCGGCGCCGCCAACGGCATGACCGCTGGACATCCAACGTCGACGAGTTTCTGGGCCACGATGGGATCGTCATTTGTATAGGGCAATACGATAAAGCCTTCTTTAACCAGAATCTTCGCCGCTTCGATCAATCCAGCCGTATCGGGGAAAAGGGTCCGCTCGTCACCCAGCACTTCCAGCTTGATCAAATCGGATACGCCGGCGGCTCTGGCCAAGCGGGCATAGCGCAGGGCATCTTCCACGTTGTAACAGCCGGCAGTATTCGGAAGAATGGTGTACTTCTTCGGGTCGAGATAATCGAGCAGGTTCTCTTTGGAGCGATCGGTGATATTCACGCGCCTCACCGCCACGGTCACCACATCGGCTCCCGACGCCTCAATGGCCCTCTTGGTTTCGACAAAATCCTTATACTTCCCGGTTCCCACAAACAACCGGGATTTGAACTCATACCCCCCGATAACTAGTCGATCATCAGCCATACGTGCCCTCTATGAATGTTCCCTTCTGATATACTCGCCAATGGCATCATATACTATGAGCCACCGCCGATGAAGCTTAAGATCTCCATTCGATCTCCTTGCTTCAGTCGTCGTTGATCGAACTCCTTGCGATCGAGGATTTCCAAATTCAGCTCCACCGCCACACGCTCGGTCTTGATGGCCAGTTCACGCAATAAATCCCCGACCGTGGCATCGGCCTGACAGCCTCGCAGTTCGCCGTTCACCTGAATCTGAATCGCCTCCGCCATCGTCATGTATCCTAGGGGAGCAGAATTCCCAAAGTCAATGAAGCTCCCGATAGGCGCCTTCCCACCGCGTGCAACAACTGACTGCGCGTCACGCATCGGCTGACCACCGCGCGCCCTCGTGCATCCACCCCGTGTAACTGGAACACGTGCTTCGCCAAATCAATTCCGGCTCTGCGGACATGGAAATGGATAAATGAGAGAGCATGTGGCCTTCCCACTCCGCAGCCAGACTGGGTTTGATCGAGGGCGGCGAGCCCTCGAATCTTGTCCGAGATCTGTGGCAGACTCCTGGTGGCCGTTGTCCAGGAGGACCGATGAAACACTCCCAGACGCT
>JBBRRK010000165.1:0-9154 GCA_038200765.1 Nitrospirales bacterium
GGTCAACGTGGAGGATCCGAGAATCGCCGCCTGATTACCCATACACAACATTTGACTTTAACTCATCGAGATGGCGGGCGTGACACTGAGGTTCTCTGTACTCTCAGGAACCAAGAACACCTCTCGCTGACGCCTATACGGCTATTTGAAGAAGAATGTGTCCTTAGGAAGGGTCTGATAGCATCGGTCGGAGACCTCCTGGGCATGTGATTGTAGGCACTGGAGGATGTGATCGCCACCAGGTTTGACTGCTCTGCAAAACCGTTTGGCATCCTCGTCGCACGCCGCCATCAACCGACTTCGATCTTCTTTCCACTTCACAAACCGCTCGTGCAACTGACGTTGGCACAGCGGCGGAAGTCGCTTGGCACGCTGTTGCAGACAACGCGTGCGGACAGAACCGTCCGGAGAGTCGGGGCACAATTGTTCGATCTCGGCTTCGCATTTCAGACGGGAAACCTGCAACGCACGAGAGTCCAACCACGTTACAATTGGAGCTTCAATACTCGCGTCTCGCGACCGATCAACATCCCGCCTCGATACGGCTGCCTCTGAAGGGAGCGGAGGAGAGGTGAGAATGGTGAGATCCAGCGCGGGTGGCGCAGACAGGGGAGACGAAAGACCTTCCGTCTGCCGAGTCTCAGCAGGCACCGCAGCCGAAGACAACTCTTCTTGTGACGGGAAGTTGGTGGCCACCGCCACCCATACGAGCCCAAGGCCCAGGATGGTAATTGCACCTGCAATGATCCCGTTCGAAGACGGCTGCTGAGCCATGCTTGCTCCTATCTGACCAAACCCAGCATAGGATAAGCCGTCAAAAAAAATCGACGCATTATCGGGTTTCTACCAGAAGCCTATCCGACTTTTTAGTTCGTCACGAGATGGCGGAGTGGCGCGCGAGGAGCGAGAAAAGCACGATTCGAAGTTCTGGGTTCGAAGTTCCGAACACTTCAGCCTTCAGCCCGTCTCACCAATCGCGCTTTTCCCCCCTAGTCTCGCCCGTCTCCCTTGAGTTCGGGTTAGTTGTCAGGGGTTTCGACGATGTGATTCTCAAACCTGGTGCAACCCTCGGCAAGTAGCCGATTGGTTAACATTTCTCCAGGCCATTCGATCGGTAAGTCGGCCGTGAAGATCCATACATCAGGAGAGGTCCATACGGGACCATGGTCTTCGGGAAGTTCGGGATCGAATAGATCGGTCCAGACCGGCATATAGACACCGTTCCCACATTGCGTATGGAGGTGTACGATCGTACGAGCTCGGACGAGCGGGTCCAGATCGCGCCAGACTGCCGCGGTCTCATCCGCCAACCGATGGAGCCGCACAGCATTTTGCGCATCGAAAATGGCATAGGCGGCATAGACCGGCGGTTCGATCATATCGGGAGCCAGAGCTAATTCTGGGCATTGCGCCACGAGGCCTTCAAGGAGCGCCCGGCGGTGCCGGTCTTCCAGTGAATCGGGCAGTCCTGAGTCCGGCACGCCGATCAATTCAAAAAAGAGAAACGCGGTGCTCTCGACAGGCGGATAGAGCCGAGCGGCAATTGACGTCGTTCGCTGTGAATCCGCCACCGTGCTCAAATGATCATTCAAACCCTGGAGGCTCAGTGGCTCCAGCGTCGAATCGGTCAACAAGCGAGACTCCACGCGCACCACCGTCCCGGCAGAGAGCCGGAGGTGTCGATGTAACAGATCCGCTGTCGCAACCGGATCGATCTTCAGCTGAAGTGGATGGGCGAGATTGGCTTGGAGAGGAAGTTCTAAGGCCGCCATAATGGCATAGGATAATTTTTCATCGGCCGGCCCATCGATGAGCACGGAACAGGATGCCTCCGCAAGGAGATCAAAGAGCCATTCCGCCATGTCCTCATCCAGCACTGCCAACACGGTTAAGAGATCGTACTCCCGCCCCTGTTCCAAGAAGGCTTGCAGGGTATCGATCGCCGCTTCGGTATCGCCATGGTCATGACGCCGGGCGTTGATCAAATGCACGAGATCGCGTGTGAGGGGATCAGGGCGAGACCAACTCAACATATCAACAGACTCCTACCACTCAGCGGTATAGCACCATGCTCCATGTTGCCAAACTTTTTCCATGGTAGCAAGCGCTCCACGAGTTTATTCCCACAGTGTTCGGGCCACTGGTTAGAAGGCAGAGGGCTCACGATCCAATCACCTTTACCAACACGCGTTTTCGTCTCTGTCCATCAAATTCTCCGTAGAAAATTTGTTCCCACGGACCGAAATCCAATCGGCCTTCGGTAATCGCGACCACGACTTCTCGCCCCATCAGCTGGCGCTTGATGTGGGCGTCGCCGTTATCTTCTCCCGTCTCGTTGTGCCGATAGGTCGCGCCCTGAGGAACGAGTGTGTCTAAGAATTGGTCATAGTCCTTGAGTAAGCCTGGTTCGTCATCATTAATATAGACACTCGCCGTGATATGCATGGCATTGACCAGCACGAGCCCCTCTTGGACGCCGCTCTTCTTGACCGCCTCCGCTACTTGACGTGTGATGTTGAGGTAGGCGCAACGCGTCTTGGTCTCGAACCACAGCTCTTCGCGATAGGATTTCATGGCCGTCGATCAGTGGGCCTTCATTCTGCCGAACTGGACCGCCAAGATGCAAGCCGCACCATTTGTCTCAGACCATCCATCAATCAGACTACAACCGGCATATAATAGTCATATGTCCGTCAGAAAGACGACTAGGTCTTCACGCCCACCGCAATCTCCACGAATTCGGCTTTCAGCCCATGCCAACATCGTCCTTCGTGGGCGGTATCTGGCCAAGAACGTTTCGGTAACGATCGTCGAGACGCCGGCGCAACTATTCTGGCGCGTCGCACACGACATCGCACAAGCTGAACGACTCTACCCTCCCGCATGTCGGCTCCCCCATGCGGCACAACGCTGGTACGATTGCATGGCCCGGCTCGACTTTTTTCCTAACTCGCCTACGCTTATGAACGCCGGCCGACGCCTCCAGCAACTCTCTGCCTGTTTTGTCCTCCCGGTCGAAGATTCCCTTGACTCCATCTATGACAGTCTGAAACATCAGGCCCTCATCCACCCATCGGGCGGCGGCACGGGGTTCTCGTTTAGCCGTATACGCCCTCACGATGAACGGGTCGCGTCATCGAGTGGTATGGCCTCCGGTCCGATTTCTTTCATGCGCCTCTTCAACCTCTCAACGGACGTCATCAAACAAGGAGGGACTAGGCGCGGGACAAATATGGGCATCCTCCGTATCGATCACCCAGACATTCTCGACTTCATCACACTCAAACAGACGCCGACCGAGATGACCAATTTCAACCTCTCCGTCGGCGTCACCGACTCGTTCTTGCAAGCCCTCACACGCCGGCGCACCTATGCCTTAATCAATCCCCATACCAACAAACCGACGAGACGGCTCCCGGCACAGCTCATCTTCGATCGGCTCGTCGAAGCGGCCTGGGCCAGCGGCGAGCCCGGTCTGGTCTTTCTCGACACGATCAATCGGGACAATCCTACCCCGCACCTCGGCGTCATCGAATCAACCAACCCCTGTGGTGAACAACCACTGTTGGCCTATGAATCCTGCACCCTCGGCTCCATCAACGTGGCCAACTTCCTCGCACGATCGAATGCAGGCCCCGCCATCGACTTCGCGAGACTAGCCGACACCGTTGCTCTTGCCGTACGCTTCCTCGACAATGTGATTGATCGCAACTGCTTCCCGCTTCCTCATATCGACCGCCTGACCAAACAGACCAGGAAGATCGGCCTGGGTATCATGGGCTTTGCCGACTTACTGATCGCGCTCAATATTCCCTACAACTCCGAAACCGCACTCGACATGGCCGCGACTCTGATGGAATTTTTTCGATCCCGTTCTCATCTCGCATCGGCAGAGCTGGCTGCCGAACCTGGAGTCTTTCCCGCCTATCGAGGCAGCCGTCTCCAAACACGTCACCGTCGGCATCGAAACGCAACTGTGACCACGATTGCACCGACCGGCAGCATCAGCCTCATCGCCGACTGCGCGCCTGGCATTGAACCGATATACGGTGTGCAGGAAACCCGCCGCGTCATGGACGGTGTTACACTCACCACGCTCCATCCAGTTTTCACACGTCGCGTACGCGCCCTCGGTCTTGATCTTGTCTCGCTTCAGCCTGACCTGGCGGCTCATCAGTCGATTCAACATGTGACCCAGATCCCCGAAGAGCTGCGTCGGCTGTTTGTCACGGCGCATGATGTCTCCCCAGAACATCATGTGCGCATGCAAGCCGTGCTTCAACACTATAGCGACAACGGAGTCTTAAAAACCATCAATTTGCCGGCCACGGCAACCCAAGCAGATGTATCAGCCACGCCTTTCTGCTCGCATACCGACTCGGATGCAAAGGCCTCACCGTCTTTCAAACGGGCAGTCGGGATCGGCAAGTCATTTCCTGTAGTCCCACCCATCCCTGTTAAGCCTCGCGACTCATGCACGGAATTCTTCAACTAAATTGACAGCACGTGGCGATGGTGATAGGTATTTTCACAGACTAGTCTATGTGGGATTGAATCGCTCAGCAGGGAGGTACGTGATGGCGGCGCTCGTTGGAAACCTAGCAACAGTCTGGCCGATTGATAACTGGACGCTCCTCTTTGACCACCAACCAGAACCGGATTTGGAATTCACGGAAGAGGAACTCGATCAAACAATCGCCACGAAAGCACGAGGCCCGGTGAATCCCCACAAGAAACCCAGTGGGGGGAGCCCCATTCTCTGGGTACTTCTCCTGATTCTTATCGGCGGCATTACCTATGTTTCGATGGAGCCTGAAATGCTGACAGGATGGCTGAGCCCCTATCTGAGCGAGAGCACCCCCACCCCCCCACCAATGGCCGTGAAACCGACGCCGTCAACCCCGGCACCCGTGGTTCCACCAACCTCTTCCACCGCTGACGTTCCCCCTGTGCCCCCAACAGTCATTCCACCACCCCAAACAACAGCAAGCCCCGCTGCACCAGTTGCACCTTCTTCCGACCCGATGTTCAGTGAAGGACAGAAAGCGACCGTCACGGGCGACGACACGATTCCCGGAGGAAACATTTCGTTGTTCGCGGATTCATCGAGCCGCAACCCTGTTCTCACTATTCGTCCAGGAATCTCACTGACCATCATGGACGGTGATTTACAGTCCGGTGTCTGGATGTATTTGGTACGCACCGATGAAGGTGCCCTAGGCTGGGTATCGGAACAATGGCTTCGCTTGAAGTTCTAATCCTCCCATTTCTCTCACGCGGCCTGCCGAACGATCATATTCTCGCCTATTCAGGCGATCTTCCGTGCTATAATCCGCCCCTGTTATATCCTTAGCTACACCTACAGTATCGAGACGATTCTATGGCCGGACTCTCAGCGATTATCTTTGACTTCGATGGGATCATTGCAGACACCGAGCCCCTCCATTTCGCCGGCTTTCGTCAGACGCTGGCTGAAATCGACATCAGCCTGACTGAATCCGACTATTATGCCAACTATTTGGGATACGACGATCGGGGCTGCTTTATCGCCGCACTCACCGCGTATCAGCGGCCCACTGACCCAGCCGCGCTCTCACAGCTGATGCATCGAAAAGCCCGTGCGTATTTGGAGTCGGTGAAGAATCATCTGGTCATTTTTCCCGGAGTGCGCGAGTTCGTGCGCGAAGCCGCCGCGACCTATCCCTTGGCCATCGCCTCCGGCGCCCTCCGCCATGAAATCGAGGTGATCCTCGAACAGGCGGGGCTCCAAAAAGAATTTCTTCACATCACCAGCGCAGAAGATGTGACCAGAGGAAAGCCCGATCCGCAACCGTTTCTCCATGCCCTTGCCGCGTTGAATCGCCAACGCCCTGAGCAGGCCATCACCGCCGGATCCTGCTTGGTGATTGAGGACTCCATCCCAGGTATCCGCGGCGCCAAAACCGCCGAGATGAAGGTCCTCGCCGTCTCGAACACTCACACGATTCTCGATTTACATGAAGCCCATGCCGTCGCCCAGAGTCTTGCACAGGTTCATCTCAGCGAGCTCCGCACGCGCCTTTGGCCTGACACCTAAGAGCTGAATGATATGAAAATCTGCTCCCTGCTTCCGAGTGCAACCGAAGTGATTGCCTTACTTGGCCTGAGCGACGAGCTAGTGGGAATCAGCCACGAGTGCGACTATCCGCCGTCGGTCAAGAACGTGCCCGTCATGGTTGAGCCGATGATTCCCGCTCATGGACTGTCTAGTACCGACATCGACAGACAGGTTCGCCAGCTTGTGGCCTCCGGACAGCGGTTCTATCGGCTAAACGACCATCTGGTGCGGCAAGCGCAACCAGATCTGATCATCTCCCAAGACCTCTGTCATGTGTGCGCTGTCACGCCGGACCAATTACACGACGCCCTACGCGCTACGCCACGGCAACCGACCGTGCTCACGTTGAACCCCACGACGGTCCATGACATGATCGACGATGTCGTGCGGATCGGCGACGCCGCCGGTCGGTCGGCGGAGGGCCACCGTCTCGCTACGCAATTACGGGATCGACTGGACGCCATCCGAAATCGCACCCAGAGTCTCTCGCATCGCCCTCGCGTGGTCTGTATCGAATGGCTCTGCCCCCTGTACATCGCAGGCCATTGGGTTCCTGAAATGGTCCATTTCGCCGGCGGCCAGGATGTCCTCGCACAACCTGGTAGCCCCTCGCGGATCGTGACATGGGACGAAGTCCTGGCCATAGCCCCTGATCTCCTCATCGTGATGCCCTGCGGTTTTTCCATTGAACAAACCAACACGGAACTGCTCCAACTGATACAGCAGCCGGGTCAATGGCGGCTGTCTCCTGCGTTGGCAGAACACACGCACCTCGTCGACGCCTCTTCCTATTTCAGTCGGCCAGGCCCTCGCCTCATCGACGGCATCGAACTCTTGGCGGCCATCCTGCACCCGTCAGATTACAACCACATTCACGAGTCCAAGGCCTGTCGCCTTGGACTACTGCCGATTCACCAACAGCCATGACTCTCTCTGTCACCGACGCACAAGCCTACTGCACGGCTCTCACCAAGAAGAGCGGGAGTAATTTCTATTATTCATTCCTCTTCCTTCCAAGAAAGCGGCGCGCCGCGATGTACACGGTCTATGCCTTCTGCAAGGAAGTTGACAATGCGGTCGATGAGCCGCCGGCAGGAAGCAACCCTCAGGGGGAACTGCGACGGTGGCGGACCGAACTTGAAGCGGCCTATCGCGGCACACCGACCTTTCCGGTAACCATTAGCTTGGCTGAGCATGTGAGGCAACTCGCGATCCCGCAGGCCTATTTCGACGAACTGATCAAAGGGGTCGAAATGGATCTCACCGCGTCACGGTATGCCTCATTTCATGACCTCTCGCTCTACTGCTATCGTGTGGCGTCGGTCGTGGGACTGATCTGCCTCCATATCTTCGGTCCCACATCGGCCAGGGCACAAGACTATGCGGTCGATCTCGGCATGGCATTTCAACTCACAAACATTCTACGAGATATCGGAACCGACGCAGTCCAAGGTCGCATCTATCTCCCGCAGGAAGATCTCGACACGTTTGGCTGCACCGATCAGACCATTCTCCAGCGGCAAGAAAGCGACGCCATCCGTGCACTGATTCATTTCGAAACCGCGAGAGCCCATGAATACTACGCAAAAGCGCAGGCGGCGTTCGAAGCCTTGTCGGCACGCGACCGGAAGGCCCTGACGGTCTCTGAAATCATGCGCGCCGTGTATTTCAGAATTCTGAAAAAGATTGAAGAACCCAGGCATCAGATATTCGGCCCTCGTGCCCGACTCGCAGCGAGTCATCGGCTGGCCGTGGCCGCCGGAGTGTGGTTCCGCTCCAGGTCCTCGTGACATCCACCAACGCCCAGTCCGTCGCGATTCTTGGAGGAGGCCCAGCCGGTCTCACCACCGCCTACCGCCTCACCCGTCATGGCTATCGCGTCACCATCATCGAACGGCTCCCATTCCTTGAAGGGTCCGGCACAAGCGAATTCTCCGGCGTTGACCCTGAGCCCTTCACCATCCTCGGCTGCCATCACGAAACACACGCGTTGCTGCACTCGCTGCATTCCAGTCCACTACAGCCGAAGGTCATTGCCATCCCACTAGAATTTCGTCTCCCCGACGGCTCCCTCGTTCATTATCCACGCACCTCCTTCCCCGCCCCTCTTCACACTTGGGTAAATCTCCTGAGATTTGCCGGCATCCCTTGGAAGGAACGATGGCGACTCGCATCATGGGTGGAACAACTGTGGGAAGGCGATACGGAATTGCCTGCCGATCTGGAGCAACGCACCGCCGACGACTGGTTGGCATCAATCGGCCAAAGCACGCAGACGCGCAGCCTTGTCTGGAATCCTCTCGCGCAATGGTTGACCGGAAATGACCTCGTCACGATGTCCGCCGATGCTTTTGTGCTCGCGATGAAACCCTTGTTCCTAAGTACTCGTCCAGATAGCCGCATCTCAGTCGTGCAGGACTCGCTTCAAGCCTGCTTGGTACAGCCAATCACTGAGGCTTTGAGGCATGAGGGCGCCACCATCGTGCACCATACAGAAATCACACAGCTCCGTTACGAACGAGACCGCATCTCTGGCGTCCTGCTGCAGGATGGTTCTCTCGTACAAGCCGATTGGTATGTGGCAGCCCTGCCCCCACACCAGCTCACGCCTCTGCTTCCAGAGCGATGGCTGACTCACTACGCCTATTTTCAACAACTCGCGGAATTGCGATCCATCGACTGCACAATCCTTCACCTGCATCTCGATCAACCCTGTGCCACCCCTCGCCTCGTCCTGCTGAGTGACACCTCCTTTCACTCGGTACTTGTGACAGCTATCACACCTGACCGCACAGGCTTTTCTCTCATCACGACCGACAGTGAGTTCGCGCAGGTTCAAACGGACGCACATTGTGATCACGCTATCCCTGACCTGCTCAAATCGTGGGGGCTCCTCACGCCTAGACGCAGGATAACATCGACCAGCCGTCGAACGATTCCCAAGGCCATCCTCTCACTCAGGCCTGGAACCAAATTACATCGACCCATTCAACGCAGTCCGATTGCGAACTTGGTGCTGGCTGGCAGTTGGACCGATACAGGCTGGCCTCCCAACCT
>JBBRRK010000166.1:0-9124 GCA_038200765.1 Nitrospirales bacterium
CGACGGCCGCCGCGCCCTCAACAAGCTGCTCAAGGCCAACAAACGGCTCAATATCGCCTACCTGCTCAAGGAGTCCTTCGGCCAGCTGTGGAGCGATCAGACCGAGGGCTGGGCTCGCGCCTTCTTCGAACGCTGGACGCAGAGCCTCAAGTGGCAGCGGCTCACGCCTTATGACAAGTTCGCGGCGATGATCGAGCCCACTGGGAGGGCATCGCGTCGTACTGCCACCCTGAGAACAAGGTCAGCCTCGGTCTGGTCGAGGGGCTCAACAACAAAATCCGCGCCCTCCAGCGCCGCGCCGACGGCTACCGCGATGAGGAGTATCTCAAGCTCAAGATCGTCGCGGCGTTCCTCCCGCCCTTAACTCGAAGCGCAGAAAAGGACCCACTGTGATCCGCGAAGACCCTTAATACTGGACGCTGATACCGCTAAGTTGACCTGGTGAACCCGGTTCCTCTTGAAGAGGTATCGCGACTTACATCACGCGAGTACTAGTTGAATGCCTAGTGAGGCTTGGGTAGCGGCGCCGGCACCTGCCGATTAATTCTCGCCACCTGAGCAATTTTGACCAGACCCTTACAGATATTCTCGGCGATACTCGTGAATCTCAGGGAGATCAGAGAAAGACAGAAACGAGACGAACAACGGCGGTAAGCTCTTCTTATCGGGCCCTCCAGGATTGTTGAGGACTGGTTCGTCGCGAACGCGCGCAGACGCGAAGCGAGACGGGCGCTCGGAGCCGTGAAGCCCTGAGGCATATTCGCGCAGTATGTCGAAGGACCGAACGGTGAGACGACCCGTCACAGTCGTGTATCCATGCTTGTAGCAGAAGCTTCATGAGTATTGAGGGCTAGTATGGATCTACGGTCTGGACATCCCTTCTGGCTCCTGAAAAACGGACTCCTCGCAGACTATCCCTCGCTCAAACACGATGAGTCCTGCGAGGTAGCCGTGATCGGCGGGGGTATCACGGGAGCTCTGGTGGCGTACCATTTGACGCGGGAAGGGGTGGAGACTGTCCTTGTAGACACACGAGATATTGGCGCCGGCAGCACTGCCGCCAGTACAGCGCTGCTGCAGTATGAAATTGACACAGAGCTCCATGAATTAATTGGCACAGTGGGAGAGGCGCACGCGGTACGCAGCTACAGACTTGGACTGGAAGCCATCGAGACGGTGGAGCGTCTCAGCATTGAATTGAAGGACGATTGCGGGTTTGAACGGAAAACCAGCCTCTATCTGGCCAGCAGAAAATCAGATGTGACTAAACTTCGGAAGGAATATGACACACGTAAGGCCTTTGGTTTTCATGTCGAGTATTTGGAAGCGAAGGATATCGAGTCACGCGCGTCATTTACTGCTCCAGGGGCGATTCTGTCCTATGGGGATGCCCAAGTTGACCCGTTTCGTTTGACGCATCGGCTGATTCAAGCCGCGGCGAAACAAGGACTACGTGTCTACGATCGCTGCGAGGTGTCCAAAGTTGAGTCTTCCGACGGCGGTGTCCTCCTGCATGTGAATCCAAGCTCTCGAATCAGGAGTCGGCGAGTCGTGTTTGCGACCGGCTACGAGTCGCAGCAATACCTGAAGCAGAACGTCGGCGTCCTCAAGAGCACGTTCGCATTGATTAGTGAGCCGTTGGACAGTTTCGAGGGATGGCCGGATCGCGCACTGATATGGGAATCGGCGCGGCCCTATTTTTACCTTCGCACCACGTCGGATAACCGAGCGATCGCCGGTGGCGAAGATGTGCCCTTTGCCACTGCTCATAAGAGTGAGCAGCTGATTGCCAGAAAGACCAAAAAACTACAGCGTCGCTTTGCCGACATGTTTCCCCGACTTGACCTCGAAGTCTCCTATACATGGTCGGGCACATTCGGCGAAACCAAAGACGGCCTGGCGTACATCGGCCAAACTCCGGAATTTCCGTATGCCTATTTTGCGCTCGGCTATGGCGGCAATGGCATCACGTTCAGCGTCATTGCGGCAAAGATCATCACCGACCTTCACCTAGGTCGACCAAACCCTGACGTCGAGATCTTCCGGTTCAATCGATGACGCTCGCCGACGTATGGCGGGCACGGCTGAATCGGCGGCAAGAATTCGCGCAGGGTCAATATTTCCGTAGGCCCAACGTCACCATGATCTGCTATTTCCTTGCCACACGTCATCCTGCGCCAGATTCTGGTTCCGTCGACGACACCTCAGCCGTTCCTGCCCCACGGTTCTCCCTTTTGTTTCCTCTTCTTAAAGGCTTTTTCGAGACGGGTGTGATGTGGGGGCTTCTGCTCCCGCTCCTCAGCGCGTGCTCGCTGACGGGGGTCTATACGGAACGAGTGACTAAAAGTTTTGAAGAGCGCTGCGCTCCAAAGGAGACGCGCTGCGGTCTGTTCCACTCACCGAACTGACGAGCTGGGACCAGCGTACGCAGCAGCTGGCGCACACGCGCCAGATTCCCCTTGAGAAGATTCCCATTCAGAGTTTCTCCTGGCGATGCGTGCAAGCCGCGCGCCTGATCGGCATCGCGCCGCTCCTGAAGCACATGGCGGCCCTCGAATCCGAGGAAGGTCAGAAACAGCCAAACGCAGAGCTTCAACTACTAAAAGTCCCTCACCAAATCGTAAGCCGGATCGCGCTTGCCGATCTGGAAGTCGCCAGCATGAGGGCATAAGCGGCCTGTGAAGAAGAACGGGCTCGTGAGCTGGGCGATCGCCTCCTGAAATCCGCCTTGATCAGAGCGCGACAATTAGCGGTGCTGGCCGTCATCATCGGCGGGGTCACGAGCATAGTCAGCGGCGGCCTAAGCCTCGCGATTTCGGGAGGATCAAGCGGGGACATTATGTCGATAGTCGCCGGCGCCTCGGAGCGACTATCGGAACCTGGGGGTTATACCCCCATGAGGAAAAGTATGAGACTTCAGCGAGCCTTCTCCAGGAAGTATGGGAGGGCCCGGAACATTCACCTCTGTTCCCCGAATCGGTCTGGCGCTTTCTCAATAGTCCCATGAGGGAGGATAGGATAGCCGCACCTTCAGGGAAGAACTGCTCGATGGCTGGCAGCAAGAAGGTCGCCTGGGACATCCCCGCACACAAGAGATGGAATTGAGGAAACAATTACTCTTTAGTAGGGGAGGAGTGTATGAGGGCGACGATCTCTTCGCCCGCGCGCAAATGTTGATGATGCTGGAGACGACCATAGGCCTGTTGCATCAGGACCTCGAACGGCTCTTGAGGGAAGTCCTGATTCGCGAAGTCATCGTCGATGATACGCCCACCAAATGACCGCATGTCTGAAAAGTACTGGGGTTATCACGTGTCTGCACGGTTCTGGAGGCGCAGTAGAGTGAAGACTCGTTGAGATGGTCAGTCAAGAAGAAATGGTACGATTTAAACAGGCCGGCATGCTCCTACGATACATCGGTATCTCTGTCCTTTGCGCCTGCGCGTTGTTCGCAGAAGCTTGCGCCAGGCCGGCGGTTCCTCGGCCTATCCCCATGGATACCCTTCCTTCATCGACGGCATCTCAGCCGGGTGACCGCCGTGTCCTCGTCGGTGCATGTGAATATGTAGACGGCGCCGCGATCCGGCTAGCCCTCGACGAGCAGGGTAACAGTCGCTACGATTGGAAAGACGGGCGGCTTGAGACACACCTCTTTAGTTATATTTTGTAGCGGTCGCTCACTCCGAACAACGGACTCACGGGCCTGCAGGTTATCCTGACTGACCCACGTTTTAACCGTCTGAACTCAGAATGATCTAATCGGAGAAAGCCGTATTACATCCGCGTGAGTGGGCACGACGACCGTACCCACTCACGCGAGCTTTTTGCTCGTTACTTATCGATCTTGGTCTGTCCGGTCTGAGCATCGACATAAACTTTCTGGGTATCGTTGTTGCTATCGATGATCTCGACCACATAACAGGTCCGCCCGTCATCCTTGCCGATTTCGGCTTCGACCGCCTTGCCCGGTACCGCGGCCAACGCCTTTTTGACCGCATCTTCCAATGGGATGCTGGCGGACCCAGCCAATGTCTTGTTGGATTCAAACATGGCCCATGCCGGGCTGCTCAACAAACTGAGCGCCAAGACTGCTGCTGCGACGGATGTACGAGTTTGCATTGTGTTCTCCTTTGTTCAAGCACAGTGGTTGATGGTATGACGCCTTTCCCCTACCGTTTCGGCTGGCCTTCGATGAACCTCCTTGTTGATAGCGCGTTGATCGGCATGACTACATGACTAATTGACACCCTACTGCGAGTCTTCGACGCAAAGAACTGGACAAATCCCTAGTCTTCTCTCAAATATTCCCTCCGCCCGCATTAATTCGCATTGATGAATGAATCGTTTGCTGCAAGCGCAAAAGGGCCATGTCCCGTTCAACCCTTAACATATCGCACAGATTCCTAGGGTATTTTACTCCGATTGGCGTCTCCCTACCCATTTGTGCACTTTCGCGAGACAGGCGTGCGGAGTCGTGATGATCCGATGGCGTACTCGCGCAGTACGTGGTGAGTCAAATGGGGGGCTCACCGGCCAAGGGCTTGTGTCGCAGCAGAAAAGTTGATGAATAGTGCGAACTAGGGATTCGTATAGTTCTCCTTCATTGGCACATTTGATACGCTGTTTTAGGTTCAACCAAAAGGAGGGCTTAAGATGCCGAAATCCACAGGGCGGAAAAGGAAGCAACGCGAGGCCGAGCGGCGAGAGCGCGCGGGGAATGCGCGCCATCAGACTCAAGGCGGCCAAAATATCGGAGAGATAGAGCGTGTGGTTTCAACCATCCTCGGCGGTACGCTGTTCATTGGGGGTCTGGCCAGACGGACGATCCCCGGACTCGTCATAGCCGCAACGGGTGCAGCGTTTTTGTACCGAGGGGGAACAGGTCATTGCAAAGTATATGAATCTCTCGGATTAGACACATACCGAGACACCTTGAATTCCGGTCGTTCTTCGGATCCATCACATGAGGCAGCTTAACAAATCTCTCCTCGAAACCGAGGCGGAAATAAACTGCAAAGCGATGATTCTCAAAAAAGCCGTTGGTAAGACCGCAACCGTTTCATCGTTTTTCAAGAAGTGAATGCGGCTCGGCGGAGTTGAGCACGATTTAGCACCATCTTGAAAACTTGCGAAGATCAGAGCATCTTCGTTGGCAACGTCGTGCCTCGAGCACAGAATCCCGTCGGTCATCACTACCCTAGGCACGTCTATCGAAATTGCCGCTCACGTTGGAGCTGCGGCGTGCTGACCATAGCACAGCGCTCTCCTAACTATCGTCCTCCTCGACTCTGTTCATCATCAGGGCCAGCGGTTTCGCCCGAAGGCGCCGTGACACCATCGTTTTTCGTGAAGCTGGGCCAATACCTTCCCATAGCAATGCTCACCCTTATTCAATGGATGGGAGCTGTCGAGGGCCTGGTCTGCGTTCCCTGGACGAGGCGGCCTTGTTGCGGCATGGTAGTTCTGTCCTTCAGCTGGAGCCATTCACTGGAGGATAAGAAAGACGATGGATCGAGCTTTCACCAGGTAATCGAGGTTCTGTAGACGGCTTTCTCTTCTCAACTCAGCGAAGTCCTCCGGAGGATGCAGTCTCGTATCCACCACCTGTCGCCAATCTCTTGCACGGCCTTCTTGAACGATGAAGTGAAGATCCTCCGTATAGGCTCACCATGACACGGAAAGTGGTGTCTTGGGGGATGATCCATGAAGACAGAACGCCAGACTATGCGACCAGGGCGAGCGATCGACCTCAGGTCCGACTCCATACCAGTGTATATCCTCGCGCCAGAATCGGCTGCGTCCCAACGAAGGATGGGTTTTGCGAAGCGCGATCATTCATGTAAAGAAACGGACAATGTCCTGATTCTTCTGAAGCAGATCCTAGTTCAACCAGGTGGTCTCGTTATCCTGGTTGTAGAGATTGTTGTTCACACCTTGGGTATTCATAAACTCGTCGCAGGCACACATCGGCGTGCCGTTGGAAAGAAATAGGAGACAGCAAACATTCTTGATCTTACCATCCGCAGTTCCATCTGTAGTTGTCGTTCAGTCCGTCCTGATTCTGATGACCGTCTGAACAATTACGCTTCTCGTTGTAGGTCGCGAGATCGTGCAGACACATGCCATCGTGGCACGTGATGAAGTTGACGCTTTGATAGGCATGATAAGCATCCATGAGCTGATCAGGAAACAGATTGTCGCTCCCATACAGCCGCGTCATCAGTGCTAGGACGGTGTTGGGATCTCCCTGACGCATGATCGCACGTCGTCACGATACCGCCCGTTCCATTGGAGCCAACTGAGCCCTGGAAAGCTGCGTCCGAGCTGATAGGTGGCGAGGTCCCAGGCTTCTGCAATGAACCGCACTTTCATCAGCTCAGCGAGACCGCTGATCTCCGCAATAATAGACGGGTCGTCCAGGTTGATGGATCCGTCACTGTTTCTGGTAAAGCCAATCATCGAGTGTGGAATATTCTGTATGCCCATGTAGCGCATGCAATTCATACGCACGCTTCTGGATACGTTCGTGATGGTCCTCGCTAATGGGGATTGGTTTGACAACGAGTCTCGCAGGCGCTTTCTGTTTCTGGCCAGACTCAGCGTTCATTGAACGGCCATTCAAGCCGTGCTGACCAACTTGGCGGGCTTCCTGAATGCACTGAAAGCCACTGCGGAGCAGTGGACCAATGCCGAACGCCTGCGTGCGATTCTCACCCGTGCGTTCGCCAAATTTATGCTCCCAACAGCGGGCTCTCCGGCCTTGCCGATCTCAGAAACTTCGGCAACCTAACACGTTGACTGCCGTTTTTAGGGTAACAAGTAAAGAGGAAAAGGCGCGGCATCCTTTCGTAGCGTATTGCGGCCCGATCTTCGGCACCCCAAGCTGGCCTGAATACTGATTAGAATCGACTGTAGCCTTCCGCCACAGTGCGACCTTCCTGTACTGTAGCAAGACTCCCCAGAAGTCGCGGCACTTTCTCGTGTCTGTGATTCAACAAGTTGAAAACATTCATAAAAGTCCTTCTGTTCGGCCGAGAGGCAAACGGTACTGGGATTGCAGAAGTTCGTTCTCGACTTGATGGGCTATTTTCATATTGAGAGGTGGGTAGTGACATTGGGTCGTCTCTGCCCCTCCCTAACCTACATAGGTGCCGGCTGTGCCAGTAGATAAAAAAATCTCCTTTTCGATCTGGTATGTCTTTCTTGCGATTATTGCGATCGTGGTCGTGCACGATTTCATCGTGGCGACGCAGAAACTCGAAGAGATTCCTTACAGCGAGTTCAAAACGCTTCTGGCGGTGGGCAACGTGGCGGAAGTCTCGGTGACTCAGCAGCGAGTGACCGGGAAGTTGAAGTCGGAAGAAGGGGTCAAAGAGCCGAAGTTGTTTACGACCGTGCGGGTGGAAGATCCCGATCTGGTCAAGGAACTCAGTGCGCGCGAGGTTACGTTTAGCGGCGTGATTGAAAGTACATTCTTGAAGGACATCATCTCCTGGGTCATTCCTGCGATGATCTTTGGCGGCATCTGGTTCTTTCTGATTAGGCGCCTCGGTCAGGGACAGAAAGGGTTCATGACGGTGGGGCAGTCGAAGGCGAAAATCTATGCCGAGAAGGACACGAAGGTCACTTTTGCGGATGTGGCCGGCGTAGACGAGGCGAAGGAAGAACTGCGCGAGGTGATCGACTTTCTGAAGACGCCGGAAAAGTTTACGCGTCTCGGAGGGAAAATCCCTAAAGGCATCTTACTCGTCGGTCCTCCCGGAACCGGCAAGACGCTCCTGGCCCGCGCCGTGGCTGGAGAGGCGGGTGTTACTTTTTTCAGTATCAGCGGGTCCGAGTTCGTAGAAATGTTTGTCGGGGTGGGGGCCGCCCGCGTGCGGGACCTCTTCGAGCAGGCGAAGGTCAAAGCACCCTGTATTATTTTCATCGATGAACTGGATGCGATTGGGAAGGCCCGCGGGGCGGGACCCATGGCGCATGAGGAGCGTGAGCAGACCTTGAACCAGCTGCTGGTCGAGATGGACGGCTTCGATCCCCGCATCGGCGTCATTCTGATGGCAGCCACCAATCGGCCTGAAATCCTGGATCCCGCACTGTTGCGGGCCGGACGGTTTGATCGCCAGGTACTAGTCGATCGCGCGGACAAGATCGGCCGCCTGGCCATCTTGCGTGTCCATGCGAAGCAAGTGGTCTTGGGCCCCGATGCGGATCTCGAGGTGATCGCCGCGATGACTCCAGGTTTCTCGGGCGCCGACCTCGCGAATATCATCAACGAAGCGACGCTCTTGACCGTGCGTCGGAATAAAGAGCAGGTCGGCCACTCGGAATTGCAAGAAGCGGTGGAGCGGGTCGTGGGTGGGTTGGAGAAGAAGAACCGGGTGCTCAACAAGATGGAGAAAGAGCGGGTCGCCCACCACGAAGTCGGTCACGCCTTGGTGGCGCTGTCGGTTCCTGGCGCAGATCCGATCCAGAAGATCTCGATCATCCCTCGCGGGATTGCCGCATTGGGCTATACCTTGCAGCTCCCGACGGAGGATCGCTTTCTGATGACGAAGACCGAGCTGGAGAACAAGATTGCCGTCTTACTCGGCGGGCGGATTGCGGAAGAGTTAATCTTTGCCGAGGCCTCCACGGGAGCGCAGAACGATCTGGTCAAGGCCACGGACATTGCGAAGAGCATGATCAAGTCCTACGGGATGAGCGACAAGCTGGGGACCGTCACGCTCGATCGTGAACGCCAGCCCCTCTTGATGCAGATTCAGGCGCCTCAGGAGAAAGGCGACTACTCGGAGGAGACCGCCCGCGAGATCGACTGCGAAGTGCGCCGGATTATCGATGAGCAATACGAGCGTGTGAAACGGCTGCTGGCGGAACGAAAGGCCGCGCTCCTTGAAGGCGCGAAGCGGTTGCTCGATCAAGAGGTGATCAGTGGGGCGGATCTCAAGGCCATCATGGATAAGTACTAGCAGGATGCTGAAAACGTCCGCCAGCGGCGTTCTCGCATCGCTCAGAGGCTCAACGAGAGTTGTTCGGAGATCGGAAGCATTGAAGGGGCTTTTCCGTTCGCCAAGATCTATTGCACGGGCGAACGGCCCCACGAAGTGCGGTCCGTACCTCCTCGCCT
>JBBRRK010000167.1:0-9056 GCA_038200765.1 Nitrospirales bacterium
CCTGGTTGAGAGAGACCACCGCTATCCACGTGGACGCGGGACAGTTCGACGCAACAGTAAAGGCGCACGTCGAAGGGACGCGGACATCCGTTCGAGGGAATGTGACCGGGTCAGGAGTTCGGCTCCGATCGGCCGATCGAGAGGCGAGTCCGCCGGTCGATGTCTCGTTGCAGCATGTTGGATCGTTCGATTCGGTGAAGGGGGAGGTGGCCATCGAGACGCTCACGCTCACTATCGGCGACCGCGTCAAGACGCTGTTGTCCGGCGCGCTGGACCGTCCGGTCTCGCTCCATCTGGAGCGGCCCGAGGGAAAGGCTTCGTCAGCAGAGGCCGGTGCTAAGCCGGCGGTGTGGTCTTTGCGGCTGACTCCATTGGAGATTCAGGAGCTGCGGCCCTGGTTGTCGTTGCTGGGACGCGACCCGTTGAAGGAAGTTATGGCGGGCAAACTAGGAGGCGCGCTCAATGTCTCGATGTACGAGCATGGGGCGATCGTTGACGTGGTCGGCCGGCTGGAAGCCACTGACGTGATGTTGCGGGGCGAAGGGAGCGGACGGGCCGACCTCATGGGACCGTTGGGGGTCGTCACCGACTTGAAGTCGCGACTGACCGATTTGCAGCTGCTCAAACTGGATCCATTGACGACCAGCGTCAGCCTGAATGGGAAGCAGGTTGCCGCACTACATGCGACCGGCGCATGGCGGTTTGCCGACGCGACGGGACTTACCGCACTGCAGGGAACAGTGACGCTCGCAGGGCTTCCCGGCGAGACGCTCAATCCGCTGCTTGGCTTGTGGACCTCGACCAGGATCGGTCGAGCGCAGATCGACGGTCATGCCGATGTTGTCGTCAACAAAAGCCAGGCCCGATGGGTGGTCGACGTTCGCGGTGAGGAGATTCAACTGCGTCTGCCGGAGGCGACAACCGACGCGCCGCCGCTGGACTTGCTGATCAAACAGGCCGGCGAGTTCGACCGGGCGGAGCAGAAGCTGAGACTGGATCGGCTGAGCTTCCAGGTTGTCGAGCGCCGTCGCCCGGTCGTCACGCTGGCGCTCGATAAGCCACTCTCGCTGAGCTTCGCGCAGGGCAAGAAAGGGGACAGCTCGCAAACAGGCGAATCTCCGGATCCGATCACGCTGGGGCTCCGAATCAACCGTCTGGGCGTCAATCAACTCCGTCCCTGGGTAGCGCTGGCGGGAAGTCAGGCTCTGGCGTCGGTTCGAGGCGGCGTGTTGGACGCAGACCTGCAAGTTCACGTAAGTAGGGCCGATGACGCCACGGTTGCCGGCCGCCTGGATCTGGAAGAGATCACGTTCGAACGTGGCGCGAGGCACGCGAGTGCAGCGGTCACGCTGAGCACCGAAGTTCGTGCATCGATCCTCGGCCGGTCGCGTGTCATCGTGGATTCATGGGCGGTGCGGGCGCTGGCTGGGAAGACGGTCCTCGGGGAGGCGCGCCTCACTGGATCGGTCGATCCCGAAGGCGCGACTGACCTCGTGCTCGATCTTGCCGTCAGCGATTTGAGTGAATTTGTCGGTCGGTTCGGGCTGCTGACGGAACGGCAACAGGAGCTCATTTCCGGTGGCGACCTCAAAGGCGACGTGCGGCTGATTACGGCGAGCCCGACGAAGACTCTCACCATTAAGGCCGGGTTGCGATCGGCGAATTTGATCATGCGGCTGGACAAGACGCATCAACTGACGCGATCGCTTGGCCTGCAGGCTGAGGTCGAGGTGGACGCAGCCTGGACGGTCGTTGATCTCCCGCGTCTGGAGGTCGCAGTGGAGTCCGGCGGCACCAAGGCGGGGACCCTGACGGCGAGCGGACGTTGGCCACTCTCCGTCGCGGGTACGTCGATCCCCGCTGGCGCAGTGAGCGTGACGGTGAAGGAATGGGATAGCGGGCCGTTCGTGGATTTCTTCGGCCTCTTGCCCGGTCGTCGTCCTGGCCCATTGCCGCTGACCGGAGAGCTGAATGTCACTCAGGAGGCAGGTGGCAAGACGCTCGCCGTGCGAGGGAAAGAAACGATTGGACCGATCACGGTCGTGGTCAATGGCGGCGACCCCGAGTCGGCCACGGTGCATTTGGAACAGGACGTCGTCCGAAGCGGCGACGAAATCACGTTGAGGGCATTGTCGCTCACCACGGAGGGAAAGAAGGGACGAGCGGACCAAGTGGCGATGAACGGGAATATTCGTATGGGTTCGCAGCCCAGCCTGCAACTTCGCGGAAGCGTGGACGCATTCAACGCTGATTGGTACGCCGCCTTAACGGCCCCCTCTTCGGACCAGACTCCGACCGACAAGCCCCCCACCGCGAAGGGTGTCGAAGGAGCCGGCCTCCCTGTCCCGTTGGACCTCGACGTCGACCTTACTATCGGGTCCGTGACATGGCTGGCTCTCGAAATCGGCAAGGGGCGGCTCATTGCCAAGGGGGACGGGCACACAATGCAGGTGACGCTGGAGCCGACTGGCCTCGCGAGTGGATCGGTGCAAGGGACCGTCACGGTTGTTCTGACGGGTGGGCAGCCGGAATTCGGCTGGGACGCGAAGGGAGATGCCTTGGATCTCGGTGTCCTCACGAAGGCCGCGTCGGCCGAGCCGCGAGTCACCGGTCGCGGTAAGTTCACGACCTCGGGAACCGGTCGTGGCCAAGGTGAGGCGTTACGGCAGAGTCTCAGCGGCACTGTGGTCTTCGACGTAGCCGACGGCCAATTCGTCAAGTCGCCTCTTTTGGAATTCCTCGCGGAGCAGACTCATATCGATGAATTCAGAGCATTAGGGTTCCGGACGGTGCACGGGGAGTTGCAGATCAAAGACGGATGGGTGCATCTGAATCAGGTCCGCGTGGTTGGCCCCGCCGTCGCTGTGGAGGCCGATGGGAAAATTGGGTTGGACGGCCGACTTGATGCGGAAGTACAGCCAAAGATCGGGCCGGCCCTATCCGGTCACGTCAACATCCCGTGCCTGAATCAGCTTTTGAAGACTGTGGATGGCTTCACGGTGTTGCCGGTTGCCGTGACGGTTCAAGGGACGGCTGAGAAACCGGTTTACGGAGCACAGGTTACGGTCGGCAAGATGGTTGGCCGGCAAGCCGGGGCGCTGGTCGGGACGATTGCGGATCTGTTAACTGGTTGCCAAGGCGGCGCAGCCGCGCAGAAGGCGACTGAGGAAGCCGTCGGGGCGATCAAGGACAAGGCCAAGGGTCTCATCAAGGACCTGTTCGATGGCAAGAAGAAACCGTGAGGCCCTCTCCGTGGTGGATCGGTCCGGCGAGATCGCGGAGACCGTGAAATCCCTTGCACCATTCATGATGTGAAGCATTATTACGGCGGTGCGGTCATATCTGTCCGTTGCCATGTGAAGAGAAACAGGGCCGTATATTGGTTATAGTGGGTGCGTCCGATGATGGTCGGCGTTGACCCGACAAAGGTTCCCGTTCGATACTCGAAAAAATCGACATGCACCCTGGCATATCCTTGTTGCTCCTGTGCTTTATATAAGGTCAGTTCAGGGAGGGCAAAGGGAATCAGGAGGCTTTGCACCGGCGGCATGCCGAAAAATGTGAGCCCCTGTGTCGTTCCGAAGGACTCGACAACTACCCGCGCAAGGTAGCCGGGCTCTGTGTCGAGGGGGTCGATCCGGTAGCCTAAGCGCCCCAGACCTGTCGCAACGGAATCCCGAACCAAGAGAAGATCGAGAGATGGTCCGTGAAGTACACCGCGATCTTCTCGCCTTATGTTGAGTTGGGTGCGGTCGGACTGGAGTCCTGTGACCTCGACGCGCAGCGCGGCTTCCTTTGGAAGCTCCACGATCAGATTGTGCATGGCATGTTCGACGGCATTGGTCAGGAGCAGTTGTTCTACTGCGGTCCGCGGAGTCCGCGAAATTTCCTGTTCGAGCATACAGCCAGCCAGCAGCATGGTTGATACGATGCAGACCGCTGCCGCACGAATTCTGTATGTTGATGCCATAGAGTATTCCATGCACAGGGGGATCAGGCTACAAGATTCAGTAAGAGATGGCAAGGTTGAGGCGCTGACTGAAACGGCGACTCATCCACAAGATGGGGAGTTCGGTCTTGCAATCCAATATTGAGAATCCTCGTCCGCGCGCAGCGCTATTTGGCGATGGTGATGCTGGGGACTCCAACTCGAGGCACGTCGCTGACGGTCATTTGGAACAAGAGATACAGCATTTGGAAGGCCGCGCGGTTCCAGCGTGCTAGTGGTCCCGTGATGTTCACGGCATAGTATTCCCCGTTGAACTGAATCGACAGGTCGGCTTTCGAAGGAGCCCTATCTGACAGTATAAATTCCATGGTGTTGACGGGATTTTCCCTGACCGCTGGGCTGCGTGAATCCTGGTCGACATGGTACTCGGGATCTTCTCCAAGCGATCGGCCCAGAAACATGAGAATGGTATTGAAACTCCTCAGCCGGAAATCTCCCCTGAGTGGGTATTCCCCTCCTGGGTATCCCGGGCGGATGTCGAAGGAGACATCATTGATGAGCCCTCTCTCCAGTTCAGCGATCAATCGAGCCCGTTCCTCGCGTGGGAGCTTGTTGGGGTCATAATTGGTGATGAGCGTTCGTCCCCGGAGTTGTTTCCGAAGGGTGTAACTGTTGTCTCTCTGGTTATAGATCACGGTATACTCTTGCTGTAACGCCTGAAACCCTTCGGCTGTGATCGAGTTGGCCGGAATGGTCCAGGTGTGAGTGTAGACGAGTGGTTCGGCATAGAGCTGGTTCTGGTCCTGAATGGCCGAGAGGTGCGTTACCACGCGACGGAACGTCTCATAGCCACTCCGATCTGACGGCGTATTGCGGTAGACGACGTCCTGGCCATTCTGTTTGATCCGCAGTTCCTGCGTCATTAACCGGAGCAACAGATCGATGTCGAATCGTTGCAGGAGCAGGAGCGAGAACTTGGTTTCATGAAATGGGGTCAAGAGCCGCTTGGTGAACTCTTCCCCTTCGATCGGGACAATACTGATAGTGGGATTTTCCGCCATGCTGCCACCGAAGATCGGCATGAGTGTCCTGCCAGCCTCCCCCGTGAATGCCGGAGTGGCGCCGGCGCTGACTCGGAAATCGAACGTTGCGGCGATATTCGAGACGCTGGTGAAGTGAATTGGTTGATGCTGATGGGCGCGGGCGATGTTGATGAGTAGTTGTTTGGAGATGGCATCCGTGATTGCGGCATCATAGCTCGTCACAGCGCGATTCAGGGTAATGGGGGAGAGGCAGCCGGTCACGGCCAGGCAACAGAAGAGTCCTGCTAGGGTCAATCGCGCAGGAAATGTTGAACGCTGCCCCATCGGCATGTGCATAACCTTCGAGCGGACCCGACCATCCTCCGGCAGGTTTGTAGCATAACCGGCAGGGGATGCCTAGCGGATAGCACGTACTTCGTTTCGGAAAACGAATGGGGGCGAGCGTCTGTGTTGCAGTGTATGAGATCGTCATTAATCCGGTAAGGGCTGGTTAATAGTGAGGGGAAGGATTGAAGTGTGATCAACCCAAAATGGTCGGGAGTCTGTGTGCTACGAACGCCACTATTTATGTAGGGATGGAAGCGATGCTTCACCAACGATGAGGGTCGGTCCCTTGAAATCGGCGGACAGGCGCAGACTTCAAACCACCGTAAGCGGCGGGGATTAAGAGTCGTCGTCGTGAGCGTTGCCGGAAAAGGCGGACCGTATTCCGTTAGGTACGAATCAAGAAGACGAACGTAAGAAAACCGCTGATTCCCTGTCGAAAGACCCCAAGCGACGTCGAAACCGGGACGAAGACTCTGTCCCGCGAAGCAGGGGGGACCTGTGTACGGCTCCACTGGCGTCCGGCATGAAGGCGGCGTGATCGTGATTCAGGCGTGGGTGAGGAACGTAGGAACCTGTCGTCCCGATGCAACGGGAGATGCGCAAGCGGGTAGCCCCCGCAAGCGCCGGCGTACCGTGGCGGGGCACAGGGACGGAGGCGCTCGTCGTAGGGACAAACGTTCTGTACTGGAACTGAACCGAAGGGGTGTTGTCGTCCGGTGTGATCGTGGGCAACTCGCACGAGGAGGACTCGCAGGGATCACACCCACCAGTTATTACCGGTTGGACGATAGGAGCCGGATGAATCGAGAGATTCACGTCCGGTTCTGGGAGGGCCTGGCGGTGAGATTCCGCTGGGCTACTCAACTTTTCGTCTGAGCCCGTTGGACACCCACGTGGACATTGGCGGCGCAGCATGGCAGATCTTCTACTGAAACCACTGCGATCTTGTCAAGAAAAGACTCCCGACCCCTTTGATTGTCCAGGTAGGTATCAATCCAGCGCCACGCGCCATCCGCGTCCCGCTCGATCCATTCCGTCGCATTGACCGTAATCTTGAGCCGTGGCATGGTCTTGTCGCATCCATACTGCTGTGTCATGGCCGCTCCTGTTGTGGCAAACTCAGCATCTCGCCGTAGTAGGCGTCGTACTCATCGGGGGTAAATTTCCCCAGACCCCCCGCAGGGTACCACGTCATTTCGCCAAAGATGACCCGCGCTCCCATCGCATAGAAATCCACACGGACGAACGGGAACCCTTGTGACAAGGCTCGCGCTGCCGAGATCATAGATTCCAGGGTCTCAGGCTTGGGAATCTCTTGCCCACTGGCCGCATACTCCAAACTGAATGGAAGCCGCTTCCACTCCAGATCGAACAGATCGCGGTGATGGGTCGTAAAGCGATCCGTATCCACCTGGATCATGTGGGGCTCGCCATTGAAGCAAAAGAACTTATAATCAGGCGGGACATTGCCATGCACGTCTTTCAGTAATCGCTCACAGATAATTTTCGGCTGGATATCTTTGTAGGCCCACTCGCGGGAGTGCCAGTACTCACTGCGCTTCATCCATTGGGCAAGCTGGCTGCGCATGCCACCGACCGTGCGCGTGTCTCCTGCTCTCCGGATAAAATTCTGTCCCGATCCGTGATTCACCTTCATGATGTACTCAGCCGGAAGGCTCCCGAACGTGATCTCCTCGGGGGTGTCCCATGCGCCATAGAGTTCGTTGAGTAGATGCCCGCACCCTCGATCCGTCACAAAATCACGCACGGCATATTTATCCGCGCACTTGGTCATGATGGGAAGCTGATAATTCAGCGACAACCAATGGAGCTTTTCATTGAATGTGCGCGGGGTCTTTAAGTCCAGAGGTTTGCCGAATGCCTGCGCGTATTGCTCAGCGTGTACGGATTCATCGGAACGCCGATCCTGGCACCATTGCTGGCACCATTGCGAGATGTCCCGCTTCCAGGGCCGCTGCCGAGCCTGGTACACGGATTGACGGAGCGAATCAGGGACCAGCATTCTGACTAAAGATTTGATCATGGTCTCGCCCTCCTAGTGCAGTGATTCATAAGTAGCTTGAGTTATTAATGCGGGATGGGCAGGCTCTCCTCCAGAGGAGGACCGGACCATGCGCATCGCCCCTTCCATTCAGGTGACGGCCACCGAACGCCGGCAACTGGCGCAGTGGACCCGCGGCCGGCGGACGCCCGCGCGGCTCGTGCTTCGCGCGAAGATCACCTTGTTGGCCGCCGAGGGCCACGACAACCAGTCCCTTGCCGCCGCCCTGGACACGAGTCGGCAACCCGTGGGCCTCTGGCGACAGCGCTTCGTCACCCAGCGCCTGGTCGGCCTCGCCCAGGATGCGCCCCGTGGGGGACGCCCCCCCAAGGCTCGCCAGGCGCTCATCGCGCGCAGTCTGAAGACGACGACCCAAACGACCCCGCCCGGCGCCACCCACTGGTCGACCCGCACCTTGGCCCGGCACCTGCGCACGAACCCCACGTTCGTGCAGCGAGTCTGGACCGCCCATGGCTTGCAGCCCCACCGAGTCCGGACCTTTACGCTCAGTCGGGATCCGCACTTCCAGGACACGCTGGAGGACGTGGTGGGCCTGTATCTGCACCCGCCTGAGCATGCCGTGGTCCTGTGCGTGGATGAGAAAAGCCAGATCCAAGCCCTGGATCGTACGCAGCCCGGCTTGCCGCTCAAGCCCGGTCGCTGCCGCACGATGACGCACGAGTATACGCGCCATGGCACCACCACGCTCTTTGCCGCCCTGAATGTCGCGGAGGGCTCCATCATCTCCACCTGCTTGCCGCGCCATCGGCACCAGGAATGGCTGCGGTTCCTTCGGCTGATTGATCGTCAGGTCCCCCAGGGCAAAGCCCTGCATCTGATCGCCGACAAATACGCCACGCATAAACACCCCACGGTCCAGCGGTGACTGACGCGCCACCCGCGCGTCCAGATGCATTTCACCCCGACCAGTAGTTCGTGGCTCAACTTGGTCGAACGCGTGGTTGGAGACCGGACGGCCAAACAGATTCGTCGCGGGGTCTTTCGCAGTGTCCCGGAGCTCATTGCGGCGATTGACGTCGACCTCACCCAGCGCAATGCCCATCCCAAACCGTTCGTGTGGACCAAACCCGCACAGGACATCCTGGCAAAAGTGCACCGGGCCAGGCGTGCCTTGGATAAGACAAGAACAGCATGACTCACTACACTAGGTACATGCGGTGCTCTTCTCCGCCGCCCGAAACACGTTGAATGGCCCAGCAATCATCAACCCTCGGGAAGGAGCCGTGCTGCAAATCGTGTGGGTCCGGTGGCGTAACTTTGGACGTTGGTGCAAGCACCCCATGAACCACGAAATGTTTCGCGCTGGCGAAGATCACTAGCTCGTCATTTTCGGCATTGGCTTTCAGGTAAGACACCGAGTCTTCGGCACCGGCGAGCCATTCCATTGCGCCCTGATCGGGGCATACGGTGAGAGCCTCTAACTCTGATTTCTTAAAGCGTCTCATGAACGATACTTTCGGTCTTTACTTTTATGGTTCTTCTCCTCGCCGAGTGGGTGATTTCGGCCTGATTTCATATCGGGTCCAGCATGCAGGTGAGGACTTTCAGGCGCAGGTACTCCTCGTCGCGTAAGCCGTAGCTCCGCCGCTGAATGACGCGGATCTTGTGGTTCATGCCCTCGACGAATCCTAAGGCGACCTTGTTCTCCGGCTGG
>JBBRRK010000168.1:0-8985 GCA_038200765.1 Nitrospirales bacterium
ACACCAAAACTATCCACTTCCGCTCCGCCTCCCGTACTGGCTATGGCGATCTGGGCGTCAATCGTGCGCGCATGGAACAGATACGTGCCCTCATTGAGCAACGACTGTAGCCCAATTGGCGATTTCATTTTGCATTGTGTCCCCTCGTGCATATGATGGTGAAAGCAGGAGGCCGGAGTCATGGGATTCAAGCGAAAAACGTCACGTGTCGAGGTGAGCCGGGCTGGCCGTTTGCAGCGAGGGGGTCTCTCGGCGCCGTGCAAGGTTTTGGATGTCAGCGAAACTGGTGTCCGGATTGAAAGCCGCTTGTTCGTGAAGAGCGGCGATGCGCTCCAACTCGTGATCGAGCTTGAGCAGGGAAGAACTTTGACTTGTGGCTTGCAAGTACTCCATGTGCGTTCGCCTAAGTTCGGCTCGAAGGTCACCTCGATCAGTCCAGAGGACAGGGAGAAGCTAACCCAACTCTTCGACAATCTCGTAGACGATCACCTGCAGACCAGTTTTTCACGCCAGTAGCCGTTCCGCACCAGCAGAATGCTGAAACTATTCGCCAGCGCGGAGAAGGTTGAGGCTACGAGAGAAAGGTCAGATCTTGGCTCAACCTTGACCTGAGCCTACTACCAGGATGCTGAAAAAATCCGCCAGTGGCGTTCCGCTTCGCGCAGAGTCTCAACGTTGAGGAGTAGTTCCTAGGAAGCCGGAAGCACTGGAGGGGCTTTTCCGTTCGCAAAGATCCACTCTAATGGCGAACGGCCCACACAAAGTGCGGTTTGTACCTCCTCGCCTCTCCGCTTGCTGCGGCCTTGCTGAACGGCCTTTTTGAGTATCCTGCGCGGTGCTCTCCTGTTGTCCTAGATGCGCAGACCATCGAATTTCAGCAGTGCTACATGAGTTTTTCCGCAGATTCCTAGTGCACAGGACTGGGTGGTTTTGGGCTGAGCCTCATTGTGTGCTGGAAGACGCACTTCGGACAGGTATAGTGGATGAATTGCTTACCTCCGACGAGACGCTTCCTCATCGGGATCTGACACCAGGTACAGAGGCGATCGGGAAGGTCGGCTGAGGGGGGAGTCGAATTCGATGTTGGTGGAGTGACATTAGCCATGTGCGGCATTCTCTCCGACCGTGGAGAACCTTGTCAATCGATCGAGTGCTACCGAATCTCTCGGCGCGAAAAAAGTTTCATGGCCCCCTCGCATATGAAAAGTTTCGTGGTATAGTCCGAACCAGTAGTCCATCGGCAGAGTTTTTTCACTCTCCTAACAGAAAGGTGTCTAACCGCTATGAGTAGCCCGATTGATTCCGAGTCCGCGATCTTTCCAACCGAGTCCCCAGTAGCTGCTTCCATTGCCCCCCAGGACATGGTGGGTGAAGGGAAGGCGTGGGGACTCTGTACCGCCCTCGATCTTCAAGATTGCAACCCCGACCTGATCCGCAATGCCGACCATATCCGTCGCTATGTTGTTGAGTTGTGCGAGCTCATCGACATGAAGCGTTTTGGCGAGTGCCAGGTCGTCGATTTCGGCTCAGGCCGCGTCGCCGGCTATTCCATGGTGCAGCTGATCTCGACCTCGTTGATCAGCGGCCATTTCGCCAATGACACGAACAACGCGTACCTCGACGTTTTTAGCTGCAAGGGCTATGACCCTGCAGTGGTCGAGACGTTCTCCAAAGATTTCTTCGGCGCACGTCGCAATACGACGACGGTCACGCTCCGATACTAAGAGAAGACTGGGAGCCGCGGCACCTCGGCTCCCAGTCTCGGTCCAGAACCTCTCCTTCACACGAATGATGAGTCCCCCCACCGTCAAAGAGTTTTTTCAGCTACTTCCAAGTCGGCTCGATTCAGATGCCGCAGAAGATCTCGATGCGGTCTACCAGTTCGATCTGAGTGGCGCACAGGGCGGGCAGTACATTCTCACGATCTGTGAGGGGTCCTGTCAGATCGTCGAGGGACTGCACGCGGCTCCTCACGTTGTGCTCTCGATGGCAGGAGAGGATTGCGTCAAGATTCTGAGAGGCCAGTTGAGTGGGACCGCCGTCGCCATGTCGGGTCGGCTCAAGATCAGTGGGGATATCGGTTTGGCGATGCAACTGAAGGCGCTCTTTCCCACTGTCGGGTAACCAGTCGACTCCGCGGAGGAGTCCAAGGGCGAGCAACGCTTCGACGTGATTCAATTCAGCCTGAGCCGCAACCTTCCAGTATTTTCCTATCGGCCAGCCGGCTCTGCCGGTATCCAGTCGACCTCCTGTGGCGCCTTGTCCGCATGGCGAGGGAACCGTTCCTCCAACATCACATAGATCGTAGGGACAAGAAAGAGTGTGAGGATCGTCGAAAAGCTGAGTCCTCCGACGACCGTGCGTGCCAACGGGGCGTTGGTTTCGCCGCCAGTACCCCAGCCGATGGCCATAGGGAGTAGTCCAAGGACGGTGGCGAGGGACGTCATCAGAATGGGACGGAGCCGCGTCCTCGCTGCAGTGATCGCCGCGTCGTGCAACTCTCGCCCTCGCCGACGGAGGACGTTTGTATAATCCACCAGCAGCACGCCGTTTGAGACCACGATGCCCAGCATCATGATGATGCCCATCATCGACGTGGTGGAGAGGGTGGTATCGGTCAGGAAGAGGATCAGGATCACGCCAGGGAAGCCCATCGGGACCGAAAACATGATGATGAAGGGGTCGATCAGCGATTTGAACTGCGCCGCCATCACCATGTATACGAGGACCAGCGCCAGAACCGTCGCAAACAGTAGCCCTTCAAATGTTTCTCGCTGTTGTTGTATCTGACCGGCCAACCGGATGCTGAACCCGGTGGGAAGCTGGATCTTGGCAATGGCGGCCTCCAGGTCGGCGGCGACGGCGCCGAGGTCCCGGTCTACAGGGTTGGCGGTCACATGGACTACCCGCTGGAAGTACTTGCGGTCGATCTTGACTGGGCCGGCATTAAGCTTGAGCGAGGCGACGTTCTTGAGGAGGACCGGTTCTCCGGCTCGTCCAGTTAACACGATGTTCTCGATGTCGGTGAAATCCTTTCGGTGTTCTTCCGCGAGCCAGGCGCTGATGTAGTATTCGTTCCCGTTTTGAGGGTCGGTGTAAATGATGGGGTCGGTCGGCCCGTTGCCGTTGAGTGAGAAGAGCACAGCGTTGGCGACGTCCGTTTCGCTGATACCGAGGAGCGCGGCCTTTTCACGATCCACCACCACGTTGACTTCAGGATAGTTCTCCTCGCGACTAACTTCGATATCGGCTAGGCCCGGTATTTGGTGCATCACGCTTTCAACCTGCTGGATAACCCCACGCGCCTGCTCGAAATCGTAGCCATAGATTTCCACGTCGACGGACCTCTGCGACCCAAAGCTAGTGACTCGTTTGATGAGCCCGCCCGGATCGAAAAACATCGCAACGCCTGGAAAGAGTGTAAGGACTTTGGGCCTGACGTCGTTCATGATTTGTACTTGGTTTCGTGTTCGTTTCTCCGGCGTGACGAGATGGACGGAAATACTCGACGTATGGGGACCGGTATTCGGGTTGAACAGGGAGGAACGGCCCTGGGCTAACACCCCGGTACTGGAGACGATCGTTTCCAACTCCTCGGCAGGGATCTGTGCCCGCAGTACCCGTTCGACCTCGGCTACTTGCTGCTCGGTTTTTTCCACTCGCTGACCGACCGGTCCGCGCAGGACGATACGGAACTGGCTTTCATCTGACACCGGTAAAAACTCCGTGCCGATCTTGGGGGCCAGAGCAAGCGACGCGGCGAAGAGGAGCAGGATGCCGGCAATGAAACGCCAACGATGGGACAAGACCCAGCGGAGCGATGCCTCGTAGCCCTTGTCCAACGACTCGTACCGTTCGCGGCTCCACTCCATCAAGCGCACGAACCAGGCCGGCATCGAACGGTGAGACTCCCGCTCCGGCTTGAGGAATTTGTAGCAGAGCGCCGGGGTGACCGTGCGGGAGACGAAGAAGGAGGTGAACAGCGAAATCGCGATCGTAATGGTCAGGGGAATCAGGAGCAAACGGGCAATTCCGGCGACGAAGAAAATCGGAAGGAAGACGACGACCGTGGTGATCGTCGATGCGAGAATGGGCATCGCCACCTCGCGGGCCGCTTCCAGGATCGCCTCCCAGCGGCGGGGCGTGGTGTTGAGATGGCGTTGAATATTCTCGAGCTCCACGATGGAATCGTCGACGAGCCGACCGATCCCGAGGGCTAGACCTCCCAGGGTGAACACGTTCAGGGTTTGCCCGGAGAAGTACAGCACGATGAAGGTCACCATGATCGAGAGAGGAATGGCGACTGAAATGATCAGTGTGCTCGTCACACTACGGAGAAAAATCAAGATGACCGCTGCGGCCAGCAGCGATCCGTGCAGCGCCTGTTCGACGAGGTTGCTGATCGACTGGCGAATATAGACTGATTGATCGAAGGAAATCCCGACCTTCACGTTGGGCGGAATGCCGACCATCTTCGGCAGGGCCTTGCGGAGCGCATCCACCACCGCCACGGTGTTGGCGATGGGCTGTTTATTGACGCGTAAGTACACAGCCCTGGTCCCGTCTGTCCTGACAATATTGGTCTGGATATCCGACGAGTCGGTCACGGTTCCGACATCCCGTACGCGCACAGGGCTGCCTTGTGGATTGACCTTTACGATCACGTCCTGAATCGGATCGACGGAGCGGAATTGATTATTGGTGAAGACGTTGTAGTCGAGATTGCCGGCCTTGATGTTGCCGGAGGGAAGGATAAGGTTGGCGGCCTTCACAGATTTGACAACGTCGAGGATCGAGAGGCTCCGGGCATTCAACAGTGCCGGATCGAGGTTGATGTTGATCTGGCGGATTTTTCCGCCTTCCACGGTGGCGGCGGCGACATTAGCGATCTGTTCAATCTGCGGCGCGATGGTATTCGAGGCCAGGTCGTACAGCGCCCGTTCGTCGAGCCCGTCGCTGGTGACCGTCACGAGAGAAACAGGGATATTGGAGACGTCGAACTTCACGATGAAGGGTTGCAGAATACCGGGTGGGAGGCTATTGAGGATTTGCGTGATGCGTTGCATCACCTCCATCTGGCCGACGTCAAGGTCCGCGCCCCAGTTGAACCAGATCTGTACCCCCCCGATGCCCTGCTTGGCGAACGACTCGACATGATCGACGTTCGACGCAGAACTCACGGCTTTCTCGATGGGATAGACGACACTCTGTTCGATGTCGAGCGGCGGCGCACCTTTATAGATGACGCCGACGAAGGCGACGGGCACTTGAATCTGTGGAAAGAGATCAACCGGCAACCGCTGCACGGAAGTGGCGCCCAGTATGACCATGGCCAAGGACAGCATCAGGATGCCGATGCGGTTGCGAAGTGCGAGGAGGGTCAGCCACATGATAAAGATATGAACGATGACACGTGAAAGGTGAGGGGTAAGGGGTAAGGCGTAAGGCGTAAAACGTTAGACGTGAAACGTACGGAGTAAGACGTCAAAGTGGGATGTTTTTTCACCTTTTACGTTTCACGTTTCAGGCCGTCTACTGCGTGTGTCTCCACGGGAGTGCCGTCGTGCACGAGGTCTTTCCCGGAGACGATCACCTGCTCCGACCCGTCCAAACCCTTGGTAATTTCCACTCGGTTTTCATCGCGGACTCCGATTTCCACCGGCACCCGCTGGGCCTTCCCCTCCCGCACGATGTAGACATATTGGGTATCTTCCAGCCGGCTCACTGCGTCGATAGGGATCTGAATCGCCTGTCGATGAGTGCCAACCAGGACCTCGACACGGGCGAACATGCCGCCTTTCAAGACATGATCCTTGTTGGGGAGATCCACCTCGATCGTCATCGTGCGGGTGGCCCGGTTCAGCGCCTGGACGACACGGGTGACCCTGCCCTCGAAGACGCGATCGGGATAGGCTTCGGCACGAACCTCTGCCTTTTGCCCCACCTGAATGAGTGGGACGTCTCTCTCCACGACCTCGATCAGAATGCGGACCGTCTGAATCTCATGGAGCGTGAGAATCCCGCGCGAGATGGTGGAGGTGCCGCCGGTGGCGCCGCTGACATAGGAACCGAGGTCGAGGTTACGCTCGGCCACATAGCCCGCAAAGGGCGCACGGATAAACGAGTAGGTCAGGTTCGTCTCGGCCTGCGCCAACGCAACCTCCATTTGCTGGACCTGTGCGCGGAGCGAGTCAAGCGCCGCTGCTGCCGCGTCGTACGAAATCTGGGCATTGTCCAGATCTTGCTGCGAGACAAACTGGTCTTTGATCAGCGCCTGCATCCGATTGAGCGTGAGGGTGGTGTTGCGAACGCTGGCATCCTGCTGTGCCACTCTTGCTCTGGCCGCAGCCAGATTTGCCTTCGCCTGGTTGACGGCATGCCGATAGTCCGAGTGATCGATCTCGACTAGGAGCTGGTTGGCTTTGACCAAATCGCCTTTCTCCACGTAGACCTTGGCAATGTAGCCGTCAACCCGAGAGAACAGATTGACCGATTGATTGGGGGTGATGTCGGCGGTATAGGTGAGTCGAATGTCCAGGTCCTGTTTGAGCGGCGCCACGGTGGCAACGGTGATGACGCGGGATTTGCGAGCGTCGGTCTTGGCGCCGCTGCTGAGGCGAAACACGACGAGGGCCGTGACGGCAAAGAAAATAATCACCCCGAGTGTGACAATCGGATGTTGTTTCAAGGGATTCATCGCGCAGGCCTCCTCGGCGGCTTGCGAACGTCCGGCATCTTGATCAATCCGGTGAGGAAGAGATCGACATAGGTTGCCACCGTATCCTCATGGGATTGATGCATCGGGACTCCGAAGATCTCATGGAGCAGACGGTGATGGACCACCATGCCGATGAACGCGCGAGCTGCCAGAAGGGGATCGACCGGGCGAAACGCGCCGTCTTCAATCCTTGTGCAAATGTACGCGGCGAGGTGATCGTAGAACACCTTGTGGTGCTTGCCAAAGAACAGCTCGGATAGTTCGTGCCGTTCCAACGCGCTGAACAACAGGAGCCGCAGAAACGTCGAATCAACGTCGGGGCGAATGCGATAGCTCGCAATCATCGTAAATACGCGGTGGTCATCGTGTTTTTGGACTGCCGCCTCCACCGCTTCGAGCAGTTCATTGACACTCACTTTTTCTGCCAAGATTGCGGCGTAGAGCGACCGTTTTGTCGGAAAGTATTTGAAGACCAACGCCTCGCTCACGCCTGCCGCTTTGGCGATTTCTTTTGTGGTGGTGCCGTTGAACCCTTTTGCAGCGAAGAGCGACGCTGCGGCCGCGATGAGGCTGGCCTGACGATCGTGAGCAGAAGCCCGCTGCCCGTTCCCGTTCGTGCGCTGTGTGGTTCGTTTCTTCATGGTAAGTAAGTGCTTACTCACCAAAATCCTAGCACGCAACGCTTCTATGGGGCAAGCATTGGATGGAACGGCAAGAGCGATGTTTCAGGTAGGTGGCCCGTTTCGGACCAGCATCACCAGATACAGTGCTTGCGCAATGGCACCCACACACAGACTGTTTCCATTTCAGTCTCGGCCACGTCCCCTGAAAGGACTGAGGACAGATATCGATCACGACCGTCCCTGCATCTGCTGAATTCTCGCCTCGCGCTGCTCCTGAGCCTAATATTTCTCAAGGGGCTACCCCGTTGCGGATCGTTGTGTCTTACAACACATCGAGCTGTGAGCCGTGCGTGAAGGTGAGCTGATCGCTCTTGCCCGAGCAGTGTCCGTCACCAGACAACAACCCCTTCAATCAAGCAATGTGTCACGTGCCTCAAGCCTGTTCGGTAAGCGAGGCGCGCTCGGTTGGCTCAGCGCAGGCGATGAAAATGGCTAGCTCATGGCGAAGGGCAAGAAGCCAAGGGTTGATAGGTCTCATGAGTGCCCCGCTCGACTGAGCTTGTCGTAGGATCCGTTACACGCGGAGGAGTTCTTCGAACACGAAATGATACGAAACAGTCAGTGTCGCATCAACCCAACTAACAAGGAGGGAGTGAAGGAGAGACGAGGGTTTCTAGCAGTGAGTGGGGCACGCTAGTGTAGTGCGTCCAACGCTCCTGGTGTGTTCGTAGTGGCATGAATGCGAATGAGGATTGAGGCTTTGATGCTGAGGATGAGGTGATGATTGAGGGCCAGGGGTAAGCTTCAGGCTTCTACCCTCCCCAGCCCGCTCGATGAGTTGACCCTCCCCTGATTTCACAGACACCTCCATACGTGGGAGAATGATGAAATTGGAGGGCAGCATGGCCACACCCACACGACGTCAGTTTACCGACGCATTCACGTCCGAGGCCGTCCGGCTCACACGGGAATCGGGTCGGCCGGTGGCCCAGGTGGCGCGGGAGCTCGGGATTTCGGACAATGGGCGGTATCGTTGGCGGAGCAAGCAGCAGCAGGTCGAATCCCCGGGCCGCACATGCCAGGTGGTGCGGGCCGAGCAGAATGAGCTGACACGGCTCACACGGGCAAATGAGACGCTGCGGAAGGAGCGGGATTGTTTAACACGTGCGGCGGCGTTCCTCTTGAGGGAATCCCCATGAGATACCGCGCAATCCAGGAGCATGACCGTCGCGATCCGATCCGGCTGATGTGCCGCGCGCTCGCCGTCTCGGCGGCGGGCTATTACGCGTGGCGCTCACGGCCGGAGAGTACTCAGTCGATGTCTGCCTGGACCGTGCTCTCAGCCATCCGGGTGATCCATCGAGAGTCCCGCGAGACCTATGGCAGCCCCCGCATCGGGAATGCCTTGGTCAAACAGGGCCACCGCCTTGGCGCGCAGCGCGTCGCCGGGCTGATGCGCCAGGACGGCATTCGGGCTAAGACCGTGAAGAAGTGGCGTGCCACCAGTCTTGTCCAATGACACATGAGCCTGAACGGAGCGCCGTGAATCCACGGTGAGATGAGCCTGAAGGGGTGGAAGTTGGGATCATGGAGGCATGATCGTGACAGTACACACCCAAGGATTACACACACTGGAACAGGTGC
>JBBRRK010000169.1:0-8980 GCA_038200765.1 Nitrospirales bacterium
CCCACGCGCCAACGGATGACGCCGGCGGACTGTTCAACGATCGTCTCGATGACACCCGGACGCAAGGACCTGCTGCCGAACCTCGTCGGCCCGCATCTTCCCGCGCGTCCGTAGATTCCGGTACATGGCCAAGGCCCACAATGGAAAGTATTGGCAGTACCAATGGTAGCGGAGATAAAACACCCGTGGAAATCCCGTGCCTGTATGGCGAACCTCTTTCCACGATCCATCTTTCATTTGATGACGGAGCAGATATTGAATGCCGCGAGCCACACTGATGGCGTCGATCATCCCCGCCGACATGAGTCCCATGATGGCCCAGGCCGTTTGAGAAGGCGAACTATCCCCTTTCCCGCTCCATGCTGGGTCGTCGTAAGACAGGCACGACTCGCCCCACCCTCCATCGGAATTCTGCTTCGACTCCAGCCAGGCAACGGCACGGCGAATAGAGGGCTCCGAGAGATCCACGCCGATCGCACGGAGACCGGCCAGGACGGACCAGGTGCCATAAATATAATTGACGCCCCACCGGCCGTACCAACTTCCATCGGCTTCCTGCTCTCGCTTAAGGAACTGAAGAGCCGGAGCCACGGCGGGGTGCGTCTGATCGTAGCCCAACGCCGCCAGCATTTCGAGGCAGCGTCCAGTCAAGTCCGACGTGCTCGGATCGAGCAAGGCATGGTGGTCGGCAAAGGGAATATAGTTGAATACGATACGATTGTTGTCCTTGTCGTACGCGCCCCACCCACCATCAGACCCTTGCATGGCGAGCACCCAATTGGTCCCCCGCTGGATAGATTCCTTTAAGCCGGTGGTCGGAGCCATCCGAACTTTCGACAGCGCCATTAACACCACTGCCGAGTCGTCCACATCGGGATAGAATTCGTTCTCAAACTGGAAGTACCAGCCGCCCGGTTTCGCGTCGGGAGACGAGAATTTCCAATCTCCAACCGTGTTCGTTTGGCGAGAGACCAGGTAGGCGCCCGCCTTCTGGAGAGATGGGTGGTCCTGCGGCATCCCGGTTTCGATGAGGGCGTTCATGAACAATGCCGTATCCCAGATGGGAGAGTGGCAGGGCTGAAGATGCAGGGCCTCGACGCGCTGCTCGCCGGTCGATATCGTGTCGTAGACTTCCAACGATTCGATTTCCTGGAGCGCCTTTCGCACCAAGGGGTCATCCACCTGATAGCCGAGACAGCGAAGGGCCACGATCGAATTCGCCATGGCCGGATAAATTGCTCCCAGCCCGCCGCTCCCCTGCATGTGTTCCAACATCCACGCAGCAGTTTTTTGCAAGGCCTTTTCCCGCAACCAACTTAAGGGCATCCGGTCGTACAGTTTCAGCACCCGGTCCAGCTGGACAAAGAAATTATGCGGCGTGAACCACCGCTGATCCTTATTGAAGGGTGGCACGTCGCGATAATGAATCTCCGATCGAGGCGTGAGATAGAGCTCGTCGATCCCCTGTTCCTTAGGGATACGACAAACAGGCTGATGCGCAAATACGACCAGCAACGGAATCAACACGGCACGAGACCAATAGGAGATGGCATAGATGCTGAAATAGAACCGCTTCGGCAGGAGCATGATTTCGGGCGGCATACTCGGAACGCCCTTCCAATCGTACTGCTCGAACAATGCCAACGTGATCTTTGTAAAGACATTTGCGGATACCACGCCGCCCATCGTCAAGATACGGTCCCGGGCACGAACCATGGCGGGATCGCCTGCCGATACGCCGCTCAATTTCAAGGCGAAATAGGCTTTGACGGACGCGCTGATCTCCGAAGGCCCTCCGTAGAAAATTGGCCAACCGCCATCGGGTAATTGCATAGCACGGAGATAGCAGACCGCCTTGCGCTCTCGCTCGGGATCAACCCGATCGAGAAACCGCCGCAGCATGAGGTACTCAGCGGTCAGTGTCGTATCGGCTTCAAGCTCTGCAACCCAGAACCCCTCTGATGCATGTTGTCTGGATAATAACCAGGCTTGGCTGCGCCGAACTGCATCGTCGAGCACATCTACTTGACTCATCGCATAGCTGGCGGGGCGGCGTGTTGTCGTGTCGACCGGCACCGAAAGCAGGGGTTTGTCCGATACCAGTCGTAGCGGGGGAACGTTGGACGGTTCTGTCGCCAACTCTAGCTTCTCCGACACGGAGACGAAGAAGCTCTCGGAGAGACGATCCAGAAGCGTTCGAATCAGCTTCATTGTATCGGTCTGTGAAACACTGTAGGTGGATGGGACAATGTGGGCGACTCGCTTCGCCCCCGCCCCGTTAAAATAAAGACAGCTCGGTCTACGAGCGACCTGCTCATAGACCTACCCGTCTAGGGCTATATAACAGACCCTCTGCTCGAAGGTCAAGAAATAGAGAGACGGAAGTCCTCTGAAATACGAATGTTTTTGCCAGTCCGGCCTGCTTAAACCGGCTGTAAATTCCCCAGCCTGACGGAGAGGATTTTTGAGATGCCCGGCTCTTCCATGGTGACCCCAAACAACGAGTCTGCAACGGCCATTGTCTGCTTGCTGTGGGTGATGACCATGAACTGCGCGCCTTCGGAAAGTTCGTGCAAGACGCTGGTAAAGCGCCCGATGTTCTCTTCGTCCAGCGGCGCATCGATTTCGTCGAGAATACAGAACGGCGTCGGCCTGATCAAAAAACTCGCAAAAAGCAGGGCCATCGCCGTTAAGGTCTTCTCCCCGCCCGAAAGCATCGTGATACTCTTCAAGCGTTTGCCCGGTGGTTGCACCACGATTTCGACTCCCGGCTCCTGCGGTCCGTGGCTTTCTGCCGTCTCATCCACCGGTACCTCGACCAACTGGAGTTCGGCCCGACCACCGGGGAAGAACTTCACGAACACCTCACTGAATTTCTGTTGAAGCTCGGCAAAGGTGCCGGCAAACATGTCTTTCGTAGTGCGGTTGATGCGCTGAATGATTTCTTTGAGCGAACCAATGGAAGTGGAGAGATCCTGTTCCTGTGTCGTCAGGAATCGATGCCGTTCATCCAACTCTTGATGTTCCTGGATGGCCGCCAAATTGATCGGCCCCAGGCGATCGAGCTTTTCGCGAATCTTCTGGAGTTGCTCCCGTAGCGCGGCTTCATTGACTGCCGGTTGGCTTTCCGGGATCGGTTCCTCCCCGATCGACAGCTGTGCCGGTGTCATCTCCACGGCCGGCGAATCGAACAGCGTTGCAAGATCGACCTGGTACGTTCCCACGAGCGTGGATTCGACCGTCCCCAACTGCATCCGAATTTCCGCCTTCTTCACCTCCACCGCCATGCGGGATTCGCGAAGAGACGACACCGCACGGCGCACGTCCTCCAGCTCGGCATCGAGCTGGTGCGCCGCCGCCATATCCTCCGCCTGCGACTCTTGTAGTTTGACCAACTGAGCCTTCACCTGGGCGGACGACTCACCGAACTCACGACAACGCGTTTCTTGATGTTCACGTTCAACCCGGCTCTGTTCGATCGATGTCGCGAGCCCCTCGACATGGCGCGTCAGGGTCTCAATGTGCGCGATCGCGTCGTGCTGCTGTTGCTGAATCCGCAGAAGATCGTGATGGCGATGCTCACGGGTTGTCCGGATTCCCTGTGCCACCAATTGCGCCTCCGTGACCCGCTGTTGTAACCCCTGCATGTCGTCGTCAATCTGTCCTACCCGTTCGCGCACACGACTCAGCCCGGCCTCCTGACCGGCCTTCTCCGCCATCCACTGTTCGAGCTGCGCTTCGCCGGAGCGCATGTCATGATTAAGCCGCTGCGCCTCCATCGAGCCTCGTTGTGCATCACCCATCAAGGTGTCGATTCGTTGAGTGAGATCTCCCAGCACATGCTGGAGTCCAGCTGCGTCTTTCCGCAATGAGAGTTCCTGCATTTCTGCGTCACGCAACGCCTCCACGAGTTGCCGGCTCTGCTCGCGCAACTCTTGTCCCTGCACCTGCAATCGTTCACGTCGCTGTTTCCCTTCTTCGACGCATCCCGTCAGTGAGACACTCTGGGCTTCCAAGCGAAGCACCTCTCGGCGACGTTGCAACACCCCTCCTGTTGCACTCGTCTGTCCACCAGTGACCACTCCTGCGGCATCCAAGATCTCTCCGGCACGCGTGACGAGGATGGGGCCATCGGGAGCCGCATAGGGCTGTTGTTCCCACAGAGTCGTCGCATCCTTCAGGGTGTCGACGAATACCATTCGATCGAAGAAATAGTCACGGGCCGCTTCTCGCCCCTCCTCTACCTGGATCATATCGACCGCACGTCCAACCACACCGGGCCGGCCCTCTATCGCGGGCCACCAGGGGCGAGAGGCCGTGTCCCGAGGTGTCCAGCGGGGCTGCTGTGGAATGAACGTGCCCCGCCCGAGATCCTTGCTCTTGAGAAACTCGATCGCTTCACAGGCGGCGGTGGGGTCATCGACGAACCATCCTCTCACCCGTTCGCCCAACATCGCTTCCACCGCACGATCCCATCCGGAAGGCACAACCAACCACTCGGCAATGGCATCGCGAACCCCGACACAGGTTTTGAGTGCCGTCGATTCTTCGTTGCCGCGCCGCCCATACCCCATATCTTCTTGCAGCACGCCTTGCAACGTTCTGAGATGAGAGTCCACGGCGGCTAACTCTTCCGACTGACGAAATACCCGCTGGTCGACTTCGGCTAACTCCAGCGACAGGCGCTCGTTTTCGTCCTCGACGCCCTGCCGCCGACGACGCAGATCAGCCACCAATTGCTCCGCGTCGTGGGAAGCCTGTTGGAGCGCCTCGCGCTTATCCATTGTCGTGGCATGCTGCAGGCGAAAGTCTTCGCGCTCACAAGTCAGCCGGTCTTCACGATCCGCCGCCTCGTGAATGCGAGCGGCCAATTGCACCAAGGTTTGTTCAGTATTCGCAACCAATACCGCCAGGTTGAGGACGTCCCGGCGCCCTCGTTCTTCTTCAGCCAAGGTCGCAGTTCGTTGATGAACCAGTTTTTTCATTTCCCCGTCGAGCGTTGCACAGACCTGCTCCCGCTCCACACATTCACGCTCGAGTGCGGCCAGCGTCTCCTCGATGGCCGTCGCCTCTGCCGCACCCTGCTTCTGTTCCTGGATGAGGCGCTCGAGCTCCTCCCCTCCCTGACTCTGCTGCTGTGCATAGAGCTCTCCGCGATTGCGCTCGACTTCTGCCGCCGTCAGCGCCCGCGCCTGTTGCTGTTCAACCTTCGACAGTTCCTCACGCTGCTGCCCAATCGCCTCGTTCGCAATGGCAATCGCGAGCTTGATCCGTTCAAGTTCCGCATTCAGACGCGCCAGCTCGGCGGACTGCTCAGACTCCTGGTCCCCCAACGTCTGCAACTCCGACTCCACCTCCTTGATCGTGGTTCGGAGGACACGGTATTCGTTGGTCAGCAGCTGAATCTCTAACGACTTGGCCTCTTGGTGCAACGTCTGATAGGACCGTGCCTGCCTCGCTTGGCGATCGAGGGAGTTCAACTGCTTTTTCACCTCAGCAACGATATCCCGCACCCGCAAGAGGTTTTGCTGCGTCGCATCCAATTTACGCAACGCTTCAGCCTTCTGTTTCTTGTAGCGAATGATACCGGCGGTTTCTTCGATCAACTCGCGCCGATCTTGCGGTGAGGCGTTCAGGATCTGATCGATTTGCCCCTGCGCAATAACGGTATGTCCTTTTGTCCCGGCCCTGGTATCCAGCAGAATGTTCCGGATGTCCTTCAACCGGCAGGCGGTCTTATTAATGAGGTATTCGCTCTCGCCATTGCGATACAGACGGCGTGTGATCATGAGTTCTTGATACTCCGACAGCTGGCTCGAAAGATTCGATAAGGGATCGACAGTGATCCGATCCAGCCCGCTGATCACGAGCGACACTTCAGCCAAGCCGAGAGGCTTCCGCATTTCGGTTCCGTTAAAGATCACATCTTCCATCTTCTCGCTACGCAGGGCCTTCGTGCTCTGCTCACCGAGTACCCAAAGAATCGCATCGACGACATTACTTTTCCCACTCCCATTTGGCCCCACGATGGCGGTGACGCCATCAGGGAATTCGATCCGGGCTTCGGCGAACGACTTAAATCCCGTCATCTCAAGGGATTTCAAATACATCGGCGACTCCTTATACCGCAGCGTGTTTCAAGAGGATTCACTGGAATTTTATCGGTTGATTTTGTAGCACGGACTACCGGTATAAATCAAAGAAAAATACTGCCGGTGGTAGGCATGAGGGGAAATACCCACAACATTTGGAGGGAGGAACGTAGCGAGGGATGTGGCTATCCCACCTGAGCCCCAACAGATTTGTTGGAAGAATCAATGGTGATCAATTCCTTGGGGAGAAGAAACTCCACGTCTTCTTCGATCACTGTCAGGTCGTGGACCTCTGCGGTTCCAAAGGTCTTGAGATACGTCACCAGTTCTTCGACCAACACCTCTGGCGCTGACGCGCCGGCTGTGATCCCGACCGCTTGCACGTTCGTGAGCCAGAGTGGATTGATATCGGACGCGGCATCGATGAGGTAGGACGCAATGCCACACTGTTCCCCCAACTCACGGAGGCGGTTTGAATTTGAGCTATTCGGGGAACCGATAACGAGAATGACATCCACCAACTTCGAGAGCTCCTTCACCGCGTTCTGGCGGTTCTGCGTCGCGTAACAAATATCTTCCTGGTGCGGCCCCTTGATGTGTGGAAAACGTTTGTGGAGCGCGCCGACGATATCCCGGCACTCATCGACGCTCAGCGTCGTTTGCGTGACGTATGAGAGGTCGTTGACGTTATCAACCTGCAGCTTCTCAACATCGGCCACGGAGGAGACCAGGTGGAACTTGTCCGGGATCTGTCCAAGCGTCCCGATCACTTCGGGGTGGCCCGCATGGCCGATCAGAATGAGATCATATCCCTGCGTATAGTCGCGGTTGACCTCGTTGTGCACTTTGATGACCAACGGACAGGTGGCATCGATCACATGCAGCCGCCGCCGATTCGCCTCGTCCCAGACCGACTTGGCGACCCCATGGGCACTGAAAATCACAACCGAACCTTCCGGCACTTCTCCCAACTCTTCCACAAACACGGCACCCTTGGTACGGAGCGAGTTCACGACATGTCGGCTATGGACGATTTCGTGTCGAACGTAGATCGGCGCCCCATACTTCTTCAGCGAAAGATCGACGATATCGATCGCCCGGTCAACTCCGGCGCAAAACCCTCGTGGATTGGCGAGATAGATCTTCATAGTCGTCCCCTTCTCCTTCACTCCGTACAGGGCCATATTCCTGTCCGCGTACTCATAAATCGCTGGTAGCCAGCTTACGTCAGAGCAGCGGACCTCGTCAACACAATTGGCCCGATTATGGGACTCACCAACCCGGATCAATCGCCAGCGCCTCTTGAAAGGCGACCCGCTTCGTCTTTTGAGTCGGATCAGAACTCTGCTGCCACTGTCATCAAGCCCGCCAGGAGATCTTCTCGGTATGAATTATCCCACGGTTGGGAGATTTGACTGGTCGGCACACAATGAAGCTCCCCGCAGCAAGCTGCGGGGTATTCGACGAAGGAGAATAACGGATGACCACCCCATGAATGTACTGTTTCAATTCTTCAATTGGCGTTACCACGGTGAATAGGTGGCGCTCCGTAGCACCACAGTGGAATGGGGATCGAATGATGGAGACCGCAGGTTCCATTGAGTAATCTTGTCGGCCAATCTGAAGAATTCTCGCCGCAAGAGTCAGCATGACCTCACACGACACCACGTCTTTGGTGGGTAAAGAGAAGGGACTTTCCCTCTGCATGTGAAACAGACGGAACGTGGCTTGCTTGACAGAATTCTCACGCCCTCGTAGGCTCATACCATCGCGATGTCGAACCCTGCAAGCAAGAAAATCCTCATTGTCGAAGACGAGCCCGACATTCTCCAACTGGTCACGCTGTATTTAGAAAAAGAAGGCTTTCGAACGGTATCAGCCGCATCCGGCATAGAAGGCCTTCGGCAAGTGAAGCAGGAGAAGCCCGATTTGGTCATGCTCGACTTGATGCTGCCCGAGATCGACGGCCTCGAGGTCTGTCGGCGCCTTCGATCAGTTCCAGCAACCGCGATGCTCCCCATCATTATGTTGACCGCCAAAGCCGAAGAATCAGACACGATCATTGGCCTGGAGTTGGGAGCAGACGACTACGTCACCAAACCTTTCAGCCCCAAGACCTTGGTTGCCCGCATTAAGGCCCTCTTTCGACGTCTTGAACGAAAGCAGGACGATAGCCAGGCCCACTACCGCTACGGCGATCTCGTCATGGATCTTGGGCGACACGAGGTCACTGTACATAAAACCGAGGTTCCCCTCACGGCAAAAGAGTTCGGCCTGCTCGAGCATCTCTTGCGCAATCCCGGCCGAGTCCTGACCAGGGACATCCTCCTCAATACCGTCTGGGGATACGATTATTACGGGACGACACGGACGGTCGATGTCCACATCCGAAGACTCAAGCAGAAGCTCCCCTCGCTCAACGAGGCCATTATGTCGGTCAAATCCCTAGGATATAAGCTCAAAGAGTTGGATCGTTCGGCATGACCCTCTCCATACGATGGAAGGTCACGATCGGAGCCCTACTGGTTCTGGCCTGTGGACTTCTCGTCGCATGGGTCTTGACCACTCGCTCTCTCAATCAACAGGAACTCCTTCAATCGAGCCAAATACTGGAAGCTCGAACCAATCTCGTCGCCTACGGGCTGCAGCCGTTTTTGACACAATCGGGAACGCTGTCCTCGACTCCTCAATTACAGGCAGCGGTTCGAAATCTCAGCGCGCGAGCCCTCGCGCGTGTGACCCTCATTGCTCCGGATGGACAGGTGTTGGCCGACAGCGCCATTCCGGAGAGCAACCTCGCGACGGTCGAAAACCACAGCGCGCGGTCGGAAGTACAGCAAGCCATGGCCACGGGGCGAGGAACGGACCTCCACATCAATCGCACCACC
>JBBRRK010000170.1:0-8914 GCA_038200765.1 Nitrospirales bacterium
GCATGTCCAACCGCCTCAAGCCGTGCCTGGCTTTCCATTTCTTGAATAAGCTGCTTCTTTGCCTCCTCGGCCGTGATCCCCGCAATGCGCTCTAATGCCTCACGATGCTCCTTCTCCACTCGCGCACACGCCGCTTCTTTAACCAGCAGTTTCTCTTCTCGCTTCGCGAGATCTTGATCTCGCTTTTGGGCGTCGCTATCCCGCTTGTCTATCAGACTGATTCGTTTCTCAATGGCTTCATCCCGCTGAATCAAACGTTTTTCGACCGTCGCGAACTCAGCCAGCTTGACCTTCTGCTCCTTTTCCAGCTCCTCTTTCGATCTCAGCAGAAGGTCTTTCGCTTCCAGCTTCGCTTCTTTAACGATGTTCTCCGCCTCCCGCTGAGCATTCTGTATAGCCTGGCGGGCCTGCTCCTCTTCCTGTGCCTTCTTCGTGGCGCCCGATGAGCGGCGGATCAGCTCAAAGAGGCCGATTCCGAGCAGTCCTCCAACGAGTCCTGTTAACAGATAGGCAATAATTGAGGTTGACATGTGGCCCCCCCCTTACAGTCGTAAGATGAGAAGAAGTGCTTCTCATCCTCGTGTGATACAAGGTTATTAGACGGTCTTGAATGAGAAGGGAACGCAGTGGAAAGATGAGGAACTAAAAGAGGACGGCTGGAAACGCGGTCGACTGACCTACTCCGAGTACGAACTCCACGGGAATGGATGCCTTGCTGAATTGAGATGACTGGTACGTTCTGTGCTGGATATATCCCCAGAAATCCGTCGACGTTGGTACGCTCTCATCTGCACGAGAGGACTCTGCGTGCGAACCGGAAGCAGCTGCAGGCTGTTTCCCCAGACCGCACCCCTCGACGGCATCATGAACTCCATGACTTGGCCCAACATCTCTACGAGGTTATACATGAGATAGATAAACCCCAGTGCACATTCTAACTGACTCAATTTCACCAGCATCAAGAATCTACATCCATTCCGTTGTGACTGTATCGTATCCTCGGGTCGCTGAACCGGTTCAAGCATGACCTAATCTTATCCCTATCGTAAAATCTACTACGCCCCAACAAACACAAGTCACGATAACAAAGGAAAACGCCCTTTGCAAGTTGAATCTAGCGAAAGAGTGAGGTCGGTACCTGTTCCTCGATCGACTCCATAAGCGACTTCATCCGGCGTTCGACATCTGCCTCACCTTGAGCACGTTTCCGTTCGAGCTCGAACAACTGATGGGCCAAATTGAGGGCAGTCAGGACGGCGAGCTTGGAAGGGGTCGTTGTATTCATCCCTTCCGCGAGATGGCGCATCTGGCCATCGACAAAGCTTGCGAGGCGCCGGACATCCCCTTCATCCGCCTCACCACGAATCGTGTACCGTTGGCCATAGATTTCCACGTCAATGGTCTTAGTCAAGAGCCACCTCCTTGCGTTCTTCCAGGCACTCCAACAACTCGATGTCGCCGAGGACTTTTTCTATCCGAGACTTGATATCGACACGCTCTTGTTCCCACTGTCGATTCTCATCATCCTTCTCCGCCAGTCGTTGTCGAATAACCTTTAATTCTTCTTCAGCCGCTGCATTCTTTTTCTTCAGCTCTTGAACCAGCTTAACCAAATCTCTAATGCGACTTTCGAGCGCGTCCAATCGATCAAGTGCCATCTTCTCACTCTCTCCCTTAATGCCCCTACAGGTTGTGGTGCACTATAGAAACTTGTCTAGATCTTGTCAAGAAATAGCCATCAGGAGGCCTTGTTTAGCCCACAGCATTCATGACGGTTGGTCGTGAATACTGTGAGCTAGCCGGATGTATTCTCGGTAGCTTCGCAGTACGCGTTTCACATACTGCCGCGTTTCTTGATACGGGATCAATTCGATGAACTCATCCTGACTTCGTCCAGGGTGCAGCGCAACCCAATTTCTAACAACCATTGGCCCTGCATTGTATGAGGCAATGGTGAGCGCGACGTTCCCGGAAAATTGTTCGAGTAACTGTTCGACGTAGTGGACCCCCATCTGAATATTCGTCTCTTGATCGAAGAGATCGTCCCGTCCGACTGCGGGAAGCCCGAGCCGTTGCGCCACATTATTTGCGGTTCCCGGCATTACCTGCATCAGGCCAATCGCACCAACCCGCGACACCGCTTGCCAATCGTACTGACTCTCCTCTCGAATGATCGCCGCCACCAAATAGGGATCGACACCCTTTACACCTTGGCCCTTGATTGTAGGAAGGAGACCCGTCGGATACGCCACCTTCCACAGCGATGGGTCGACGAGACCCCCAGTTCGCTCCAATTTATCGCGGAACCTGGCCCTCGCGAGCCGGAGTGCATGATGGTAGGCACCCACCTCGTTCAACATTGTCGCAAGGGCCATGAGGGTGTCGGGATCTCGGCTATAGCGATCAGTCAACCCCGCCAACTCTCGAGCAGCATCCGAGTCCAACCCCAGCACCTTGAGCTCAATGGCTCGACGATATGCCGTCTGCTGCCCAATTTCGTCCCTGGCAGACCCCGAACGTATGGCCTCACCATTCGCAGGAGTGCCCTCATTCACCGAAGCAGTCGTCGAAATCAGTTCTGCGGCATGGGGCTCCGACAACGTACTACCAATCCGTTCCCGAGCCAGCTGACAATAATAGGTATAGACGTATCGTTGGCAGAGCTGCACATACACATCACGAGCGTGAGGCTGCTGGCTCAATTCAGCCGCGCGCGCCATCCAATAAAGCGCCTGTGGCTCAAAATCGCTGTCGTGCTGATCGGCGAGCAGACGCAACTCATCACCCGCCTCACGATAGCGCGCCATACGGTAATACACCCACCCCACGCGCCAGCGTGCCTCGGCACGCTGAGACCCCGGCTCTCCGGCCGTTGTCACCTCTCGATACCGAAAAATCGCGTCGTCAAAGCGACTCTCATCTTCCAACCAAATCCCGGCGAAAAATGTGATCTGGCCCTTCTGCTCCGCCGAGAGCGAAGATGTCCGCAGTGTACGGGCGAGGTCTAACAACTTGCCCCCCTGTCCTTGTCGAAGATAGACGCGAGCCAGCCAAACCGACGCTTCGTGGGATTCCGTCCCTCCGTCTTTCGCCAATGCAAGGAACGTTTCTAGGGCTTTGTCATACTGTTTCAGCCGTACCTGCGCGACCCCGAGCTTCAGCTTTGCCTCGGCACGCCGAGGCGACTGTGGATCAGCCGCAAGAAACTTTCGGAGTTCCTCGATCGCCTCGGCATGGAAGGATTGCCCAAGATACGCCTGAGCCCGAGCAAGCCGCTCACTCGACTGAACCACCCACGGCTCCCCACCAAGATTCGAGGCCAATAGCGCTTCTGCTTCTTTCGCTTCTACACTGTACGCAAACTGAACCCAGAGCTTCGTGAGAGTCTCGCGGCCTTCCCGTATGTTGTTGTCTCGCAATTGGCACGCGCTTCGCCGAAGAAGCGCACGGGGAGTGCCTGACTCCTTATCGTTCAGTTCCACTGCTTTCGCAAACCACGCTATCGCTTCCGGACAACTCGACGCCTGATACGAGGCTTCCCCTGCTCGATAGGCAGCCTTAGTCAACAGAAAAGAGTCCGGCACCGCCTGACGAATGCTCTCGAACATACCCACGGCCTGTTTGGCGTCTCCATGGTTCAACAACGCCTCCCCCATCCATAGTCGGATATAGTCGTCTAAGACTGGAAAGTCTTGCTGTGCCGCGCGAAGAAATTCAATCGCCGCAACAGGATTCCGTTCAAGAAGCAACACTCCAGACAGCAGTCCTGCGCGTTTGGCCCACACTGTGGTGGGGAATCGTTCCGTCACTCGCTGCAGCCTATCAAGCTTGAGCAACAAGACTTGCTCTTTATTGAGGGCTTTGCCGAGCCGCTCTTTCGGCAGTGCGGCGGACTGAAAGCAATCCTCCCCTCTCTCACACACGCTGCTGTCACTCGAGGTCGAGGATGAGGAGGTATCGGCTGGTACCTGGTCGGAGGAAAACGCAAAACCACAGAGGCCAATAGACATGGCGAGGAGCGGAGTTCGTATGGCCCATTGATTTAGATAGTCGTGCACCTGTCGTCTCCCTCTCACGCTGTGACATATTATATAGCAGTGTACCTTCCTTGTTGCCAGCAAAGCCGTGTAACGCTTGTCCCTTGTTCCACTTTTTGAGGCTGTGGTAGGCTGCCCTCATGCGGCACGAAAAAGACGCTCTCCCAACACGCGCAGCCCCCACGAACCTCTTAGCCCTTGATGAAGAAGGAATGGGTCGGCTCGTGCAGAAATTCGGGTGGCCCCGCTACCGAGCCGGTCAGATTATGCGATGGCTCTATCAACGTCGGGCCAAAGACATCAACCAGATGACCGACCTCGGCCAATCGGAGCGAGCCGCCCTGGCTTCACACGCCACAATTCCACGCGCCGCAGACTGCACGGTCTTCCATTCGATCGACCGCACAAGAAAACTCGTACTCACGCTCAGCGATGGGCTCACCGTCGAAACCGTGCTGATTCCCGATGAAGACCGCTTAACCCTCTGTGTGTCGACGCAGGTCGGCTGTACCCTGGATTGCGGATTCTGTCTGACCGGCACGATGGGATTGAAGCGCAACTTGAAGCCGCATGAAATCATGGAGCAGGTGCTGACCGCCCACGATCGCCTCGACCCCAGTGAGCGGATTACCAACCTCGTCTTTATGGGGATGGGCGAGCCCTTGGCCAATATAGAGGCCTTGTCAGAGGCCATTCGGCGACTCACAAACAAGCCGTGGGGTCTCGGATGGTCGCCGAGACGCATTACCGTGTCGACTGCGGGCCTGGCAGCCCGATTGAAAGATATCGCGCCACTCGGCGTCAATCTGGCCATCTCGCTGAATGCGACGACGGACGACCAACGCGCCAGCCTGATGCCGGCCGTTAATGGGATCGCCTCGCTCACAACATTGCTCGCCGCCTGCCGGCGTTATCCCTTGCTACCGACCCGGCGGCTCACCTTCGAGTACGTCTTGCTGGCCGGGGTGAATGATCACGCCGACGATGCTCGCCGCCTCACCAAGCTCGTCCGCGGAATCGCGTGTAAAATTAATTTGATTCCGTTCAATGAATTTCCCGGGAGCCCCTTCCGCCGTCCATCGGAACGCGACATTTCCGCCTTTCAAGCCATCGTGCGACAAGCAGGCCTCGATATATTTGTCCGTAAGAGCCGGGGGCGAGATGTCCTCGGCGCCTGCGGCCAATTAGGCAATCTCTCTCCCGATTACGCAGCCCGCGCCTTGACACAAATCGAATCCCGTTGCTAGCATATACTGTGCGCACCACCCAAACATGACCTGGCTCCATTCACAATACGTCATGCGACTATCTTGGTTGGCTGCCGCCAGCAGTCTTGTCTTCGCATTCGCCTTCACATCGCCGGCCCTTGCAACAGAACCCCATGAGTTCATCCTGTCCAATGGAATGAAGGTTCTGTTAGTCGAAGTTCCCAAAGCTCCGGTCGCGACCGTCCAAGTCTGGTACAAGGTCGGCTCACGCAACGAAATGATGGGCCGCGCTGGCCTCTCTCATATGCTGGAACACATGATGTTCAAGGGCACCGCCAAATACTCCAAAGGCACGTTTTCCCGTCTTATTCGCAAGAACGGCGGGACAGACAACGCCTTCACAAGCCAGGACTTCACCGCCTACTTCGAGAATCTTGCGGCCGACCGCGTCGAACTGGCTCTGGAACTCGAAGCCGATCGCATGCAGGGCCTCCTGCTCGACATATCTGAATTGACAACAGAACGAGAAGTCGTGAAGGAAGAACGCCGCCTGCGCACGGAGGACGATCCCCAAGGCGCGCTCGTCGAGGTGCTCTTCGCCCAAGCTTATCTCAGCCACCCATACCATTGGCCGGTCATCGGCTGGTTCGGCGACCTAGATGCGATGACCCTTGATGACTTGCAACGGCATTATGATACCTACTACTCGCCCAACAACGCGACCCTCGTCGTGGTGGGAGATATCAAAACTGACAGTCTACTTCCCAAGATTAAACAGCTTTTCGAACCGATCCCGCGAGGACCGGATCCTAAACCGATCGCCACCATGGAGCCGGAACAAAAAGGCGAACGCCGCTTCCTCCTCAAGCGGAATGCGCAAGTCCCGTTTGTCATGATGGGCTATCGCGTGCCGAATTTTACAAGTGAAGATTCGTACGCACTCGACATTCTGGATTCGATTCTGTCGCATGGGAAAAGCTCGCGCCTGTACCAGAGCCTCGTGTACGAACAAAAATCTGCGCTGGCAGTTGGATCAGAGTACAGCTTGCTGCAGGCCGACCCTGGTCTTTTCTACTTCTATGCCCTCGTGAGCCCAGGCCATAAACCTGAGTCGGTCGAAGACGCTCTTCATCAAGAGATCAAACGTCTCCAGGCTGATTCACCGACAGAGCTAGAACTCCAACGGGCAAAGAATCAGGTCGAAGCCGCCCATGTTTTCCAGCAGGATTCCAACTTTCGGCATGCCATGTTGCTCGGGCAGGCTGAATCCGTCGGCGCCGGCTGGCGGAAAATCGACCAGTTTGTCGAACGGATCCGAGCGGTGACGACCAAAGATATTCAGCGTGTCGCCCACCAATACCTGACGGAAGACAATCGAACCGTCGGCACGTTAATTCCCATACCTCCCAAACAACCAGAGGCGCCCTCCACCGCCGCGCAACAGGGAAGGCCCTAATCATGCCGACGACAAGCCAACGGCCTATCCCGCCGCGACGACAGGCGGCGCTGACCCTCCTGATGGCACTCTGCGCCTTCTTCTTGGCAAACGGCTCCGGTACGGCAGCGGAAATCGCGCCGACGAAATTCGTGTCGGCAAACGGCATCACGGTGCTCGTCCTTGAGCAACCTTTCCTCCCCATCGTAGAAATTCACGCACTGATCAAAACCGGCTCGGCGCAAGACCCTCCCGACAAAGCAGGCCTCGCGAACCTCGTCGCCAGTCTTCTGGACGAAGGAACAACCACGCGCACATCAAAACAGCAGGCGGAGCAAATCGATTTCGTCGGTGGAGCTCTAGAAGCCAAAGCCTCAGAGGACTTTACCACTGCCTCCGTCCGCGTACTCAAGAAAGACGTGGACCTCGGCGTGACTCTGCTCGCGGACATGCTGCAACACCCCGCCTTTCATAAACAGGAATTCGAACGGATTCGCGCCCAACTCCTGGGCGAAATGGCGAGCGACAACGACGACCCAGGCCATATCGCCATGAAGGCGTTCAATCAGCTTGTTTTTCACGGGCACCCCTACCGTTGGCCCGTCAATGGAACAGAGGAGACGCTCAATAAGATCACCTTCGCCGACGTGCAAACCTTCTATGGACGGGAATATGCTCCTTCCCAAGTCATCCTGGCTATCGTCGGTGATATCACACTTGAGCACGCTACTACCCTTGTGCAGACCCATTTTGGAGCCTGGAAGAAAGGGGCTGTGACAGCGCGAAACACGAAAAAACCCTCGCCGATCGAACGGAAGACAATCCAACTCATCGAGAAAGATCTCACCCAATCCACCATTGTGCTTGGCCATGAAGGCTTATCGCGCACACACCAGGATTATTATTCCGTCACTGTGATGAATTACATCCTAGGAGCCGGTGGGTTTTCCTCCCGCTTAATGGACTCGATTCGCGACAAGCAAGGGCTGGCCTATGGGATCATGAGCCACTTCGATGCTCGGCTGATGCCCGGTTCGTTCTGGGTCAACCTCCAAACCAAGACCGAGACGACGAATCAAGCCATCACCGGCGTTCTGTCAGAGATCAAATCTATTCGTGACACACCGGTATCCGATCAGGAGTTGGCTGAAGCCAAATCCTTCTTGATGGGCAGCTTCCCGCTGCGATTCGATTCCACCGCAAAGCTCGCGCATGTGCTCGCTCAAGTGGAACTCTATGGCCTGGGACTTGACTATTTTTCGGACTACCCAAAATGGATAGCCCAGGTCACGAAAGAAGACGTCCAACGTGTTGCGAAACAATACCTGGACCCTAAACGATACGCCTTAGTGGTCGTAGGCGACCTCGCCAAAGCAAAGGTCAAATACTAGGCACCCATGTCACCACTCGAAAAGCAGGAATATCCAATGATGACCAAGTCTCTCCACGGAAAACTCAATACGCTCCGTCAGGTCATGTCGGACATGCAGTCCGTCCTAGTCGCCTTTTCCGGCGGGATCGACAGCACCGTCGTCCTGAAAGTCGCACAAGAACAACTCGGTGAACATGCATTGGCCGTCACCGCTGTTTCGCCGACATTCCCCACGATTGAACTCGACGGCGCAAAGCAAGTCGCCGCAGAAATCGGCGCGCGGCATGAACTGGTCCACACCGATCAACTCGAGATTCCTGCCTTCGTGCAGAATGATGCGGCCCGCTGCTTCCATTGCAAGACCGATCTCTATCAATTGCTGGACGGCCTGCGTGAACCGCGCGCGAGCCGATGGATTGCAGACGGAACAAACCTCGACGATCTCGGAGACGATCGGCCAGGAATCAAAGCTGCGCGTGAGTGGGGCATTCGAAACCCGCTGGTCGAAGCCTCCCTCTCCAAGTCCGATGTCCGTGCACTTGCCCAGACGTTGGGACTCTCAAATTGGAATAAGCCGGCAGCCGCCTGCCTCTCTTCCAGAATTCCTCGCGGCGTCCCAATCACGCTCGAAAAGCTCCGCCGAGTGGAGCAGGCGGAAGACATTCTACAGGCTGAGGGATTTCGCCACGTGCGTGTACGGGAGCACGGAGAGGTGGCACGAATCGAAGTCGGAGCGGAGGAGTTTTCCCGACTGAACCAGCCGGAGTTGCGCGCACACATCAGCGCCCGCCTCCGGAAGGTTGGGTTTCGCTTTGTCTGTGTGGATTTGGAAGGATACAGACCTGGCGGGGTCAGCCTAGGC
>JBBRRK010000171.1:0-8910 GCA_038200765.1 Nitrospirales bacterium
TTCAACAAGTCAGGCAAGGAAGTGGCACGTATTCAGGTCGAAGAGCCGATCTACATTCGGCCGGCCGAGCGCGTCACCTGGCTGTAAGTTTTCTCTAGGCCATCGCTTCAGAGGGGGTGGAGTCCCTGAAGGGACTCCACCTCGTGTTGTTTCTCCTCCCTTGAAATTCGTCCCGTTTGCTTCATGCCGAGAGGTGGCCAAAAAACTGAACCGTGACCACCCATAGATTAGTCCGCTTCATGCATTGGCACAAAGCTCTGGATGCAACATTCTTCCAAAGGAGACATCGATCCCCATCCGCATTCATGGCTGCTCATGAAATCACTAGCCCATATCATTCTTCTTCGTTGAATACCGCGTAGGTTCCAACCTTCGTAGCCGAAGGGCTACTTCGGCGGAGTAGACTGCTGCGGGGAGCTTCATTTCCGAGAGTTCGGGATGAAACCGCCGAGGCGCCATGCGAGCCGGGCACGTGGAGCCACACGGGGAGAGGCCTACTTGAAACAGCATGTTAACCGACTGAGCGGCGAACTGGCCCGTTAGCCTGCATTATTCATGATGGTTCGTTGCGAAATGGCTGAGCTGCGTTGTGAGACCGGCGCGCGGAGCACTGAGGACCCGATTCGTACTCGTGCAGTACGTGGAGGGTCCGAGGGGCGAGCCCGCTGACCGAAGGTTTCTCGTAGCAGCGGATCAGCGATTGCAGCAAAAGTGCTCATGGATAATGCGGGCTAGAAGGCAGAGAGAGGCCGTGGCACAAGGCGAGAGAAACGACGTACTTTCTGTTCGCCACGGCGCTCTCGCCCCAACATTGGCATTGCAAGTATTTGCGAATATTGTCGATTGGGTACGAGTGCACATCGCGGGTATGCGTGTCAAAGGCTATAAGATGATGAAGAATTCTTCATCGCTCGTTCACGATCTCTTCATGTGCGACTGTTATGGTCGGACTATGCACTGCAGGATACCGAAGTCATCCTCAGGATTTATCAATCATGAGTCGCACAAGTTTTGAAGGGGGGCTGTATGAGTAAAATACATCAATCTATTGTTGCGTTGGTACTCGCGTTCGTTGGCCTGGCAGGCTGCGACTACGGAATACGAACAGGCGGGGATACGAATCCAGCCCGTGTGGCGGAGATGCAGCAGAACCTTCGTGATCTCTGGGTCGGGCATATCTTTTGGGTTCGGCACGTCGTGTCGAACATCGCGACGAACGAACCGGAGGAGCGGGATGCCGCAGAGAAAGAAGTCGTGGCCAATACAAAACAGATCGCAAGTGTGATGACGCCTTTTTACGGTGAAGTTGCCTCGGAAAAGTTCTATAGCTTGCTGGACAACAACATTCGCGCAGTGAGGGAATACTCGGAGGCCGCCCTCGCAGGGGGTAAACGACAACAAGATAGTGCGCTTGCCTACTTGGCGTCGAATGCCGACGAGATCGCCGATTTCCTGAGCCATCTCAATCCCTACCTCCAGAAGGACATTGTTCGGGGCTTGATCGCAACACATGGAGCCCACCATGTTCTTCAAATCAATCAGTACAAGGCAAAAGACTATGCACCTCTAGGGGCAACTTGGCCGATGATGCGACAACACATCTATGTCATTGCGGATACCATGACGACGGCGTTGGCAAAACAGTTTCCGGGTAAGTTTTCCTGATTGTCGGGGTCGTCGCCTCCTAGGAGCCTGGGGCAGAGGGCAACGAAGTACGGGGCCTCACCATCTGATCAATTTTGATCAGCCCCCTACGTACCCTTTAGTTATAATCAGGGATCGTGGGGGAGGAACATGTGGAACAGCTCGTCGGCGCAGCCTTGGAGAGGTATGGAGGCCTGCGGCATCGACGGACAGCGGCACTGTATCCCTTCGCCCGCTGCGGCCTTGCTTGCGGAAAGGCGTGTCTCTGGGAAAAGAGGCTGTCTTGGCAGGCTCAGGTGGAGGGTGAAACAACCGCCGGGGCTGGGCGGGTGAGAAATCAGGCCTTTTTGAGCATCCTGCGACTGTGACGTCGGGGAAATAGGAAAGATTCCAACGGCATTGTGTGTATCAACAGAGTGTTCCCGCAGCCTGCTAGAGGAGGAATTCCCCTATGGACCTGAAAGGTCTTATTCAACGAGAGATTGGTGAGGGGGTGACTGAAGAGGAGTTGGCCTCGGCAGTCGGTGTCTCCGCGCATACGATCGTGAATATTCTGGCCGATAAACTCCCGCAAGACCCGGCAATCTGGGACACATTTGCCAAACATTTTCGTATGGATGTGGATTCCCTGCGAACCGGCGGCCAGCCATATCCGGAGGGGCTGTTCGAACTCACAGAAAGTACCCATCACTCCCCTATCGGCGAGATGAGGAAGGTGCCGCTGTTGAAGTGGGATCAGATTGAGCAGATGGTCGGCAGCCAAGGGCCGCCTCATGTCATCCAGGCGGAAACGATGCTCGAATCAGACCTGCCAGGGCTGCGTACCTTCGCCATACAGGTGAGAGACGATTCCATGCTGCCGCTCTTCAGCGAGGGCGAAATCATTTTTGTCAATCCTGATCTTCCCGCTGAGTCTGGTCAATATGTGCTGATCGAGAGTGCGGACAGTCACCCCGAGGAACCCCTCTTACGGCAGCTGAAGGACATCGGTGGGCAGGCGGTTCTTCATCCGCTCAATCGAAGGTATGACGACCGTCCCATGACGAAACAGCAGCGTCTCTTGGGCAGGGTCGTGCGGATGCGGAAGAATCTTTGAAAAGAAGGGTGATCGTCAAGACATGCAATATGAGTTGGCTGTTGCGTTGTCTGACTGAGGTAGTGAAATGCTCACAATTGAAAGGAGCGACTATGGCACCGCATACGCTATGGCGACGAACAATGTTGATCATGTTGTTCATCGGAACGGTATCGGTTATTCCCGCGGCCGCGGCAGAGGGGACGGATACGCAACGTCTTTCCGGGGAACGGGTTCTTCTCGGTACTGTCGAGGAGGTCAGAAGCGGCCAGGCACGAATTCATACAGGCGAGCTGCAACCTCGTTTTGTTCCCATGAACGTGAGAAAAGAAAAGGGCTTGGAGGACTTGAAAAGAGGCGACCTAGTCGAGGTCACAGTCAATGATCAAAACCTCTTAGTCGATGTACATAAAGTCGGTGAGGCTTCCCACCATCGTGTGGTTCAAGGTCAACTCGCCGAACCCCTGGATACCGGACACGACAAGGCGGTGATTCGTACCGCTGAGGGGAAAGAAACGTCTCACTTCATCCGGCCGGTCGCTCGAAGCAAAGTGGCCTCGATTCCTGTCGGGGCAGATGTCGTCTTTCTCATCGACGAGTTGGATAAGATCGTAGACGTGACAATGGGGAGCGTGGAGTCAGTTCATCGGTCGGCAGAACTCGGACAACAGAAATCTCCGCTTAAAGGCAACCTCACCCAGGTTGCGGGCGTGATTCTGAAGCCCTTGGCAGACAATACCATTACTATCCGGATCGAAGACGGCAAAACGTATTCTTTCGAAGCACGTCTACTGATTCAGCCGAGGCTCGCGATGTTATCCAAAGGTGATGCCGCCGTGCTCTTGGTGGACGAAGAAAACAAGGTGGCCGATGTCGCCTTTGTGCCAGATAAAGCCAAGTCAGCGACGCAATGAATTTCCATGCCGGCGCGAGAAGTATGGAGACGGTGCTCTAGATTCTGAACACCGGCGCGCAATGGCACATGCTGCCGCAGCAACAACAAAGGATGAGTCTCAGCTGTGCTGCGAACACGAGATAGATGCTCACGCTGATGGACTGCTAGCAAATGTCGGGTCCTGCAGGTGACGAAGGAATGGAAGTATGAGGGAAACAGCGACGAGTGCCACATAGGAAAATGCGCTTTCCTGTGAAGCTGGAGTGGCTGATTCGGGGCAGGTGAGTATAGAGTCGATCAACGAACCCATCTGCGCGCCTTCCGACATGGAATGCCACGGTTCGTTCAGGCCGGCACAACGCCGAGCAGGCTGCTGGAAAACTCAGTTTACGCTCAAATCCTGCTGTGTTCTTACGCCTGGCGTTGACACATGAACAACTTGCAGGGTGCTCAAAAAGTCCGTCCAGCAAGGCCGCAGCGAGTGAAGAGGCGAGGAGGTACGGACCGCACTTCGTGGGGCCGTTCGCCCGTGCAAAAGATCTTGGCGAACGGAAAACCCCCTCCAGTGCTTCCGACTTCCGAACAACTCTCGTTGAGCCTCTGAGCGATGCGAGAACGCCGCTGGCGGACTTTTTCAGCATCCTGCTAGAGAGAGCGACGGATGACGATGGGCAAGGCACGCCGGGAAGCGCGATTCCACTTTCTTTCGCGCAACCGTGGATTGCCTGCGCCCTCAATATCGTCGCCGCCATCATGTGGATGGCCCCCGACCGCCGAATTGAACAGGCGATGGCGGCCCAACGGCACACCAACTCAATGGTGAGCCGACGGGGTAGAGGCAATCATCTAAAGGAAATAGGCTCATGCGATTGAATGGAAAGGTGGTGCTGATTGCCGGAGGGTCCGGATCGCTGGGGCAAATCGTCACGCCGACCTTTGTGAAATCAGGCGCACAGGTCATCACAGCAGATCGCACTCCATCGTCGGCTCAGGTCGTCGGAGTATCCGCGATGAAAGCCGATGTCACGAATGAAGCCGACGTGCAACGTCTCGTGAATGACGTGATCCGAGAGGCCGGCCGCATTGATGTGCTCATCAATCTGGTCGGTGGTTTTGCGATGAGCCGCCTCGAGGAAACAGACGCCGCACTCTGGCAGCGGATGCTGACCATGAATGTGACCGCAGCATTCCTGCTCTCGAAAGCCGTGTTACCCCACATGTTGAAAAACGGCAACGGCCGCATCGTGCATGTGGCAGCTTGGGCTGCGATCGAGCCGTTCCCCGGCGCCGCTGCCTATCTTGTCTCCAAATCAAGCCTGCTCGCATTGATCAAGGTCCTTGCGCTGGAATTGAGCGGATCAGGGGTGACTGTCAATGGGGTGCTGCCGAACACGATTGACACGCCGGCCAACCGCGCCAGTATGCCGCAGGCAGATCCGTCCACATGGACGAAGCTTGAATCCATCGCCGAGACGTTGCTCTTTCTCGCCTCAGGCGAAGCCGCCCAGATCAGCGGAGCACTCATTCCGATCGGGACACGAGTCGAAAAGAAGCCTATGGATAGATCATAGCCAGGGAGATTCGATCATGTCGGATTCTGATTCAGGACCTTCGCATGTGGATCAACTCCGCCACGCGCTGCTTCGTCTGCACAAAGCATTGTTGGACGACGAACGTGTGTCTTATGAGCGAGTGTATGGCCGCATTCCAACTAACGGCGAGTTCCTCCAGCTTGTGTTGAGCCATGCATGGTTTGCCTGGCTGCGTCCGTTGTCTCAATTGGTGGCCCAGCTCGATGAGTGTGTTGACGAAGACGCGTCATCGGATGGCTCGGATACTACTGTCCTCATCGCATCGGTTCGAACGCTGTTGACTCCGTCGGAAGAGGGAACCGGATTCGGCAAGCACTATTACGATGCGCTTCAACGAGCACCCGATGTGGGGCTGGCACATACGGCGGTCAGAGCGCTGCTCCGGTAGCCGGTGGTCCACCAGGAGTGATTCAGATGAAAGCACCATACCTTGGTCATGTCGTGCACTATGTGAAGGATCTTGAACAGTCGCTAGCAGGCTTCGGAAAAACTCAGTTTACGCTCAAATCCCGCTGTGTTCTTACGCGTGGCGTTGACACATGAAAAACTTGCAGGATGCTCAAAAAGATCGTCCAGCAAGGCCGCAGCGAGCGAAGAGGCGAGGCGTATGCTTCGGTACGTTGAGCCTCTGAGCGATGCGAGAACGCCGCTGGACGGACTTTTTCAGCATCCTGCTAGACGTGTAACACAACCTGTTGGGATTCCAGGAGGTCGGAAAAGTGTTCAATGGCGTCACTGCCACGCATGCGTCAGGCGGTACCGATCACGAACCGTTGCTGATTCAGTGGGGTGATGCACCAGCCCACCAGCTGGTTTCGTCTCGTTTTCCACCGGAAGACATGACGATCACTTGGATCGAGGACTTACTGAACTCTGGTCTCTCGGCACTACTGGAGGGTAAGGACGAGCTCACACAATTGATTAATGTGCGCGCCGCGAATCGTCGGTAAGGCCATGTTCCCATAGCATTGATGATGGAGATGAGCGTATAAAAGGAACAATTTCCGCAGCAAGGCGATCTGAAGAGCAGCAAAGGGACGGTACCCACTGAGAGTGGCGTGTAGGTACAGACGTGATCGAGAAACATATCCAGTTTTATGAAGCCACGAAGCGTCATGCAGAGCAGTGACAGATGTTTTAGAAAGACCGCCGGAAGGGCGGGGTTCTTTATTCACCGGCGTTTTAGTGCTCCCTCACACCTGGGACTGATGGCGCCGCATATCATGAAGGGAGCAGTCATGCAATTCAAACAATCCATCATCCTGCCCGTCGCCGTCCTCGTGATGAGCATAGGAGTCTTCTGTGGAGCCGAGGCAAAAACAATTGATGCAGGCCATGGGACCGTGAGTTGGACGGGACAAGGTGTCATCGATGATCTGGGCGATGGGGACAGAGTCTTTAGAGGCGCGATTACCGGAACCCTCCTCGTGAAGCATCTTCCAGAGGGCTCGGCACAGGCGCAGATTCATCAGAGCACAATGGAGTGTCAGGCAATTCTCCATGTCAGTGAGAATAAAGATGGACCGAAAACGGGTGTCTGCACCATCAAGGCCCATGAAGGCAAGGACATAGCGTACGTAGAGATACGATGTGCTGGGGTGAAAGGCGAATGCAAAGGCGACATGACGTGGGTTTGGGGAAAGGGAGGATTCAAGGGTATTACGGGAACGACGCCATTCTCTGCCAGTATCTATATTGAGCAAGGGAAAGAGGGACGGATGCACGGCAGTGCCCATTGGCCGGAGATGACCTATTCATTGCCGTAAAGGTTCAAACACATCCGTGAACAAGGGCTCCTCTGTGAGAGAGTTCGAAGGTGGGTGGCATTGGTGGAAGCGCAACAGCTTCGAGGTGGAAATGTAGCGAGATGCGGGTCCAGGACCTTCTGCGTGTGCTGATGGTGATCGCCAGAGGGGCGGGACCGTGGCGTAGTCGCATGGTCGCGGGTGGCTGAGCAGAACAAGAGATGGTGTTTGGCAACATGGCAGGTAGTGTCATCACTGTCTTGCTGTGGCAGTTCGTGATGACCTTGGCATGGCCTTCGGTGCCGGGCTCTACGCGATTCGTATCGTCGTTCCTCAATGGATTAGCTTCTTGCCGGGGTTCGGCGGCCCATGGAATGCCGAAGCGGAGCCGATCCCGTTGCGGTGCTCCCTCCGATCACGCCTGTATGGTTGCAGCGCGAAACCGCTCTGGCATATAACTACCATGGTTGCAACAACGTTCGGGTGAATGAGTAGACACCAGCGTTAGTCCATCAATCAGGGAGGGATATCGTGAACGGTCTATGTCAACAGAGACAGAAACTTACAACCAACACATGAAGGAGAGCACTGATGCGCAAGATGACGGTTCTTGGGTCGATGGTGATAGGCCTGTTGATCCTTGCGTCCTCCGGGTTTGCTGACGAGGGAGGGGCGCACGGAATAGGCTCGACGCACATGAAGGTCAGCGGTGTTGTGAAGAAGGTGCAATCAGACGTAATCACTGTGAAGACCCCCTGGGGGGTCGATGAGGATCGTTTCTTCCGGCACACTTAAGAACATTGTGGTCGGTGAAGAAGTGGAAATACAGTTCAATGAAAACAATGCGGTGATGGACGTCCATCGGAAAGGGGAGAAGAGCCATTCCCACCAGTTTGTGTCGGGCAATCTGACCTATACATCAAAGGACAAGAATGAGATCAAGCTCTGGACGCCGGAGGGGGAGAAGGCGTTTGATGTGCAAGTCGGACGTTCGAAGCTGTCGGCTTTCGAGGAGGGGGCACCGGTTACGATCGAGCTGAACGAAGCAGGGGATGTGATCGACATCCACCGTTTCACCGTCGAGATGGACTTTGACGCGCATCCCCACATGCTTCCTGGCTACGTCATTCAGGTCAATGGGACGGTCACCAAGATCCAGTCCGGCTTGATTTATGTGAAGACGCCGGCCGGACAATACACGATCAGCGCGAATACTGCCCCTTCGGATGCGGCAGTCGGGGACGAGGTGTCGTTGTGGCTGAACGATGAGAATTTGGTCATAGACCATCATGGAAAAGAGAAAAACAAGAAAGGATCTCATCGTCTGATTTTTGGCAAGTTGATCTATACCGGTAAAACCAAGGATCAAATCAAGCTTCAGACTCCGGAAGGAGAGAAAGTATTTCCGTTGGAAAGGATGGTAGTGAAAACCAAGGCAATTGAAGAAGGGTCCAATATTGTTGTGGAACTTAACGAGGACGGAGCCGTAATCGATCTCCGGCGGGCACCATAACCTAACAGGCTGCTGAAAACCTTCTCGCAAGGCGGTGTACGGTATGCCTCTGCTAGAACCTCCTCTGATAGTCGGTCGAGTCCTCCTCTTCACGAAAGGAGTGAGGAGGATGACCACCGACACGGCCAGCCATTCATCGACGTCGTTGCTGTGTGGAAGGAAGGGGCGACCTTCTACTGCCGGGACAAGCGTTCGTGTAGTTCCTCTCCGTCATGGAGTTCCGATAAGGGGCTTCTTTACCGGCTTGGGTTCTAACTCCAAGTGCAACACTACACGCCCGGTTGGGCTAAGGTGTTGCTATGTCCAACAATTGCTATACGCACATGACTGCCGACGAACGTGAAACGCTGAGCCTGGGAGTGGCCCAAGGCGATTCGTTGCGAACGATGGCGAGGGTGTTGGGACGCGCCCCCAGCACGCTGAGCCGCGAATATACCCGCAACGCG
>JBBRRK010000172.1:0-8903 GCA_038200765.1 Nitrospirales bacterium
AGCGATAATGAGGCCGCCAAACACCTCAACGAGGCCAGGACACACCTGTTTCAACTGATGAACAACTCCCAACAATACGCCACCTGAGGCTCAACACTGACACGGTTCGCTCAGGCTCATGTCGGGATTGGAAAATACTCGAGCGGCCCGGGCAATTCCTCCCTTTCGATATTGCTTTCCATAACATCGTTGCCCAGTTCCGGTATCGTTGCTATACTCGGCCCTATCGTTCTTGGCGATAGAAATAGATAGGAGGACATGGGTCTATGCATATCAGTGTGATTGGAACCGGCTATGTCGGGTTGGTAACAGCAGCCTGTTTTTCTGAATTCGGCGTCAGTGTGACCTGCATGGATACCGACGCCAAACGGATCGCCAGGCTTGAGAAAGGCGATGTGCCCTTCTATGAGCCAGGGATCACCGAGCTCGTCGCCAAAGGAATCAGAGAGAACCGAATCAGTTTTACCACCGACGTCGCCAAAGCCGTCGACAAGGCCCTCGTCATCTTCATTGCCGTCGGAACCCCGCCGAAACCAGACGGATCAGCCGATCTCTCCTACGTCGAAGAAGTCGGCCGCGGCATCGCCAGAACCATGACCGGGTACAAAGTCATCGTCACGAAGTCGACCGTCCCGGTCGGGACCGGGGAAAAGCTGCGCGAAGTGATCACCGCCAATCAATCGGGCAAATTCCGGTTCGACATCGTCTCCAACCCAGAGTTTCTCCGTGAAGGGTCCGCCATCGAAGACTTCATGCGACAGAACCGAGTCGTCATCGGCGCAGACAGCGAGCAGGCCATTGCGATCATGAAAGATCTCTATCGGCCGCTCTACCTCATTGAAACTCCGTTCGTCGTGACCGACATCCCGACTGCCGAGATGATCAAGTACGCCTCCAACGCCTTCCTCGCCACCAAAATTTCTTTTATCAACGAGATTGCAACAGTCTGTGAACGGGTCGGCGCCGACGTACAGATGGTGGCAAAAGGCATGGGGCTCGACAACCGGATTGGATCAAAGTTTCTCCACGCAGGACCGGGGTTCGGTGGATCGTGTTTTCCAAAAGATCTCGCCGCCCTCGTACAGACGGGGGAACGAGTCGGCTATCCCATGCAGATCGCCGGTGCTGCCGCCCTCATTAACGAACAGCAGCGGGGCCGGATGATTGAAAAGATCACGAAAGAGGTTGGAGGACTCAAGGGAAAAACGTTCGCGATGTTGGGCCTGTCCTTCAAGCCCAATACGAACGACCTACGGGATGCGCCGGCTCTAGCCATCGCGCAGGAACTCATGAAACAGGGCGCCACGGTTCGCGCCTACGATCCCGCCGGACTCGAGGAAGCCTGTCAGATCGTGTCGGGCCTCGTCCCCTGTACAGATGCGTATGACACAGCACAGGGGGCAGATGCGTTGATCCTCATGACCGAATGGAACCAGTTCCGAAACCTCGATTTCGAGAAACTGAAAACCCTCTTACGCCAACCTATCTTCTTCGACTTGCGCAATGTCTATGAGCCCGACCGGGTTGCCGCTTTTGGCTTCCGTCATATTTCGGTCGGGAGGCCCACTAAGGCTCCTTCCCTAGCCACGTAACAGCGGCGTTACGTGAGTCGAGGCGCTTCGACGGCCCTGGCCTCTTCTTTGACTTTCGGCTTGTAGCCCATCCGGTCCAACACCTTCATTACTCGCGTCTTGAGGCGATCGTCGGCTTCGGCGAGCGCCATCGCCAACGGCTCGACGGCTGGCTTCCCAATTTTACGGATAATTTCCGTCACGGATTGTCTCAGTTCATCTTCCTCCGACACCAGCAAGGGCACGAGCAATGATACCGCCGGCCCGCCGATCTTGATCAACGAATCATAGGCGCGCTGCCGGACATCGCCGACTTCATCCGTCAACGCATCGACCAACGGCCGCACGGCACGAATTTCTTTCAGCTCACCCAGCACTTCAGCCGCATATTTTCGATTGAGCCAATGACTGTCCTTGAGGTCCAAGAGCATCGCGTCAGCGCGCGCCGCATTGGGATCTTTTGCACGAATCCGAAAGCTCTTGGCGATCCGCTTCCCGCCTTCTTCGACGACGCGGATCGTGGCTCCGTCCCCAACCTTGAGGAGCTTCAGCTGCTCAAACGCCTCGTCATCCACGTCCAGCACGACCGTCTTCCCATCGTAGGCCAACAGTTCGACTTCGAGCTGTTTCGCCTCAAGGTTCACCGCGACGACTCGTTCCGTGACGAGATTGAATCCGTCCTTCTTCGCGCCGCCCTTCGGACCGATCTGAATAAGTTTAGGAGAAATTTCATCCGCCATGAGATATATCCTTTTACATCGAAATAAAGATTACGGGTGTGCTGTCCAGCCGAGACTCGCCAGCACACCTTCGACCGTTTCCTGCACCATCGTATTCTCATCTTCGAGCAGCGGAAGCAAGGGATCGATGGCCTGCTTCGCCCCGAGCCGCGCGAGCGACTCCGCGGCATTCCTCCGCACGAGCCAGTCCTCATCCTTCAGCGATTCGATCAACGGGTCGATTCCACGGGCATCGCCGATCTTGCCCAAGGCCTCGGCCGCATGGCGCCGCACCATCCAGTTCGTACCCAACAACCCATCGATCAAGGCGTCCACGGCCCTGGCATCGCCGATCTTTTTCAGTACGCGCGCCACGTCCTCACGCACGGTATGGTCGGTCAGCGCCTCAACCAACCCAGGCACAGCGCGCGCATCACCCACACGCTCCAACGCCCACACGGCCGCAGTGCGCACGGCACCATCTTTATCCTTGAGCGCCTTCACGAGGGGCTCGACGCCTCGAGGATCCTTCAGCTTCCCCAATCCCGACGCAGCCTGCTCGCGAATCGCCCACTCATCGTCCTCCAACGCCTCAATCAAGGGGTCGACAACGGACGTACCGATCCGCACAATGGCACTGGTCGCTGCTTCCCGAATCAAGACATCTTCATCCGCCATGAGCCCGATCAGCGGTCCCACCGCATCCTCGCCCACTTGACTCAAACTGGCTATCGCATGATTGCGGAGCGCCTCATTGTCGTCCCGCAGAGCCCCGATCAATTGTTCGATCCGTTCAGCCTGCATCTCGTCACTCATCGTCGTCCTGCCCTCCCTGACTCCCGACAGGCGTCCCATCGAGCGCTTCCAGTTTGTCGGCGATCAACCCGGAATTGTACGCGACCAGGCCGTCCCTATCCGTCCTCAACCGATCGAATAGCTCCTTATACGGCCGCAACACATCCACATCTTTGACTTTGGCCAAGGCTTCCATGGCATAGACCCGCAGAGGTCTGATGGGAATGGCATCAATATAGAGTTGTGCCGGCCTGGCATCACCGATCAACCCCAACGATTTCATCGCCAGCTCTTTAACTCCCGTATCTTTATCCACCCGCAACCGCTCCATCAACGGCTCGACCGCTCGCACATCGCCGATCTTTCCCAACAAGTCAGCGGCAGCTTCACGGATCACCCAATCATCATCCTCCAGATACTCGATCAAAATCTCCACGCTTGGGCGCCCGATGGCCAAAAGATTGATCACGGTGTTCATGCGAGCCTCTTCCCGTTCACTCAACTCCTCAATCGCGCGCAGCGCGTCAAACACCTCGTTGATACGTTCACGAATGGCGGTCAACTTCTTGAGCGTCCGCACGGCAATGTCGCGAATAGCCGGCTGCCCCATGGCCGTAATAAACGCGTCCGATGAGCGGGGATCGAGCAAATGTTCCAGCATCTTCGCGGCCATGATCTGCGCGTCCGGGTCTGGATGGGTCAACATCTGACTGAGTGGTGCAATCGCATTCGGGATGACCCCCAACAACTGCGAGGCCGCCACGCGAATCCCCTCGTCCTTCGATTCATAGAGCAGTGAGGTCAATGCCGCAGCAGTCGTTTCGTCCAGCACCCCCGCCATATGTTCCAAGGCTGCTGCGCCGGCCTTGCGGACAGCCTCATCCTCATCGTGGAACAAGCCGACTAGGGGCACACCGGCCTGGGGATCGTTCACACGCGCCAGCATGGCTGCCGCCTCGGCTTTCAATGCCGGCGACCCAGTCTGCAGCACCTGAATGAGCGCCTGCACTGCCCGCGGCCCGCCCGACAGGCAGGCTGCCGTCGCTCGCATCCGTCGCCAGTCCTCTTCGTGGACGAGCTCAGAAACTAGTGTTTCGATCGTTTCTTTTGCCATGGCTCTACGGTCTGAGACGCAATGAGTGCTGAGTGTTGAGTCCTGCGTGCTGAGATATCAATTCAAAATTTAACATTCAACCTTGAGCACTAGCCTACACGTACGGGATAAGAGGAGTACCTCGCGCAGGATGCTCAAAAAGGCCAGACTTCTCACCCGCCCAACCCCGGCGTCCCAAGACGCGCCGTTCCGCGGGCAAGGCCGCAGCGAGCGAAAAGGCAAGGAGGTACGGACCGCACTTCGTGGAGCCGTTCGCCCGTATAATGGATCTTGGCAAACGGGAAATACCCTCCAGTGCTTCCGATATCCGCGGCTTTCCTTCTCAACGTTGAGCCTCTGAGCGATGCGAGAACGATGCTGGCGGACTTTTTCAGCATCCTGCTAGATGCGGCCTGCCCGCCAGCCTACTTTGGCCAACGTCTCTTTGACATGGTAACGGATATTGTCATCCGACTCGCGTGCCAGCACCGCCAGTAATGGCGCAATCACGGCGGAACCGAATCGAGTCAGCGCGTCGGCAGCGTCCGCCCGCGTCACCGTATACCGGAGCGCCTTCATGAGCGACGGGATGGCTGCCTCGTCTCGAATCGCACCCAATGCTCTGACGGCCGCGCCCAACGTGATCATTTCTTCATCCCAACGATCGCCGCAGCCGTCGATCGGCCGCGAGACCTCTGGTCGCTCGAGTCCCTCAAGCACATCGATCAGCGCCGGCACGGCGCAACGATCACCAATTCGGCCCAGCGCCTCAACCGCCAGCGGCCGCAGCCCCGGCTCTTTCATCACCGTCACAAGGAACTCCACCGCGCGCGCATCGCCGATCTGACCGAGCGCGCGGGCAGCATCTTCCCGAACCGCCCTATCCCGATCATTGAACAGCACCGACAAGAGCGGATCCACCGCTTCGGGCGACCGTGTTTTTCCCAAGGCCTCTACCGCATGCAGCCGCACCAGCCATTCCGTATGAGTCAGTGCCGCGAGCAGCGATGATAACGCCGCTTCCCCAATAGTCGCGAGGGCTGTCGATGTCTCTTCGCGCACGGCCTTCACGTTGTCTTGCAGCAGCGGCAGCAGCGGCGCCACCGCTCCAGGGTCTTGAATCCGAGCTAACGCCTTGGCGGCGTGCATCCGCACAATCCAATCCGGGCTCGCGAGCGCCTTGACGAGCGGCGCGAGCACTCGCGCATCGGCAATAGTCGCCAACACCGACGAGGCCAACTCCTGAACCGTGAGCGCTGGATCAGAGAGACAGGCACCCAGCGGCATCATCGCCGGCTCTCCGATCGCCAAGAGCGCGCTGATCGCTGCATCGCGAACCGCGCGATCGCCGTCACGAAGTACGGAGACCAATGGCGCCACAGCCCGGGGATCTCGAAGCGCACCGAGCATAGTCGCGGCCTCTTCGCGAATCGCCCAGTCTTCGTCCTTGAGCGCCGCAATCTGTTCGGCTACTGCGTCTGCCATCCGAAACCTCGCTCACAAAACCCGTGACAAGTAAGACGTGAGCAGTGAAACGTCTCTCGTGAAGCGTCGTTCGTTTCAGGATTCGAACGTTTCACGTCTCACGTTTTATGTTTCACGAATGATTTCGCAGCCTGCTAGCCGTTTTTGGCAAAATCACCCGACGGGCCGAACCGGCCTGAGTCGCCAAGAGGCATGTCCACCCTGGCATTGTCGGCCACACTCGAATTGACGATGACGTCTTCCGGCGCCGGCATCCAGCCCAATTTTTCGAGCGTTTCAAGCGCCAATTGCCGCAAGGCATCTTTCGCCGTGAGTCGAACTGACGCATAGGAGAGCACCCGCTCCCCTTCCGCGACGACTTCAGACGCTTTTGGGTCATAGAGAAAGGCGATCAACGGCTCGATCGCCGTATCACCGATGGTGGCCAGGGCGGCACTGGCCTTCTCGCGCAACACGCCGTCCTTCAACAGCATGATCAAGTCGGGAATAACCCGCGGGTCACGGAACTGGCCGAGCGCCGTCGCCGCCGCCTCCTTGATGAAGGCGTCTTCGCTGACGATACAGCCGGGAGTCGGAGTCCCATCCTGCCGAATCCCTTTCCCCTTCAACGCGTCCAGCACCGGAGGCAAGGCACGAGGATCACCGATCATGCCAAGCGACGCAATGGCATGCCGCTTCACTGCGCCATCCTTCATCGCTTCGATCAAGGCGTCGATCGCACGTGGATCGCCGATCTGGCCCAAGGCGATCGTGGCATCCTCGCGCACGGCCCGATCCTGATCTTTCAGCGCAGCAATCAGGGCATCGACGACTTTGGCATCCCGCACCCAGGTTCGGCCGATTTGATAATCGGTCGTCATTCCGCCAAGCGCACGGGCCGCATGGCAGCGGACCACGAAATCTTTATCCCTAAGACATTCCAGCAGCGGATCGACGGAAGGCTGGCCGATAAAGATGAGCGCGGTCCCGGCTGTTTCTCGCACCGTTTTTGAAGGATCGCGGAAGAGTTTGACCAGGACCGGGATCGCTCTCGGATCACCGATCTTGCCCAGCGCCTCTGCAGCAGCACTCTTTACGGCGCCATCGCGATCTCGACAGACGAGCATGAGGGCCTCAACAGCCTTCCGATCTTTGATGTCTCCACAGGTCTTTGCCGCATGTTCGCGAACACGCCATCGCTCATCCTTCAATGCCACGATCAAACGATCGACAACCGCAGCTCCCATCGAGGCCATAGCCGTCACCGCATCGTTCCGCACGTCCATGATGGAATCGTTAAACAGGACGATGAGCGCTTCCACCGCTTTCGCCCCCCCGATCTTAGCCACGCCACGGCCTGCATGGGCCCGGACAGCCCAATACTCATCTCCACAGGCACCGAGTAGCGCGTTCAACGTGGTGGAGTCGCCGAGTTCGGCGAGCGCCTTGGACGCCTCTTCACGGGTCGCATCGTCAACATCCTCGAGTGCTGCTAACAGGTCATCAAGCCCTTGGGTCATTGGCACCGCTCCTCTACTGATACTGGTAATCGCGCTCACCGCCATACGGATAGGTCCGGCTGCAGCGGATGGTTAAGGTCTGGGTTCCTCGTCCCTCAACACATTGGTCGAGCGACTGGGCAAACTCCAACTTCCCCTCTAAGTTCACCATGAACCGAAAGTCGAACGTGAAGCCCACAAACTTATATTTCCCCGGCTTCAGTTTGAGAGCACGAGACTCGGTCGTCTTGTAGGCATCCATGGATTCAGGGTCCGATCCATAGATCGACGGGGTGATGCCGGGCACTTGCCACCAGGTCTGAGGATTAATAGTCGTGGCGTCGATCGTGATCGCATGTTCCTGCGTGAAGGCAGCCGGCTGACCAGCCGCGGCCGACTGGATGACCATTGCGGAGACGAGCAGCCATCCGATCAGACACCAGCCCATGTACCCTGTCGCATGCTGCATCACCTCACCTATTCCAAAGATTCCCGCGGGGCTGCGGCAAAGGCACCTTGAAAGATTTCTTCCACCGCATGACTGTCCCACTCGGTATGGGTCTGTAATCCCAACGTCCGCATCACCGTCGCGCCGGTGTCTAAAATAGAGATCGGCTGATGAATCGCGTACCCAGGTTTAATCCCCACCCCCGAGGCAACCCATGGAACCATCGGCACGGCCGCGTCAGTCTGTTCTTGGTTCGCATCCCTGCCTTCGGCGCTGAGCGACGTCACAAACAAGGTCGTCCGCTTGATCAGCCCATGCTCTTGATAGATATCCAACACGGAATGCATGGCCGTATCCACCGTGCGAAGGGCGTCACGATACTCCTTCGATGTCCAACCTCGCGAGGCGCCCACTCGACCCGCCTCAGGAAGATGTACAACCAGGAAGTGCGGCAGCGCAGGAATAGCATGCCCATAGCCATGGCCGCTGGTTGCTTTCGTGAAGTATTGACGGATGTAGGACACGATCCGCTCCGTGCTGCACTCCGGCTTCAGCGGCCCGCACATCTGGTAGTCCGTGTAGGGCTCAGGGCGCGCCAACTGATACAGCGACTCATCCATGAGAAAAATCGCACTATCGCGCCCCCCGCTGAGATCGAGGTAGTCGAACACGCTTGGAGCGCGTGGATAGCCGCGGCTGAATTCGAAGGTGTTCCAGGTAATGCCGTGTTTCTCGACCGGCATTCCCGTAATCAATGACGCCATCGTCGGCAGCCGTAATGCAGGTTTCACTGCCGTGGCAGACCAGGTGACCGCTCCCTCCTTGACCAGCCGACTCAGGGTCGGCATCGTGCCACCTTTCAGTGAATCTTGGCCGAATCCTTCGAGGACAAAGAGAATGACATGCTCAGTCGAAACCGTTGAGGCAGAAGCCGGCGCCGATACAGCGGCAACCGCCGCGTCTCTCGGAAGGACCAAGCAGAGACAGAACAGAGGTATGGCCAGTATCTGAATCGACCATTCACGATAAAAGCTGATTGGCATCTGCACAGATCAATTCTTTCCATTCAATTCCACGGGAACTTCTACGCTATCATGGCGTTTTCCGCCAAGGCAAGCGAGGGAAGACCTTGGCTACACGATCCATCAGAATTCATGCGGGTCGAACGGCCCCAGTATTTTCCAATCCCGACATGAGCCTGAGCGAACCGTGTCAGTGTTGAGCCTCAGGTGGCGTATTGTTGGGAGTTGTTCATCAGTTGAAACAGGTGTGTCCTGGCCTCGTTGAGGTGTTTGGCGGCCTCATTATCGCTGG
>JBBRRK010000173.1:0-8845 GCA_038200765.1 Nitrospirales bacterium
GCTACTACTGCGCGGACCGCGCGCAGCGAAACCCGATGGTCGGGGCGCGCTGATCCTGCAATGCCCCGCCTCTGGTGGCCGTTCGCAACATAGCCGGCGCGCTCTTCCACGATCCTCCACGCACCACCTTGTATCGGCCGCTGGCAGGTCCGTGAGGGTTCCGATCCGGCATGGTCGCATAGTAGTCGATCCCAAACCAATCTTCGACCCACTCGGCTGCATTTCCCGCCATATGATGCAGGCCGTAGGGGCTTCGCCCATCCTCCCCACTATCGACGGAGGCCACAACGGGAATCTCGTGGACGTGAGATTGTCCGAACTTTGCCAGTGCCGGCGTGGGTGGTCTCTGTCCCCAAGGAAAGAGATTGCCGTTGGCCCCGCGCGCAGCTTTTTCCCATTCGGCTTCTGTGGGAAGTCGCTTCCCCTGTGCGCGACAAAAATCCGAGGCCTCAGACCAGGTGACATAGAGCGTCGGCCAATGGGCCAAGGTCTCGGGCAGCATGGCATGGATCGTCGTGACATGATCGATCAGTTTCCGTAGTTCCTCGGGGAGGAGGCGGTGTTGTTGCCGCAGCCACCGCACATACTCTCCGAGGCTCACCTCATCTCGATCGATTTCATACTGATCGAGCCAGACGCGACGCTGGGGCTGTTCTGTGTCGTCGTACTGGAGCTCCAAGCTGAACGGTTTGTGGCTGACGCGGGCGGTGCCCATGATAAAGTGGCCTTCGGCTACGGTCAGCAGGGGAGCGCTGCCGGCAAGGGCGGCAATGTCCTCAACAGGGCTTCGCACGTCATTCGTCGCTGCCGTTACAGTGCGCAGAAATAATGCACCCATGACGGTTGCGACGAGGACATAGCCAAAGAAGTGAAGATATCTTCGGACTCGGCCTGTGAATCCAGCGATGTGGCGGCTATTTTGCATGACGATCGAACAGCATGAATAAGAAATGGCGTAGGAGTCTGGCTGTCATTCCCTGCGCGAGAACGATCCATGTCGGACAGGCCCCTAGTATGAAGGCGAGGCCATTATCAGTACAAGGTCCACTGTTGCGCATGTATAATACTGAGGTGAAGGAGGGTTTTATGGGTAAGAGATATCCGGCGATGGTTCTGTTGGTCCTCGCGCTCGTTGGCTTGCTGGGCGGTGACTACGAATCGCGAGCAGGCGAGGGTGCGAATCCAGTCCGTGTGGCGGAGATGCAGAAGACTCTTCGCGAGCTCTGGCTCGGGCATATCTTTTTGATTCAGCACGCCGTGCTGTATAACGTGACGCACGATCCGGTGGAGCGGGACGCTGCCGACAAGCAAGTCCTGGCCAATGCCAAGGAGATTGCGAGCGTGTTTATCCCGTTCTACGGCGAAGCGAGGTCCGAGAAACTCTATACCCTGCTGGCCGATCATTATACCGCGGTCAAAGGATACTCCGAGGCCACAGTCGCGGAGAATATGCGCCAACAGGATGCAGCACTGGCCCACTTGGCGTCCAATGCCGACGACATCGATACATTCTTCGTCGGCATCAACCCCCAGCATCTGGTGACCGGCACCATTCGGGGCCTGATTGCGGCGCATGGCGCCCACCATGTGCTCCAAATCAATCAGTACAAGAATAAGCAGTATGCGAAGCTAGAGAAAACCTGGCCGATGATGCGCCAACACGTCTATGCCATTGCGGATACGCTCACGAAGGCATTGGCGAAGCAGTTTCCGGACAAGTTTTCATGACTCGTGAGTGATCTCGCCGCCTGTGCCGATTCCGGGGAAGAACGTCTATACGTGCGTGCACAAATGTAGCTGCCAGGGGTTCTCTCTCCTGCCGATGTATTGGCGCTACCTGTAGGGCCGGCGAATAAGGTCCTCAGCCTGTGGGCTTGATCCTGCGGGCCCCGATCATTTTATGTGCGGCATCAACGATCAAAAGGTTGCGATTGTGATCTTTCTCTCGTTGCCGATAGGACTGGAATCGACGGTTCAGTTCGTGGGTCACGTATTCCGACTCTCCTCATTCTGGGCGAGGGTCAACTCCACACGTATTTCAAGTACGACTAGGCTCCGGCAGCGTCATGACTATTCTCGTGACCTGGACTCGCCGGATCGCGAACAATCTTGCCTGCAGAGCAGAGCGCGCTTCAAGATCCTGACGGAATGTGGGGTGACTCGACCTGCCCAGCCGAGCGGGTGGCGCCTGTGCCATTCCCCTAGCAGGATGCTCAAAAAGTCCGCCAGCGGCGTTCTCGCATCGCTCAGAGGCTCAACGAGAGTTTTCCGGAATTCGGAAGTACTGGAGGGTCTCTTCCGTTCGCCAAGACCTATTGTAAGGGCGAACGGCCCCACGAAGTGCGGTTCGTACCTCCTCGCCTCTTCGCTCGCTGCGGCCTTGCTGGACGGCCTTTTTGAGCATCCTGCGAGTTGTTCATGTGTCAACGCCACGCGTAAGAACACAGCGGGATTTGAGCGTAAACTGAGTTTTCCCGCATCCTGCTGGGGCGCGATGGCCATTCTCTCTCTCTCAGGCCCCCGTTACTCCATCAGCGAGGGCTTCCGATCATGCACCCATCGGGATGGCCGCTGACCTGTCGGTGAAGATGGGGCTTGTGGCGATCCTTCTTTTCTTCACCATGACTCACGATCTCATCGTCGGGCCTCGAGTCTGGCGGATCTTGCAAATCCCCGTAGAGAACAGAATCAGGTCCGATCACGCCATGGTTGAATGGTCTCTCTGGATCGCGCGCTGCTCGCTCCTCCTGACGCTGGCTGTCTTGCTGGCCGCGGTCGCGCTTGTGCGGACTTAACAGGACGCTGAAGAGGCCGCCATTGTCACTCCCCCCCATCCCTCGGTGCGCCGCGCCCTCCAGCGTGGTACGTGAAGTACAATTAACAGGCAGGTTGCCCTGGTCGCAGGCTGAAAGCCTTATGTCCGCGCAGGTCGTCTTCTCCGGACCAAGACAAATTCACCAAGATCTGCCAGGATGCCCCGCTCGGAAGAGCGGGGATGAATGGTTTCCGCCTGAGCAATATTGACCAGATCGCTGCCGCCCTACTGGTCATACTTGTTATGAGCAGAGAGATAACCGGAAGGTTGAGGATGATCAGGTAGATCGATAGGGAGAATGAGACATCATATCCAATAGGGGAGGAGACATCATGAACGCAGATCAACACAGAACACAGGTTATGTGCTGACCTTCTACACGGCTCTGATGGTCGGTGGGGCATTGATCGCCGGGTCGGCCAGCGCAGTGGGCTAGACCGACGAGAAGACTCCGATCAACGACACGTGGCTCACGGCGAAAACCAAGATAGCCCTTGCTGCCGATGGTCGGGTCAAAGGTCGGCACATCGATGTCGAGACCACGAAGAACGTCGTAATGCTTCGAGGCAAGGTCGATTCCGACGGGGCCAAGCAGGCGGCGGAGAATATTACCAAAATGCTCGATGGCGTCAAGACGGTGAAGAACGACCTTCAAGTGGTGGCTTCGTCTAAATGTGAAGCGGTGGAGGAGAAGGATGAGGCTATTACGGCACGTGTCCAGAGGAAGATCGCGAAAAACGCACATCTGAAGAAAGCTGATATTGCCGTTCAGACCAATGCGGGCATCGTCTCGCTGACCGGCGAGGTCAAGGACCTCATGACCAGCGCCAATGTGTCCTGGACGGCTATCTCCCCGTACGTTCACATTCATGTCTTCGCCCAAGGAGGTCGCTATGTTGGTGTGTAATTGTTCATCATGGGTGGATTGATCGCCGTAAGCGCGTTGTCTGCGGAGGCTGCGGATATGGAGCTGCAGCTCGTCGATAAGAACTGTTGGGTCGAGGTGTTCGATGACACCAAGTACGACGCCGATGACCCACATGTCAAAATCCAGGTCCTCTAAGAGTACGCGTCGCTGAAGAATCTCAAAGGTCGGGATTGGAACAATGGCATTCAAAGCGTCATTGTGGGATCAAGCGCCACGGTGCTTGCCTATAAAGATATGGATTTTAAGGCCACAGAGATCGCCTTCGCATCGGGGCAGCGCATTCCAGACCTGTCCAAGCTGGACATGTCCAACGACATTGAATCGATGAAGATTACCTGCGTGAAGTAGCCGTCCGTCGGAGCATGCTCGGGATGAGCACTGCACGTGCTCATCCCAGCGTGTTCTGCCGATCGACCTGGCCAGCAGGGTGGCGGGGTTCCTGGCTACGAGACCGTCGTGTAGGCACACATTCACCGAGAAACAGGGGATCGTCCTTCACGAGTAGTTCCCCTCGCGAGACTTCGCGGGTTCCGACCAAGCGAGCGTGAAATTGCCTGCCGTCTGGATTCTTCAGGCTGAGCAATTTTGACCAGATGGCTTTCCGTCTAGTTGGACAGAGTTGACTAAAGACTTTGCGGGCATGGATTGTTAGTGTGCCGCCTGGTATCGCGCGTCGATCGTTCAGGTCCCTGGCACGGACCTCCTTCTCGTGCCAGGCTCGGCGGGCGAGGAGCTCCTGAATTTCTACAGTCTGCCGTAGATTTGCAGCTGCGCGGGTTTTATCAGGATCAACTGTCCAAGGGGAGCGAGGCAGCCGTTGTTCACTCCAGTCTACTCGCCAGCGCTCGATCTTCTGTTTCGCTTGGACGTCGACATACACAGTGGCCTTGAGACATTCGTCTCGAACCGACCGCGGCCATAAGTTGGAAGCGCCGAAGAGCGGCATCCACATCCTCTACCCTGGATGCGAGCTGGTTCACGAGACCTCCCCTCGAAGAAAGAGACCTCACAGATGAAGGTACGCGGCAAGATCAATCTCAGCAGCTTGCTCCATCCAAGAGCAAGCTTTCCTGAAAACGACTTAGCAGAAAAATACGCCGGTGGCGAGCCTCCGTTGCGTTCGGAACTGTTCAGCGCCGATCAAATGGAGCAACATGGCAAGATTCTGGCTGGTCAGCACCAGTCAAGTCCGAGACAGGCTCCTGACCAGTTGCTGAGCAGGCTGGCTGAGAATGAAGTCGTCCTGATCGAAGTCCGCGATCTGTTGGCAGAGGCGGTGAAGGCGAACCGCCGGATTACGCCGGCCGGAGAATGGCTGCTCGATAACTTCTATCTCATCGAAGAACAGATTCGCACGGCCAGGAGACACTTGCCCAAGGGGTATAGTCGGGAGCTACCTCGCATACTGAATGGCTCTACGGCTGGGCTTCCGCGCGTGTACGACATCGCACTCGAAACGATCTCGCACGGCGATGGACGAGTCGATCCGGGAAGCCTCAGTAGATTCGTCGCCGCCTACCAGACGATCACCGCTCTCACGCTCGGGGAGTTATGGGCCATCCCGATCATGCTCCGCCTGGCGCTGATCGAGAATCTCCGGCGCGCTGCAACGGGGATTGCCGCCCACAGGATCGACCGTAATCGCGCCGACTACTGGGCGGATCAGATGATGGAGATCGCCGAGAAGGATCCGAAGAGTCTGATTCTGGTGATCGCCGACATGGCGCGGTCGAGCCCGCCGATGACGAGTGCGTTTGTGGCCGAGTTCGCGCGCCGGTTGCAGGGACAGAGCCCCGCATTGGCATTGCCGCTCACCTGGATCGAGCAGCGGCTTTCCGAGTCCGGCCTGACGATTGAGCAGTTGGTACAATCGGAAAACCAACAGCAGGCCGTCGACCAAGTCTCTATCAGCAACAGCATCGGCAGTCTCCGATTTCTGGGCGCGATGGACTGGCGCACGTTCGTTGAGACGATGAGTGTGGTCGAGCGGACATTGCGTGAGGATCCCGCTGCAGTCTACGGCAAGATGGATTTTGCCACCCGCGATCGCTACCGTCACGCGGTGGAGAGGATGGCGAGGAGCAGCCGGCTCTCGGAGTGCGAAGTGGCACGCCACGCGATCCGCCTGGCGCAGCAGGGCGCGAGCGGGAATGGCGGCGACGATCGAGAGGGCCATGTCGGCTTCTACCTGATTGACAAGGGAATGTCACGGCTCGAACGAGCGGCGGAAGTGCGCCTCTCCACAGCCGAAGCGCTTCATCGAACGAGTGGCCGGTTTCCGTCGCCTCTCTATGTCGGCACGATCGTCTTGATGTCGCTGCTCTTCACCGGCGGCTTGCTGGCACAGGCGTATACCGAGGATGTGGAGGGTTGGTTCTTCGCGCTGGTCGGTCTCCTGTCACTGCTTTGTACAAGTCAACTGGCGGTCGCGCTGGTGAATTGGCTTGCAACAGTGCTGGTGACGCCGCATGCGCTGCCGCGAATGGATTTCTCTAAAGGCATTCCCCCGGAATCATGCGCGCTGGTCGTAATACCGACTATGCTGAACAGCATTGAAAACATCGAAGATTTGATCGAGGCGCTCGAAGTCCGGTTCCTGGCCAATCGGGATCAGCACCTGTATTTCTCCCTGTTGACCGATTTCCGAGACGCGCAAGAGGAAACGCTTCCGGAAGACGAGCCTCTCTTGCGGCTGGCCCAGAAGAGGATCGAAGAACTGAATGAAAAGTACAGAGAGGCGACACGCGAACCGTTTTTTCTGTTTCATCGCCCGCGCCGATGGAATCCTGGTGAGCGGGTCTGGATGGGATACGAGCGGAAACGGGGCAAGCTTGCGGATTTGAATGCGCTTCTAAGAGGCGGCTCACGGGATCGCTTCTCACTCATCGTCGGTGAGACGGCCGTGTTGTCGGCCGTCAAGTACGTGATCACCCTTGACACGGACACACAACTGCCGCGCGATGCAGCGTGGCAGTTTGTGGGCACGATGGCGCACCCGTTGAACCGTGCGCGGTACGACGAAAGCAAGCAACGGGTCTGCGCCGGATACGGTATCCTGCAGCCACGCGTCGCCGTGAGCCTGCCGGGCACGAACCGGTCGCGCTACGCGCGACTCAACGGGAGCGATCCTGGCATCGATCCCTATACGCGCGCCGTCTCCGATGTGTACCAGGACTTGTTCGGCGAAGGCTCGTTCATCGGCAAAGGGATCTACGAGGTGGATGCGTTCGAGCGCGCCCTCAGCGGGCGCTTTCCCGAGAACCGGATTCTCAGCCACGATCTTCTAGAAGGGTGCTATGCGCGGGCGGGGCTGTTGAGCGATGTGCACTTATACGAGGAGGACCCCTTTTGCTATAGCGCAGACGTGAGCCGGAGGCACCGCTGGATCCGTGGCGATTGGCAGCTTGCAGGGTGGCTCCTGCCGCGCGTTCCCGGTCCCGGAGCGCAACGTCAGAAAAATCCGCTCTCTGGACTGTCCCGATGGAAACTCTTCGACAATCTTCGGCGTAGTCTCGTGCCGTCAGCATTGACCGCTCTGCTACTGCTTGGCTGGACGGTCTTGTCACCGTCCTGGCTGTGGACCTTGGCGGTGATCGGAATCATCTTGATTCCTCCCTTGCTTACCACGATCCTGGATCTGCTTCAGAAGCCAGAGGATGTCTTGCCGGAGCAGCATTTCGCCGTCGCGCTACGCGCGGCCGGTCGCCATGTTCTTCAGATGGTATTGACGATCGCCTTCCTTCCCTATGAAGCATTCTTCAGCATGGATGCGATCGTGCGCACGATCTGGCGGATGGCGATCACGCATACACGACTGCTCGAATGGAATCCTTCAAGCAACCAGGATCGCGATCGCCGAACAGATCTCGTCGCGTATTGTCGGACGATGTGGCCCGGACCCGTTCTTGCCGCTGCCGCGCTACTCTATCTGCCGCTGTCGGAGCCGTCCGCGTTGGATGTGGCGATCCCAATTCTGGGTCTTTGGTTCGCCTCTCCCGCTATCGCGTGGTGGATCAGCCAACCGATCCCTCGCCGTGAAGCAAATCTAACGGCCGACCAGACCATTTTTCTCCGGAAGCTTGCCCGAAAGACCTGGGCGTTCTTCGAGCAGTTCGTCGGTCCGGACGATCATTGGCTGCCACCGGATAACTATCAGGAGCATCCCGTTGCAACAGTCGCGCATCGCACGTCGCCGACCAATATGGGACTCGCGCTACTCGCGAATTTGTCCGCGTACGACTTCGGCTACATTTCGGCCGGACAACTCATCGAACGCACGACGAATGCGCTCCACACGATGGAAGCGTTGGAACAGCACCGGGGTCACTTCTACAATTGGTACGATACGCAATCTCTGAAACCGCTGTTACCGACTTACGTGTCGACGGTGGACAGCGGGAATCTTGCGGGCCATCTGTTGACATTGCGGCCGGGTCTGCTCGCACTCCTCGATCAGAAGATCCTGGGGGCGAGATTCTTTGACGGGCTCAGCGACACACTCAGGGTTCTCGAGGATGCTGCCGAGGAAGCCGCTCCGTCCCAACTCGCTCAATTTCGGAAGCATCTGGAATCTGCCCACGAGTCCCAGCCTACCACGCTCACGATGGCTCGGCTCTGCCTTGATCGGCTGGCGACGACCGCCGAGGAGGTGCTCGCCAACTTGAAGGCTGCCCCCGAGAGCCAAGCGACCTGGTGGGCGCGCGCGCTTGTCCGCCAATGCCGAGTCGCCCTCGATGACCTGATGTTTCTCGCTCCCTGGGCATTGCTGTCGGCCTCACAGAATAGGCTCAGCGAATTTAGCAACATCGACGAGATCCCCACGCTACGTGAATTGGCAGGGCTTGACGTGGCGTGTCAGCCGGCAATCGAACATCGGTTGGGCTCGGGGGCGATGCATGAGGGAAACACGTGGGTTGATGGCCTTCAGCGGCTTATTGGGAAGGCCAGCCAGCGCGCCAGAGAACGAATCGCGGCCGTCGAAGGACTTGCACGTCAAGCCAGTCACTTCGCCAGCATGGAATATGATTTTCTGTTCGACAAGAGCTGCCATCTGCTGGCTATCGGCTACAACGTCGGCGAGCGGCGGCGGGATTCGAGTTACT
>JBBRRK010000174.1:0-8794 GCA_038200765.1 Nitrospirales bacterium
GGAGAATCGATGCGGAAGCGGCTGGCGAAGAAACCGGAAGTCGGCCACGACTGAGTAACATTGGAGAGCGTGCGTCGCTCCGCTCCGAGGGGTGGCCGCATTCGCTCGGAATCAGTGGCCGACTTCGTCGGAATACGCAGAGCTCCGTACAAATCCAAACCGGTAAGCTGTTCGCTACAAGGAAACGTAATGTATTTCTCTGCCCATCTCACGAAGTCACCGCGAGTCACATCATCCTGACTGGCTGACATCGCAATATAGGCCATAGCATCAATCCCGCTCAGAATCAGGATTACTGCCGACCCGAGGCAATCGTTCTCAAGGGCCACGCGAATGCCGCGCTTGATACCGTTGTGAACCGCGTTGATCAGTGGATCTTTGCTTAAGTCCGTCACGCTTGCACTAGTCTAACGTTTGAGCTAAGCGGCCAGCCGTTGGCTCCCGCTTGAGCGATGGGTTAGGCCTCAACTCGTTGGACCAAGGACTTGCTCGCGCCAGAGTACCCTACGAATATCTTCAGATCGTGCCATGAGATCGTTCGCAGGAAAGTTGATTGTGGTCAGACCATCGAGATTGGAGAAGCGCTTGCAGCCCTGCTCCAGAAGCACGATGGCTCGCTTTGGCCCGAGCCTGGCCTGAAACAGGCCGACTTCGTGAATCACGTTCTCTCGAGCGTGCATGCTTTCATCCGCGTGGCGATCTTCGGCCGTCAATACCAAGAACGCCATGCGAGCCGAATTCAGCATGATCTCAATTCGTGTGCCCGTCTGGAGACCAGCCGTAGGTTCGATATTGAACTCGTCGCAGGGTAGAGCAAGTGTCTGGGACATGAAGATTCGGAGCTTGAGCCATTCAGCAGAGCCACCGTGACCAATGAAGATCTTGCCGGCTGGCGCGGAGATAGTGAGGACGCCAAGCAGCCTTTCCAGCGCTGGCAACCGGTCAAGGATTAGGGTTCGAGGGTCAACAGCGGCAGGTTCAGTCGCCGGTTTTGGGCACCAGAAGTCAACTTCGAGTGCATCCTTGCCGTACAGGTTGGCAATAGCAGCTCGGGCTTGCATGATCCACAATTTACTGACGTCCCGTATCAGGCTCGGGCGCGAAGAGAACTCGCGACCTTTTACAACCGCCTTCTGCAGGAGTTCGACGACCGGTGTTGGGGAAAGATCAGTCGACATAGAGGGTGGCTCTGTTGAGGCCCAACAATGTTTAGGTCGATCCGCATAAGAGCCGGATCTGCCAATTTCTATCCGTATCACACGCCACTACGGTTCGTGAACAATACGCCATAATCGACGCTCGTTCAATGAGTTGCGACTGTGGGGTAGTGGGCTATTTTGATTTCAGCCGGCATCCATCACCACTTCCAATCACTCCCATCAGCCTTATTTCATGATTGGGCATATTGAGCAGATTGAAGGCGCCTCGTTCCAGAATAGATGTCAGACGTACACCCGTAATCGCCACTTCCCCTTTCATTTTTCCTTAATCACCTCCCCCCTTGACAGCCCTTGTCCTGGTATGTAACATTTTGTGACATGACGGCAAAACAGTTCAGACAGGCGAGGGTTCGGTTGGGGTATACGCAGGCGAAGCTGGCGGGGGTATTGCAACTGAGCCGGATGACGATCAGCCGCTATGAGGCCGGCACGTGGGAGGTGCCCTTGTCGGTCGAGATGGCGTTGGATCAGTTGGGGTCGGCGCAGATTCCGATGTTGGGGATGGTGGCAGCCGGAGCGCCGATCGAACCGATCTCGCAAGCTGAACTGGTTGCGGTGCTGCCGCCGTTGTTGCGCGGGGGAGAAACCTTCGCGCTACGAGTCAAGGGCGAGTCGATGAAGGATGATGGCATTCTCTCCGGCGATCTGGTGGTGGTGCGGAAGCAGGGGACGGCGCGAAACGGACAGACGGTGGTGGCCTTGGTCAACAATGAAGCGACGATCAAGAAGTATTACCGCAAGGACGGCCGGATCGAACTGCATCCGGCGAATGCCGCGATGAAGCCGATCCTCGTGTCGTCAGAAGATGAGTTTTGTATTCAGGGCATTGTCGCGGGCGTGATTCGCCACTTCAACGAATCGTGAGGTGTTCTATGGTTCACGTGCAGCAGCAGGCGATGGAACTTCCGTTTCGCACAGAGGATGGCAGCGCGGTCATCGAGGCGCCTCGCCATCTGTTGGCCGAATTACGGCGGAATGCCGTCTCGACCGATCAGCCGAAGGGGTTGGTGCTGTTGTCCGGCCCGTCGTCGGTCTATCGACTAGGTCTCTGTGCCGCGGTCGATCGCGCATTGGCCGGAGAGCCGGTGTTGTATCTGGCCGGCGCCAATGTCTTCGACCCGTTCTTGGTGGGGCGGCTGGCTCGTGCAAGTCGGGTGGCGCCGGCTCACGTGCTGCAACAGATTCACGTCTCGCGGGCCTTTACCTGCCATCAGATGGTTCGACTGGTCACGGATTGTCTTCCGTCGGCGTTGCGCACCTATGATGCGCGGTTCGTCATTCTCGCCGGTCCCCTCGACACCTTGTACGATCAATCGGTGCCGGAGCCGGAAGCCACGCGCCTCTTTCGCGCCATGACGGAGGCGCTGCGCTACATGGCGGGCCAGGGTGTACAAGTGCTGTGCGTGACCCCGCTCGCGCCGCCTGAATCAGGCGGGCGCAGTCGATTTGTGGCAGCGCTGCGTGCGCAGTCGCGCCGAGTCATTGACCTGTGTGAAGCCGAGGACGGACTGTGGCTCCAAGAAGAGGGAGGGCCTGAGCCTAGACGCTGGATGATTCCGCGCCAGCTCTGGAATCGGTTGTAGGCATGGGGCGCACGCTTGCCACCTTCACGCAATTGGTCCAGCAGGAAATCGACTCGTGGAGCCGCTACCGGCGCGCGCTGCGGCGTGAGGATCAGCAGGCGCTCGATCTGTTGTTCGCCGCCGCCCGCCACCATGCGCCCGCCGGCGCCTATCTCGCGCGTGAGACGCCGTTCGAGGTGATGCTGTTGTCCATGTTGATCGAACAACAGAAACAGGTCGTCATGTTGCAACAGAAAGTCATGAACCTTGAAACCCGCATGCTCCACGACTCAACTCACGGGGTGGCTTCTTGATGTCTACCCGGCACAAGAGGGCATGGTTGTCTGGCTCATTTGCGAGGACGGCCGTCGCATCAGGGCCGTCGATCCCTTTGTGCCGACCTGTTATCTGGCGGCTCCACCGTTCATCCGCGAGCACGCGTCTCGGTTACTCCGCCGTGCCTCCTGTCGCATCGGCATCAGAGAAGTAGAGAGATACGAACTCGGTGCGCTTCGTCCAACCCAGGTTCTGGAAATCTCGGTTCACGCTCCCGCACAATTCTCGTCCCTCACGCAACAGCTGATCCGTTCCTGTCCAGAGGCGCAGTTCTTTCACGTGGATGTGTCGCTGCCGCAACGCTACTTTTACGACCGGCAGCTCTTTCCTCTCGTCCGTTGCGAGGCGGATCTCACAGCCGAAGGCCAGATTCAATCGATTCAGGCGTTGGAGTCGCCCTGGGACACGGACTATGGTCTCCCACCGCTCACGATCATGGAGCTGTCGCCGGACAGTCTGTCGCCCAACCCGAATCATGGTGGGGGTGGCTCGCTCGTGGTGCGGTTAGATGGAGAGGAGCGTCAATTGGAAGGCGACGATGCCGACGTGATTCAGCGCCTCCACCAGCTGCTCGTGCGGGAAGACCCCGACATTCTCCTGACGGACTGGGGTGATTCCTATCTTCTGCCTCGTCTCATCGCCATGGCGGATCGGCTGCGCCTGCCGCTCGCACTCAATCGCGATCCCCATCGATCCATCGGCGCCAGGAAACCCCATTCGTATTTTTCATATGGCCGCATCTTGTCCCATGCCGGCGCCCGCACCCTGTCGGGACGGGTGCACCTTGATCGGCACAATTCCTTTGCGCTGGCGGAAACGGGCCTAGCCGGGCTCATCGAGCAGGCACGTGTCACGAAGGTCGATCTGCAACAAATGGCCCGCACGACGACCGGGACGGGGATCACCTCGATGCAGCTAGAAACGGCATGCCGTGACGATCTGCTGATTCCCTACCGGAAGCAGGAGCCGGAAGCCTTCAAATCCGCGCTCGAGTTGTTGCAGACCGATCAAGGTGGGCTGGTCTTTGCGCCGATCGTCGGCTATCACGAGCAGGTCGGTGAGCTGGATTTCTCTTCGATGTATCCCTCCATCATGGTGCGCTTCAATATCTCGCCTGAGACGGTCAATTGCCGATGTTGCCGCGATGAGCCGACCGCGCGGGTGCCGGAGATCGGCCATCACACCTGCCGTCATCGCCAGGGATTGGTGCCTCGCACATTGGCTCCGTTGCTCGACAAGCGCGCGCGGTACAAACGGCTCATGGCAGCGGCGACACAGCCGACCGCGAGAGCCGTGCTCGATCAACGCCAAACGGCGCTCAAGTGGCTGCTCGTCGTCTCGTTCGGCTATTTGGGGTACAAGAATGCCCGATTCGGTCGGATCGAAGCGCACGAAGCGGTCACCGCCTACAGCCGCGATATTTTGTTGCAGGCGAAAGAGATAGCGGAGCGCCGCGGCTATCGCATGCTGCACGCGATTGTGGATTCGCTCTGGCTCGTCAAGCCCGGCGCGGTCAGGACAGACTACGACAGCCTCGCACAGACAATTACCGAACAGACGGGGCTCTCGATCGGTGTAGAGGGATTCTATCGCTGGATTGGGTTTTTCCCATCACGGGTCAATCCGCTCATGCCGGTGCCGAATCAGTTCGTGGGGCTGTTCGAACACGGCGGGATGAAAGTGCGCGGGATTGAACTGCGACGGAGCGATGCGCCGCGGCTCGTCAAGCGAGCACAGGCAGAGGTGCTGCGCTGTCTGAGTGAGGCAGGAACGTTGGCCGAGTTGCGTGAACAGATCCCGCAGGCCTTGGAGATCGTCCGCACCTATCGGCGCTATCTTCAAGACGGTCATGCCACCATTGAGGAGCTGGCCATCACGAAATCGCTTTCGAAGGAACCGCAGGCCTACCGCCATCAGACCCTGTCGATGATTGCCGCGCAGGAACTGTTGGCACGCGGTGTGTCGCTCCAAGCGGGCGACAGGATTCACTACATCATTACGGATGCCGACGCGGCCTGTCCTTCCGATCGTGCGCGCGCAGTGGCTGGACTCGATGGAACCTGGAGCTACGATGTTTCGGCGTATGACCATCTGCTGGTGAAGGCGGCTCTTGTGCTGTTGACGCCTTTAGGCGTGACGGCAGCTTCACTTCGCTCTCAAGAGTTCTAAAAGATAAGACGTGAAAAATGAGACGTAGGAGAGGCGACTGCGTTCCTCAAAAACCTTTCACGTGTAACGATTCAGGCCTCACGGTATCCTGCTGCAGGCTCTGTTCAAACCTGCCCTATAGAGTCGGTCCTTGCCTTCGGCGAGTGGTCGAGGATGACCCTCTATGAATAGAGGGTGCGAACGATCTCGGTCGTATTGAAGAGCATCGCGTTCATGCGGGTATAGGCTGCGTGGCCGTAGTAGTGGTCGCGCACATTGGTTGACCCGGTGGAGTCTTTATAGTCGGCGAGCATTCCCTGACCTTCACTTGAAATACGGACGGCGCGGCGGGCACATTCCAGCCATCGTTCGAATCCATCGAACGGCTCGACCATTTCCCATACGGCTTTGTTTGCGGCTTTTGCCGCTTCGGTTGTCGGCACGGCATCGCTGCAGGCCACGGCTAATTCTTGGATGTAATCTCCACCCCACGCGATCGGCATTTCCATCGTGATCTGGGGCAACTCCATCTTCGAGAGCCAGGTCTTTCCGTCTGTGCGGAGAGTACGATGGTTGACGATGTGCAGCAGCTTGCCCAATCCTGACAGATCCCACCCGTAACGTACCGGCATGCCGAAGGTGACGACGTCCAGCGTCGCTCCATTCAGGAGGGTGCCATTCGACAGCAATGGTGCAACACGTTGGATCGTCGAGGCGAGGTCCGGTCGATTGCCCTGGGAGGCAACATCCAACAAGAGGTCGAACAGACGCGTCCGGCTACTATTTGCGGTCACACAGAAGAGGTTCGAGACGAGGGCGAGGATTAATCCCGCTTGCCCATGAGCCTGTACGAGGATCCGATCTCCTTGGCACAGCCTGTGTGCCTCGACCCAGTCGAGAAGACGCCCGAGCATCGAGACCGCGGCCATGGCACGGCCCAGGTGGTGGTGTTCACAGGACCAAAGCTCGCGGACGCAATGGATCGGACGATCCAGGCCTCGGTTAAGCGACTGTGTCATCATTTCCACATAGTCATTCGTGAAATTGCCGGCATCCCCAACCTGTTCATCGAGCAATCTCTTGGTCGCGTCATCATTCGCGAGCGGTGGCTTCAACCCGCCGGGCAGCTGGGCAATGCCATTACTGCCATCGCGCATCAGGGCCAATAACGCATCGAGTCCCGCCACGCCGCGCGAATAGCCGCGCTTGAGTCCGCCCAGTTCATCCAACCGTTGCACCCCGAAGACGTCGGTTCCCATGATGGAGCCGTGCAGCAAGACGACCATACGGACACCGGCTTGCGAGAGATGGTTGCCAAGGGCGGCCATGGCGTCCTGTCCGGAAGACGACTCCGACAGAGTAGTCGGGGTCATCTCACGAACGATGAGACGCTCGCCGGGGTTCTTGCGTGACATCTCGTCGTGCTGAAAATTATTCTCGATTGGCATGGGGGAGTTACATATCTGATGTGGGTCACAGACTGCAACGGAAGATAAGCAGGATGCTGAAAAAGCCTATCAGCGTCGTTCTCACCTCGAAAGCATCCTCAACGTAGCCCACTCGGAGAACAAGCTGTCTTGGCAGCTTGGGGTGGGTGGGTGAGAAATGGTACGCCTCCAGTGCTTCCATCGGTTGCGGCCTTGCTGATGGCCTTTTTGAGCATCCTGCAAAGGCCACATCTTGCCTCAGAAGCGTAGACTATCGAGGTTATGCTGAGCCAAATGATTTATCGACCCACGGTTGGGATTGATTCCTGGTGGTCTGGTGCTGCTGTAGGTTGGATTTGATTCTTCGGCATGATGGCGGTGGCGCTGCACGTCTTGCTTTCTTCGTCGATCTGGCGATCCACGATCTTCACGCCTTGCAGATATTCCTGAACGATTTCCTCCCTGGTGAGCTCGATGTCCTGTTCCGCCTCGCGGCCAGTCCGTTCGCGAACTCGGTCGACCATGTGCTCTTTCACCAAGATGCGAATCTGTTTGGCCAAGTCGGTGCGGGCAGAGAGTTCCGAGACCCGCTGACAGATGATGGGGCCTTTCGCCATGTTCCCCTGACCCTTGCCGACGAGGTACTGGTCAGATGAATAGCTGTTGCGAACATCGCCTGCATACGCAGCCAACGAATGCAGTGGCAGCAAGACTGAGCAGCCCGTGGCGATCAACGCCACAATCAATTGACCATTCTTCACTCGCTACCTCCCTTCTCCGCCTCCACCACGTTGTCTGCTGCCATCAACTCCCCTTGGCGCCACCTGATTCTGATTGAGCACGCCTGGTATCTGCTGAAAGGGCGGTGGATGGATCTGATGCATCGCGGGAGGGAGTCGTCTTGCCACAGGTGGTTGTCCTGCCGTTGCCTGGGGTGGCGCCGTCGGTGTCTTGTATGTGACGTCGTTCAATGTTCTCGAAACAGTCGGCGATCCGGGTGCCGGTGTGATCAGATGGCGCGGCATGGTTGGTTGTCTTGTTCCCGGAGCTGGGGGAACGGGCGGTTGTGGCGGCAATGGCGGCTGTTTGGTGGTGATCGTGTGTTGCGCCACGTAGACATGCGGGCTTGTGGGATAGAGGCCGTGTGCGGCAGTCAGCAGAGCTTGGAGTTGGGCCAACCCTACCAAGGAAGAAGAGGAATAGCCGGCTGTCGAGACGAGCACCCAATCCGTCCAGGCTTGCGACACCATGGCGTTCGATTGCACTCGATTGAGAATGTCTTGGCGTCGCTGAACCGCCTGCTGTGTTTGCTCTGTGGTCGAGGCCTGCGCTAAGGCCTGATTCGCCGCATTGAGGTCCTGTTGTAGTTGGTCATTTTCATGTTTCAGCGCGACAAGTTGATGCCGGGCATCCTCGTTCTCCCGCAAGGCTGCGATGGCCTGTTGCACGTCGTCCGTATCGATCTGGGCAACCAGATTCGTTCGGACAACGATGGTCTCTCCATCGACCGTTGTGTTGGTTGTTTGCTCCAGGACAAGGACAATCCCGGCAGTATAGGTTCGAATTTCGTCTTTTGTCACATCCAGACCGTCCACGATGGTGACGCTTTCGAGGTAGACGGCGACCTGTTCCAGGGCGTTTCGTTTGGCCACTTCGGTGGCCAGGCGGACGGCGTCTTCTTTGGTGTCACGGTTGCCCATTCGATGCTCACCCTGAGCGGTCACGACTCGGACTTCTGCCAGAGTCACTGCGGGCCACATCGCCAAGATGACGAACCATGCGACGAGGCGCAGGTTCGGCAATAAGTTGAGCCGGAATCTTGGTTGGGTGATCGTATGCGGAGGAGAGATCTGTGGCATCGCCGATACTCTTCAGATAGGACGCACGCGTCAGAGGCCGATTCGTGACGGCCATGCGGTGAAGGAACAAGAGTAGCACTGAATAGACCGTTGTGCCAGGGGCAGTCTTGTCCAATGACACATGAGCCTGAACGGAGCGCCGTGAATCCACGGTGAGATGAGCCTGAAGGGGTGGAAGTTGGGATCATGGAGGCATGATCGTGACAGTACACACCCAAGGATTACACACACTGGAACAGGTG
>JBBRRK010000175.1:0-8775 GCA_038200765.1 Nitrospirales bacterium
GCATGGGGAAACTGCTCCACAACACCCACAGGGCTCCGAACCAGCCGTGGGAGCCGTCTTGTCGCATCTGCACGATGGGACTGTCAAGACATTTTGTAGGGGACATGATGAACCGGCGCGCAAGCAATCACCATGCCGCACCGGAACCGGGACGGACCGGCCAGGGCGGTGGGAGCGCGCGCGCGGCGAACGGGAGGACGTGGGGGCCGGCGAGCCGGACGCGCGCCGGGCTGTGTACTGGCAGATGGTGCATGAATGTGGCGACGTAGGACATCAACCACAGGCTTCGACGGGTGACTCCGGTGTGGTCGATTGAGACGAGGCCAGCAGGGGTCGTCCGGGGGATCCGAAGGACGTGCGTGAATTCAGACAGTGTGGCTCGAGCCCTCGCGCGGGCCTCGACTACGTGGCTCAGAGCCGGTGCCCGCAAAACTCCGCTCCCCGTGCGCGAACTGGCTCACCGGAGTCACCCGTCGACGCCTGTACCGTGAACCAGGACCACCCCAACAATCCGCTGAATCCGATTCATCGCGACAATCCCAACACCCTGTTCGCTCCTCTGAACCGACCCTCTGGATCTGGTCGCGAGTCGGAGTCAGCCGCCACCCTGTTCTACCGCACACCCACCATGGTTGTTGTGGGTGCCCTGGCAGTGGCCGACCAGCTATCACCTGCGAGGCGCACCGCTCGCGCCAGTTCCCCTGTCACTCCCGCCGCGTGTTCCTCCCCGGCACGCCGGCTCTGGCCTCTGCCTCGCGTGTCCTCCGTGCACTGTGCGTGGGCTCTCCTCTGCCTGTGAGAGAACCACCTTCATTTCAACACAGGAGAACACACGATGGCGACCAACACACAACCCGCGAACACGCCGTGATGCGGCAACATCAACGCGACGATCTGGCAGAATGTCAGCGAGAAGGAACCGTTCTTCGCAACCACTTTCTCTCTGCCGTTCAAGGATCAGTCTGGCGCGTGGCGCAATTGGACTTCGTTTGTTCTTAATGATCTTGAGCCCTGCTCACTGTCGCGCGTGAGGCCAGGGAGTGGATTGCCACTCATGCCTTGAAGCCTTGAGCTTCTTGACTGGGAAGCCTCCGGCCTTCCGGGGAGCTTCCCTTCCAAGGGGGCAGGGGATTGTCGTTGCTGGAGAGGTGATAGACAGACGTCAATAATACCAAAAGTGTCCTATTTGACCTGTATGACCTGATCGGCTAGAATGCATCTCATGAAGAAACACCACACAGTTCACGCTCCGAATACGATCACGGCGACTAAGGCCAAAGCCAGCTTTTCAGCGGTGTTGACTCAAGCCGGCTATCAGGGACAGCGGATCATTGTCAAAAAGGGGAGGCGCCCCACTGCCGTGATCCTCGGCTACGAAGACTTCCAGCGCCTTGCTGATCTCGAAGATCGGTACGAGTCAGCGCTTCTTACCAAGAGCCTGAAGGATGATCGCTTCCTCCCGCTCGATGCAGTGACCCGTCGTCTCGGCCTGTGAGTTATTCACTCGAATTCTCAGAGGCGGTCTTCGGCACACTGGAAGATCTCGGGCATACCGATGCGAAGCGCCTTCGCCAAGTCTTTCTCAAGATCCTGAGTCTTCGTCGCGCTCCTCGTCCTCCGGACTCTGAACAGCTCGCTCACTTCACCTACCGGGGTTTCACCGGCTTTCGTGTCACACAGGGCGAATATCGCATTGTCTATGCGATCGACGAGAAGGCTAAGGTGGTGAAGCTCGCACGGATTCTCCACCGTGATCGAGACTATCGCGAGTTGGATCACATCTGAATAAAACTCTGCCACTTCGCGTGGCGTGGCGCTGTGCTAAATTTGTGCTAAAAATCTGCAACATGGATCGAATTCTACAGAATCAATGGAATCTATAGAATCATCTCAAGCCCTTGTTCGCAAAGAAAAAACGGGGAAACCTTCGCAACATCGAGCGGTTCGAATCATTGGCCTTCTGCCACTCTTAATCAGCGGGCCGTAGGTTCGACCCCTACACGGCCCACCAAACCAAACTTCATTCGTGCCGTTCGCCTACACGTCATGGCGAACGGATAAAACCCTCCAGTCGACCGTCGATTTTTATCATTAGCACCGGGATCTCCTCCTCGCGATAGGCCCGCTGGATGGACTTCGGGCTCATGCGGAGCTCCCTCGCCAATTCCTTCACCGTGAGCAAATCCTTCTTCATGCCCAGTCTTTTCTGCTGGTACGGCTCAGCACCATGCTGACCATACCGCTGTGCGATGATGGTGGGAAGTACCCTGCTTAGGCCTGCTTAGGACAGTTAGGGACCATTAAGGACAACTATCGGGAGCAAACAAGGAACGTAGCTGGGAAGTTACCTAGATATAAATTATGGATGTTACGTGAGAAAAGCGAGTAAACCGGCTATCGAACTGTGAAGCGCGCTCGGCAAAAGAAGTGTGCGGAAAGTGGGGCATCCTACGTGCCAGCACCGACGGTGCTTATACGCAAGTGTCCGCGTGACCGGTTGTGTTCCAGAGCCGCTGCGGAATCTGCGCGCGGCTCCGCGCTGATCGCCTCTTGGGTGGTTAGCGTCGTGCTGAATCGATGGCTAATTAGGTCCATGTAAACCCCTCCGTTCATGCGGGGCTGACTAGCCTGTACAGACGAACGAGGTGTTGTCCAGACTTCCCTCCTCATCGTCCTACAAATCCCCTTATTTCTGATGAGCTTCGCATAGGGGACGCGTCATATTGCTCGCATCATTAATTTTTGAAACTGAGCAATATGGGTCAGTTTCCATCCGGCTAAAGGTCCAGCATAGTTATATGGTTTAGAGGAGGCGTCTAATCGTCGCCTGGCACGTGAACAGCGTCCACGGCTCTCAACTAGAACGGAAGAGGAGAATTTATGGCGTGCACACGATGTGGTGGGTTCCTGGTGATCGAGGATTGGGATGGTTCCGTCAGCAGCTTCCGTGAGAAGCAGCTCCGCAGCATGGAATGTGTGCGATGTGTGAGCTGTGGGTCCATCGAGGATTCCATGATCCTTGCGAATCGTCTCATTGAAAGGAGCACAATATGCTGTACTACCCACTGATGTTCTTGGTGGTTGGAGTGATTGCCGGAGCCCTGAATCTGGCCGGGGTGGCCGCAGTGGCGGTCCAGATTTCCTGGATCCTGTTCTTGATCGGGATCATGTTGCTAGTGATCCATCTGGTCACGAATCGCTCTGTCCGGGAATCCTGACTGGTCAAAATTGCTCAGAGAGCAAGACTCCGGTATGCATGTTTTACATTAAGCCCGGGAGGTTCCCATGGTATCGATTCCCAAAGTCGTCGGTGTCCTGTCGTGTGGTTTCCTGCTGTGCTTTGGTCTGTACCATGTCGCGCAGGCAGGTTATGGGGCTCCGACGACAGACGAAATGAAAGCTGACCAATCTGATCGTAGGCAAGGCGGTCAGGAGCCTGGTGAAAAACAAATGAGCGATGAGATGAAGGGTGACCAGGCAAAAGACGGTACGATGATCCAAGGCGAAGTATTACGTGTCGAAGGGGATAACTATTTCGTTAAGGGGCAGGACGGTAAGGAAGTGCGCATGCATATCGACAAAACTACCCAGAAAATCGGAAACTTTAAGCAGGGTGATCGTATTGAAGCGACGGTGAACGATAAGAATCACGCGCTATCGATTCGCTCGGCCCGAGGAACTGATGCCGGTGAGGGAAAGGAACCCGGCCGCGATTCGCTCCACGAAACTGATGCCGATCACGGGAAATGATGCCCGTCGTATGAATGACTCCACCCTCGAATCAGGCAAGCCGGCTCGAGGGTGCAGAGTCATTGATGGGCCAGTCCTCGGGGCTGGCCCTATTCGCACCTAGAAGGCGACAGAGAAACAAGCCGAACGAAAATCGCCTTTGAAGAGGAGATTGCCATGCCTATAATTTTATGGTTACTTGGCGTTCCCCTAACGCTGGTTCTGGTGTTGTGGTTTTTCGGGGTTGTGAGTTTTTAAGCGCGAGCGAGACCAGGTTCTGCCGCAAAAATCGTTTTTGATGTCAAAAATCAGGAAATACTCTGTGCCGCCAAAACAATGATTGTTCATTTTACAGGGATTTTCTCATCGACAACGAGATGAACATTCATCTCGTTACACCCATTTTTGCTATTTGCGACAGAACCCGTGCTCCTGCATCATCTCTTCCAACTGGCGGTAACTGATAGGGTAGGCAACATACCAGCGCACGCCCCACAGAATGATCTCTTTCTCGAAATGACTCCCCTTAAAGTCGAGCATCGTACCCCTCCACGACTTCACGTTCGACAGAGGAGCATAGCGGAATGGACTCCGAAAGAAAACTTGCGACAGAACCTGATAGCGAGCCATGGCTGTCCCTTTGCAGGCTTCAGTGCCCTTTTCTTGACAGGGCAGAGAAGAAGTTGGTAGAAGGTCTTGGGGCAAGGGTAAGAGCGGGCCCGGCCCGCACGGAAGGAACCGATCCGTGTCTGATGTATCACCTCTGGAAGCAGAAGTTGCAAAACTCATTGTGCACACACTCACGCTAAAAGTTGACCCAGCACAAATTCGGCCGGAAGAGCCTCTCTTCGGTGACGGCCTGGGTCTTGATTCGATTGATGCGCTCGAACTGTCTCTTGCAATCTTTCAATCCTATGGGCATCAGATACGTTCAGATGATCCAGACACTGTCGCCACCTTCGCGTCACTCCGTTCGCTCTGTCAGTCGATCGAGAAACATCGCACGAAATAGCAGCAGGTGGCTCTATGAACACCGCCGCGTTGCTCAGCCTCTACCACGCTGACCGAGTGTTGGCTTGGGAGAACGCCTGCTCGATGACTTATGGCCGATTTCTTTCCGATGTGGGGGCCCTTGCTGACCTGCTTCCTGAAAAACCTACGGTCATTAATCTGGCGAATGACCGTTATCTATTTCTGGTCGGATTCGCCGCTGCCTTGGTCCGAGGACAGACCACACTGCTTCCTCCAAGTCGCGCGCCGGGCATCTTGGCTCAGATCGCTCGAGAATACAGCAACAGCTATTGCCTGGTAGATGGCACGGAACAAGTTGAACCACTCCCCTCCTATCAGATCCGAAAGGGTACAGGGCTTCCGACCGACACCGAAAAGGTTCCCCAGATCCCCATTGACCATCTAGCCATAGTGGCCTTTACGTCAGGCACCACGGGGCAACCCCGTCCACATTCCAAAACATGGGGATCCTTAGTCGCAGTCGCTCGGAGCACGGGAGTCCGACTGGGGATCAAGAGCTCCGATCAAATGACCGTCGTGGCGACAGTTGCTCATCAACACATGTACGGGCTCGAAGCCTCCATCATGCTTCCCATTCAACATGGGATGGCGTTTCATGTGGGACGTCCACTGTTTCCTGAAGATGTGCGGTTGGCGTTGGCGGAACTGCCATCGCCGCGCATGCTTGTCACCACGCCTTTACATATCCGGGCTTGTGTCACGGCTCGCTCACAGCTGCCTCCCCTGGAGTGCATTCTCTCTGCGACCGCACCCCTTCTTAGCCCATTGGCAAAAGAAGCCGAGACCCTATTCCACACCAGAGTCTATGAGGTGTATGGGTTCACGGAGGCCGGGAGTATCGCGACAAGACAGACGGCCGACGAGAACAGCTGGCACGTGTTGGATGGTATCACATTGCATCAGGAATCAACCGGGTGTTCCCTGCACGCCCCGTATTTGCGTGAGCCGGTCCACTTTCCAGATCTGGTGTCGTTGCAAGGGCCGCACCGGTTCGTGCTGCATGGACGTGGCACTGATCTGGTGAACATCGGTGGGCACCGGGGTTCCTTAAGCGACCTGAGTCAGAAACTGAACGAGATCAAGGGTGTGCAGGATGGAGTGTTCTTCCTTCCGGATGAAACAGGAACCGCAGTCACACGTCTGATCGCCTTCGTTGTTGCGCCTGATAAAGCTGCCGAACACATTTTGTCGGCGCTTCGAACAGTCATTGATCCAGTATTTCTCCCCAGACCACTTTACCTGGTTCCCGACCTTCCCCGTAACGAGACCGGCAAGCTGACGAGAGAAGCCTTGGTCGGACTGCTGCACGAGCTTCACAACGAGGAGCGACATGGGACCTGAGCGCATCATTACAATCGATGCGGACCATCCATCATTGGCTGGACACTTTCCCGGCCACCCTGTGGTCCCTGGCGTCGTGATGCTGGGAGAAATCATGAACGCCATCCGCGAGATGGCCAAAGAGAGCATCGAGTTTGTGGGTATGCCGTCGGCGAAGTTCATCTCGCCTCTGAACCCCGGAGAGCCTCTCACAATCAAATTGGACCGGCAGGGCGATAGCGCAATGGAGTTCACCTGCACCACCGGGTCTCGACTCATTGCGAGTGGCTGCATGCGATACCGCATCGTCGCCGATGATTCCACGGGTGATTTGTGAGTGCGGGGTGGTTGCGGCAACGTGAGCGCGGCAGCCGAATCGCGTCACGCTTCATGATCTGGATGGCGTTATCCGTAGGACGTCCAGCCGCGCGCGCCTTGCTCTATCCGATCTGCGTCTATTATTTGGTATGTTCGAAGGAGTCAAGTCGCGCCATCCGACCCTATTTGATTCGAGCGCTGGGACGTCCAATCAGCTGGCGTGACCTGTATCGGCAGTATCATCGTTTCGCGGCGACGCTTCTTGATAGTGTCTATCTCCTCGCCGGTCAAGGCAACCGCTTTGACATCGATATACAGGGACTCGACTTGCTCACGGATCGCGTGGCTCGTGGCAGAGGATGTCTTCTGCTCGGTTCGCATCTTGGAAGCTTCGATATCGTGCGTGCCATCGGACTGACCCGGCAGGATGCCGAAATCAAAGTCCTGATGTACGAGCAGCATATGCCGATAATCCGAGACCTCTTTCATGACTTGAATCCTGCATTCGCCGACACGGTGATACAGACCGGTTCGCCGAACACGATGTTGCAAGTCAAGGAATGTCTGGACCGGGGAGGGATAGTGGGCATTCTGACGGATCGTCTCGTGAAACAGGATCAGACTACATCCTGCACGTTCTTCGGGAAACTTGCACGATTCCCTGCCAGCACCATGTGGCTCGCGAGCATCTTACAGGTACCGGTCATTCTCTTCTTCGGGCTCTATCGTGGAGGCAACCGCTACGAGATCCATTTCGAGTTGCTCGCCGAAGAGATCACGATCGACCGGCGGCATCGAGATCAGGAGGTTCAGCAATGGACCCAACGCTACGCCGACCGTCTGGAATCCCACTGCCGCCTCGCGGCCGACAATTGGTTCAACTTTTATGACTTTTGGGAAGAGCAACGGTAGCTGGTCGTTGAGACTGCCGACCCTGTTCCTCATCTGGTTGTTCTTGCCGTGTCCTGCGCCGGTGTCCCTGGCCCAGACGCCGCCACAGTATGAGCGCGAGGCAGGACCAACTGACTGGAATGTGGACCAGCTTATTGAGAGCCTGGCCAAGAACCGGCCGGCGGAAGCACAGTTTGAAGAGACTGCATTTTCGAACCTGCTCACCCAACCATTGAAGACCCAAGGCATCTTGCGTTTCACTCCTCCGACGGGACTCGAGAAACATATCACCGTTCCTCATAACGAACGCTACCTCGTTGAAGGCGATACGATCCTCTTCGAGAGCAAGACGAAGGGTACGAAGAAGACCCTTTCATTGCACGACTACCCTGTGCTGCGGGCATTTATTGAAGTCTTTCGTTCAACGCTCGCCAATGATGTCGTCACCCTGAGGCATTTCTATAACGTGACGCTGCAAGGTGAGCCACAACGATGGGTCTTGATTTTGCGTCCACTGGATAAGGCCGTGCAGGAACTGGTGGAGTCCATTCGGTTCTCCGGAGAAGGGGAACACATCGGTAGCATTGAGATCCGAGCCCCAGACGGAGATCGATCTGTCATGATCATCACAACGGGCGCACCGTGACCAGACGATCCTGGGTCACGCTTCTGATCTGGTGCCTGGGGCTGGGGCTCGGAGCATGGTTCGTGACGACGCATACACGCGTGGAGACCGAACTCTCCCGCTTATTGCCGGAAGGTGCCACACCAATAGAACGCCTGCTGCTCACTGAACTGCGAACAGGCGCGACCGGACGGTACATTCTTATCGCTCTGGAGGGAGAGGATGCCGATCTGCTGGCAGAAGCCAGCATGCAGTTGGCAACCTGGATGCGCAATAGTGGTTCGTTCCACTATGTCGGCAATGGGGAGCAAGCCTGGACAAAGGAGGAGCGGGAACGCCTCTTTCAAAATCGGTATGTGCTCAGTCCAGACGTGCAGGAGTCCACGTTCAGTCGAGATCATCTTCGTGACTCCCTTGAGCTGCGGCTGAGCGATCTCACCTCTCCACTATCGTCTATGGTCAAGGAACTGATCCCAGGCGATCCCTCCGGTGAGTTCATGAAGATCCTTCACACCTGGATGACCTGGACGGCTCCGGCGAGATACCAAGGAGTGTGGTTCTCGTCGGACCTGCGGCGCGCATTACTCGTGGCGGAGACGCATGCGGCCGGTTTTGATATGGAATCCCAGGAACAACTACAAGGGCAAATTAGAGAGGCCTTCATACCGGCCACCGAAACTTCACCTGCTACAGCTCCCGTTCGGTTGATCATGACGGGCCCCAGCGTCATTGCCGTTGAGATGCGGCAGACCATCCAAGATGATGTGTGGTGGTTGTCCTTGTGCGCGACGTTGCTGGTCACAACGTTGCTTTTCGCCAGCTATGGATCCGTTTCTATTCTTGTTCTCACCCTCCTTCCC
>JBBRRK010000176.1:0-8608 GCA_038200765.1 Nitrospirales bacterium
AGACCAGGCCGCATCGGGCGCTTGACGGTCACACGCCGGATGGAGTGTACTTTGACAACCTGCCTGCACGGCGCACCGCCGCATAGGCAGAACACCGCGAGGCGCCACTTAAGAACTGGAACATTCTGTCCAAACAAGCGGGGCCCCCTCTAAGAGCGGACTTCTGAGGCTGTGAAATGCGATCTTTGGGCCGTGCGGAGCATCTGAAAACCTTCTAGTTTCTGAACCGTTGTGGTACCATCCATCCCGATGTCAGTCATCGCAATTCATCATCGCCGACGGCAAAGCCGTTCGTGAATCCAGACTTTCCTATCCAAGAAGAATCGGATGGGCGACTGGTCGATCAGGTCCGGAGAACCCATCATTGAGCAGGGTCGCTGTGGCAGAACAGATCGTGCCGGTCACCTTGGGGGAGCGGAGCTACGACATCGTCCTTCTTCCTGGGTTACTTGCGACGGTGGGTGATCGGCTTAGGGCCATGACGACTTCACCGAAGATCGGGGTGGTGACAGATAGGTATGTGGCAAGCCATTATCTTCAAAGGACTCTCCGCTCGCTTTGCAAGGCGGGATACGACCCGACTTCAATTATTTTGCCGCCGGGAGAACGAACAAAGACGCTCGGTACCATCGCCAAGATTCTCGATGTATTAGCCAAGCACAAGTTCGAAAGGCAGTCCCTGTTGCTGGCCCTCGGTGGCGGGGTCATCGGTGATATCACCGGCTTTGCTGCTGCGATCTATCAACGAGGAATTCCATTCGTACAAGTGCCCACCACGCTTGTGGCGCAGGTCGATTCCAGTGTCGGGGGCAAGACGGGTGTGGACCATCGGCTGGGAAAGAATCTCATCGGGGCGTTTTACCAGCCGCGCGCGGTATTGATCGACCCTCTCACGTTGCGCACTCTGCCACGTCGCGAATGGATCGCTGGGTTAGCTGAAGTGATCAAATACGGTATTATCGCCGACGAGGAGTTTTTCGCCTTTCTGGAGCAGGAAATGCCTGCGCTCTTGGCACTCGCGGAAGGGCCGGTTCTCCACGCGATCAAACGATCCTGCGAGATCAAAGCGCAGGTGGTTGCCGAGGACGAACGAGAATTGGATCGCCGGCGTATTCTCAATTATGGTCACACCATTGGACATGCACTGGAGGCCCTCTCAGGCTATCGCGGGTTGATCCATGGAGAAGCGGTGGGGATCGGGTTGGTGCAAGAAGCGGGGCTGGCTTTTCACATGGGCCTGTGCAGGAGAGACGTGGTCGAGCGGATCAGAAGTCTGGTGCAACGTGCTGGCTTGGCTGAACAGGTCTCACCGCCGTCCTTTACGTCCCTCTGGGGCGCCATGCAACATGATAAGAAGGTAGTCGGAGGGCAGGTTGTTGGGGTATGGCCAGTGCGGATAGGGGAAACAGTCATTCATCCGATCGAGCGACAGGTCTGTGCCGCGTGGTTTCGGCGCAATCATGGCCGTGTGAGCCGCGCATCGAGTGACCGTCAACCACGAGCGCACTCTGTCCGTCGAAAGCTCGTGTCCTAAGGTAACTCTCAATGACGACCACACGCACGCCATCTGTGGCTCATCTCCAACAGGCATTGCGGGAAAAAACCCGCGAGGTCGATGTGCTGCATCGGATCTCTGCGTCAATCAGCAACCAACTTGACCTCGAAGCCATCCTCAAGCATATCGTCGAGGTCGTCGTCGAGGTCACCAAGGCGGATGCCTGTCTCCTGTACCTCTTGTCGGACAGCCAAGACGAACTGATTCTTCGTGCGTCGAAAAACCCTCATCCGAAATTGATCGGCCGCATCACGATCGGTTTGGGCGAGGGCATTACCGGGTGGGTCGCGCAGGAACGGACGCGTGTCGTGATACCGAGCAACGCAAACGACGATCCACGGTTCAAGTTTTTCCATAACCTTCCCGAGGACCGCTATCAAGCCTTTGTCTCCGTACCGATCATGGCTAAAAAAGAAGTGGTCGGCGTGATCAATGTCCAACATAAGCGCCCCAAACGCTATCAACCCGATGAGATCGCGCTTCTCTCGACGATCGCCAATCAAGTCGGAGGGGCGATCGAGAACGCGCGGCTCTATGATCAAATGCAACGCAAAGCCTTACAAGTAGAGACGCTGTCGCAGGTCTCGGAAACAGTGGCCTCCAATCGGTTGATCAAAGACGTGCTGCAACTTCTGGTCACGATGACCGCGCAAATGATGAACTCCAAGATCTGCTCGATTATGCTCTTAGACGAGCCCAGCGGAGAGTTGCGGATCGCGGCGACACAGAGCCTGAGCGAACAGTATCGCCGTAAGCCGAACATCAAGGTTGGGCGGGGGATCAGCGGTCGGGCCGTGAAAGACCGCCGACCGATCATCGTGCTGGATGTCCTTACAGAGCGGGACTATCTGTATCCGGATATGGCCAAAAAGGAAGGGCTGTGCTCATTGCTGTCGGTGCCAATGATGGTGCGGGAGAAGGCTCTGGGCGTGATCAATAGCTATACATCCGTTCCGCATGTGTTCACCGGAGAAGAAGTCAAATTGCTCCAGGCCATCGCCAATCAGGCGGCGGTCGCCATCGAGCATACGACCCTGATCGAGAAGTCCCATGAAATGCAGGAAGCGCTGGCGGTCAGAAAGCTCATGGAGAGGGCCAAGGGCTACTTGATGCGCTCGAAGAAGTTGACTGAAGAAGAGGCTTTCAAACTCATTCAGCGGCAGAGTATGGATTTCAGAAAGTCGATGCGCGAGATAGCCGAAGCCGTACTCTTGGCCGGAGAACTCGATCAACGGGTCGAGAAACAGCGTGGCTAGGCGCGGGCTGCCTGGCTAAGGAATCGTTCTGGGTATGAGTTTCTTGGGTGAGGAAGAGGTCGAGCGTGTCCGCTCCTGTTCTTGATCCGCTAGTTTCTTTTTGATGTCCCGCAATTCTTTTCGCAACTCGTCCAGATCGGTATCTCGCTGAATGGGTTTCCCCTTCGCAGGCGCCGGAGACTGAGCGGCAGTCGATCGTGCGTCCGATTCGGCTGGCATTGTGGCAAGCAGGGTGTAATCGATCACCATTGTTGCGTCGGTTGAGTGCGGGGTTCGGTAGCTATCGGGACGCTTGGCTAATTCAGGGACGAAATGCACCGTGCGGTTGGTCAATCCTGTAGGATTGACAACCCGCCAAGCAGCCATGTTATCTGACCCAGTCCGTTCCATTCTGTGTCGGTATCCGGTTAAGGTTAGATAGAGCGACTGTCCATAGGCATAGACTGTGCCCTCCGTCGATTCTTCTATTGTCGACCCTGCCGGCTGTTCTGCACAGATGCCGGGGAATCGGACATCGGACAGACAAAAGACCGGCCCCGCAGACGGTGCCGCGGTCTTTGTACTGCTCTGGACGATCCGGAATCCAACCTGCTGATCCGATGCGGCTCTCTTGAGCCCCTCAGTTAAGAGGGGCGTCAGATACTGCACCTCTTCGTCCTCAAACACTCGCGCTGCCTCCGGTTTGCCTGGGTTTAAGTATCCCAAGGTCCCTCGGCCTTCCGTAATGACTATTCCGCGAAGAACCCGAGCCATCGTATCTGCCGATAACGTTAAAGGGTGGGAGGCGTGAAACGACCGATCGGGAATCCGTTCCACATACACCGCTCCGCGTTCGGATTCATGGATTTTGAGGTCAAGATCAGGTGCTGTTGCGCAGGCTGACAAGGCCAGGATCATTCCGGTTACGAGGAGATACGCAAGTCGTGGATGGTGAGACATAGTCGATACTTGCCTTGTATAACAGCGCGCAGTCTAGCATAACCAACAGGGCGAGGATATCGGCAATGTCATCCAGGTTATGCGTCATTATTCTACTCTTGACAGAAGGGGACTAGACTCCGAATATACCCATCCTAATTGAACCGGCTGAGTATTGGACAATAACGTCCAACGCTTCAGCCGGAATAGAAGAAAAGGACAATGGCGTCCTGTCTACACAGACAGAATGACCGGAAGGGCCTTTCCCCCTCCTTGCGTAGCAGGCCCTCCAGTGAATCAGAATGGATGAATCGGATATTCCGGAGAAAGACAACCCTGCGTTGTACAAGTAGCCAATCGGCGAGTGTCTATTGTGCAGGCGATGTCGCAGCAACAACGGGGCAAATAAGGGTGAATCACCATGTCTGAAGCCAGGGCAGCCCGCCCCTATTCCTGGCTGCCGGTTCTCCTCGGCGTGCTGACGGTCGTCATGTTGAGTATCGGCACACTCGCGTTCCGCTACGTCGAAACCCGCATGGTGGCGACCGCAGGCGAAACCCTTGCCCAGACAGCTGCCGAAGTCTCGGACAAATTGGACCGATTTCTCATTGAACGGCATGGCGATGTCCTGATGATGGCAAGGACGTTCAGCGTGCAGTTACACAATCGTGAATTTCAGTCGGCCTATGTCGCCGGGCTGAGAACCGCCTACCCGGATTACTTATGGATCGGCGCCACTGATACACGCGGGAAAATTATAGTTGCGACCGACCCGACCACAGTGGGGCGGGACTACAGCGCCGAACCCTGGTTTCAGACCATGCGTAACGGGCAAGGGGTCCATATGGGGGATGTGGAGCCATTTGCAGTGATGGGCGGTCCTGATGCCATAGCCGTGACGGCTCCCATCATAGGACCGCGCGGGGAATTTCTGGGAGTCGTGACGACACGGGTGGGAATTCCCGGGCTTGAAGACGTCATGACGAGGACCCTGTTGGCGTTCCGGCAGCGGGAGGGATTTTGGGGAGCGCTGCAATACCAGTTTTTGACTGAGAAGGGGATGGCCTTCATCGATTCGGATCTTGAGCATAAGGGCCTCGTCAATCTCAAGCACCTTGGCCTACCATCGGCGCTGATAAGTGAACGGTCCCTGTTCGGTTACGTCGAGGAGGAACACAAGCATCGCCATGTGCCGGTTATCACTGGGTATGCCAGGACTCTCGCCCAAGATCGCGGGTTTGAGGGTATGCATTGGACGGTGCTGATGCGTATGGATCGGCGCGACGTGCTGGCGCCGATTCGAGAAGTCCTCTGGAACCTTGGCCTCGCGGGCGGCGCCGTGGCGGTTCCGACGTTTGGACTCTTGGTTTGGACCGTGAATCGTGTGCGGAAGGAATATCAGCACGCGCAGCAGGAGCGTGCGTTTGCTGTGGAGGCCGAAGCATCGCTGCGCAAGAGTGAAGCCCATACGCGGCGCATCGTCGAATTGGCGCTTGATGGCTTCATTGGTATGGATGCAGCTGGAGTCATTACAGACTGGAATATCCAGGCTGAACAGATTTTCGGCTGGTCCCGACAAGAGGCCATCGGGAGACTCCTCTCTTCCACCATCATTCCTCCACAATACCGGGAAGCCCATGAGCAGGGATTGCGGCACTTCCTCGCGACCGGCAAAGGACCGATGGTGAATACCAGGGTTGAAATCACTGGTTGCCACCGGGATGGGCACGAGATCCCGATAGAGCTGGCCATCTCACCGTCCTTGGGGCAGGGGGGGGCCTACACGTTCAGTGCGTTTGTGCGTGATATCTCGGCGCGGAAAGAGACGGAGCAGCAGGGCCTCATGCACCAAGAGGAATTGCAACGACTCAACCACGCCTTGGATAGGCGTGTGCAGGCCCGAACACAAGAGCTGGCTGCCGCCAACGAATCTTTGGTCGCTGAAGTGACTGAACGGATACAGACCGAGCAGTCGCTCGAACAGAGCCGGCAAGCCCTGCAGAAGTTGGCGCTCCAACTGTTGCGTGTACAGGAGGACGAGCGGCGCCGTATCTCGCGCGATCTGCACGATGACATCAATCAACAGCTTGCGCTTCTTGCCATGGATATTGAAGCAGTGGGGAAGCAACTCAGCTCCCCACCGGGCAACCTGGGACGAGCTGTTTGCGCAATACAAGACCGTGTGATTGAGCTGTCCGATGTGGTGCGGCACTTGGCCTATCAGCTTCATCCCTCCATCCTCGACGACCTCGGCCTTCCGATCGCCCTGCAGCGATTGGTGGAGGATTTCACCGCTCGAAGCCATATCCGAGGGAGCTTTGGGCACAAGAATATTTTCGCAGCCGTCCCCCAGGAAGTTGCGACCTGTCTCTATCGCGTGACCCAAGAAAGTCTCAGTAACGTGGCTCGGCATGCTGAGGCCACTCAAGTCGATGTGGAGCTGACCGGGTTTCAATCTGAACTGATGATCACGATTACAGATAATGGAGTTGGATTTGACTCCGAGCAATCCCGGAACGGATCGCATGGATTGGGGTTGCTCGGCATGAAAGAGCGAGTGGCCTTGGTACACGGGGATTTGCAAGTTGTGTCCTCTGTGGGGAAGGGAACGAAGGTGCAGGTGGTGGTGTTCGTTCCGGAGGGGGAGGCATGAGCAAACCACGGGTTCTCTTGGCCGACGACCATACGCTGGTGCTGGACGGGTTCCGAAAACTGTTGGAGGATCGATGTGAGATCGTCGGCGTGGCGGAGGATGGCCGGACGCTGCTTCGAATGGCTCAGGAACTTCAGCCCGACATTGTCACCCTTGATATCTCGATGCCGGAGCTCAACGGGGTCGATGCCGCTAGGAAGCTGAAGAAGATGCTGCCTCACACCAAACTGATCTTCGTGACGATGCATGCCGACCAGGCCTATGTGAGTGAAGCCTTCAAGGCCGGCGCCTCAGGCTATCTGCTCAAACGATCCGCTGGTTCAGAGTTACTTCAAGCCATCCAATCGGTCATGGACGGACAATGTTATGTCACCCCCCTGGTCGCAAAAGGCTTGGTGGAGTCGGCCATTTCAGGGAAGATGCCTGCGGCTCTGAAGGACAAGCCCCTGACTGCACGCCAACGAGAAGTGTTGCAACTCGTGGCAGAAGGGAAGACGGTCAAGGAGATTGCGTCGGCGCTCGCTATCTCACCGAAGACGGTCGAGTTTCATAAATCGCAGGTCATGACCCTCCTCAATCTCCACACGACGGCGGAACTCACAAAGTACGCCCTCGTCCATGGCCTCCTCGCACCCGACTAACCTTCCGGGTTCCTTGCTCAAGCCTGTATTGTGTATGACGGTTCGTGGCGAACTCGCCTTAGCGTGCCTTCCTCGTGAAGCGGATCTCGCATGCGGCGACCAGGCATTGTGATCTCGTCTTGCGCGTTACGCTTCACTCGCATGAGTCGATCGCAGCAAAAACCCTTATGAGAATAGGTGCGCCTGATCGCCTAGGGACATTACGTGGCGACCCTAGGCAGATGCCTAGTAGCGTTGTGACACCCCTCGGCTTATACGTATCGCACCTGCGATTCGGGTAGAGCTCAGTCGGTGTCATTCTCGACCAGGGGCCGAGAAGGGTGAATCAGCTGTGAGGGGTTGGAGGATGCGCACAATGGCGTGCGCAGCGACGACGCCGTCGAGGTGAGAGAACCGATGATGAGCGAGCAATGGGATCACCAAACGGGGCGTGGGAGACTGTCACATGAAGATAGATAGAAAAAATGTCAAGACACTGTTTGTGGTCGCTGGGGCCATCATGGCGCTGGTCGCCGGGATGGTATCAACCGTTCCCAGCGCATACGCTGGGGGCACGATCAAGGTCGACGATGATAAGTTTATTTCCATCGGCATGGGCACGAGGATGAGTTTCAATGCGGTAGAAGATGGGTCGGCGAGCGGTGCACAATACAGCAACAGCTTCGGTGTCAACAACGCTCGTATCTATATCAACGGAGGGATCCATAAGTACGTCAAGTTCGCGTTCAACACCGAATGCTTCAACTGTTACATCGGCGGAGGTGGAACTCCTGGTACTGGTGGATCTGCTCAATTCGGGAGGGATTCCAATATCGGCATACTCGATGCGATCGGACAGTTCGAGATTAATGAACTCGTGAACTTCTGGGTCGGGCGCACCTTGGTGCCGACAGAGCGGGGCGAACTGAATGGCCCCTTCTACCACGCGGTCTTCGATGGCTTTCGGACGCCGTTCAATCAAGCCGACTTCAGCGGGAACTTCGGCGCAGGTGGGGCTGGTCTCTATGGCCGTGACAATGGTGCGGTCTTCTTCGGAAAGGTCCATCCAGGTGGTACACATCTGCAATATGTCGCGTCGGTGTTCACGGGACTGCAGTCATCCTCAGTCGCAGGACCTAATCAAAGGAACAGTCTGAAGTACGCCGGACGTCTCACGTGGAACTTGCTGAACGATGAGTCGAATCCTGGGTACTACACCAGCGGGACCTACTATGGGACAGCCGGTGATATTCTCGCGATCGCGGTAGGGGGAGAGTATCAGAATGATGGCGCTGGCTCATTGGCAAATAGAAGCCGCTTCGGGAGTGTGGTCACCGATCTCTTGTTTGAAAAAGTACTCCCGAACGACAATGGCGTGGTTACGGTCAACGCTGAATTCAAACGGATGTGGGCACAGGACCTCGCTGCCTTTGATCAGGCCGGTCCAGGTGGCGACTGCTTCTGCATGTTTAGCGGAACTTCATGGACAGGGTACGCCTTGTATCTGTTTCCGCAGGAGATTGGGATCGGGAGATTTCAGCCCTATGGGAGATATACCGGTCTGAACAGTGAGTTCGCCGGCGCCCGCCAAGAATTTGAACTCGGC
>JBBRRK010000177.1:0-8599 GCA_038200765.1 Nitrospirales bacterium
AACGCGCGGTCGAGGACTCCCCTCGTTGGACGCGCGCAGTGGAAGATCAATCAGCCCCCATCCCTAGAGAGATATCGAGCAAGCTTGGAGGGAGCATTTATATCGTTCGACGTGCGCAGTTGGAATCATCCCACCCACCCCGTCCCCTGCTAGATCGAATACTGAAAGATCGGTTTGGCCCCAATCGCCTGAGCCAGCACTCCGCGCCGTTTGAGTTCCTCAAGAATCCGGCGAGTGGCCGCATCAAAATCTGCAGGGCCTGACAGGATGATATCCGTATTGGGAGGGACTTCTTCCGGCGCCTTGCTCATGTGAATAGCGATGACTGGAACCGGGTGGACAAGCGTCCTGATGGTCTGAGCCGCTTCAACATAGGCCATACCGAAGGGATTGGTCGTTGAAACCACAATCAACCCGGTATCGACCAGCAGCCGCGCCACCTCGCCATAGCGGCGAGCCATCTCGGCTGCTTGCCCTCGTTCACTCTCAGGTAGATCTGCATCGAGCCCGCGTCGGAGATTTTCTCCGTCGAGCAGATACGCATGCCGGCCGTCCGCCACAAGCTTGGCCTCGATGGTCCTGGCAAGGAAAGACTTCCCCGTATACCGACCTCCGGTGACCAGCACGATGGCCGCTCGATGGCCATACTGTTGTGCGCGATCTTCGACACCGACTTGACCCTTCACCCAGGCAAAATCGCGCTGCCGCGCTTCTTCGCGGAGGAACTCCTGATCGTCATGGACTAGTTCTGTCACGATGCCGCCACCGGCAATGTCATATTCATCCACAAGCACGAACCGACCGGTTGACTCAAACGAAGCTGACAGATCGAATGCAACCGGCGTTTTGGCTCGAATGGTCAATTCAGCGACCTGATTCTTATTCACCACCACGCTGCCTTGCTGTTGAGCCAAATCCATCGTATCGATGATCCGATGGATCGTGGCCACTTCGCAATCCACTTCCCTCGTGGCCATTCTGAGCTGATAGCGCCGCCCCCGCTCCAACGGTTTCCGGCCCAGCCAGAACAGGTTGGCCCGAAAGGCCGTCGACACCAGCGGAAGCTCATCTTGATGTGAGGCGATCTCCCCTCTCTCCACAAAGATCTGCTCATCGAGCGTGACACCGACCGACTGGCCTGCAATACTCTCCACCGGCAGAGGGTCGATATTGAACGCTTCGATGGACTTGACCGTCGCCCGTTTGTTCGACGGTGAAAACACCAGGGAATCGCCGACCTTCACGCGCCCGGCTGTCACGCGCCCGGTAATGATGCGACGCGCGTCGAACTTGTACACATCTTGAACAGGCAGGCGCAGCGGCTGTTCGGATTGCCCCGGTCCCTTTCGAAAGGCGCTGAGCGCGTCCAGCACGGTCGGACCTGTGTACCACGGCATCTGCTCGCTCCGGTTGGCGATATTATCTCCAAGCTTGGCACTGACTGGGATGATCTGCTGTGGCACCGCCTTGAACTGCCCCAGGAACTCCCGATATTCCTTTTCGATCCCGTCGAACACATCCTGTCGGTAGCCGACCAGATCCATCTTATTCACGACGACGGCAAACTGGCGTACGCCCAGAAGCGATAAGAGATAGCCATGTTTTTTGGACTGTTCCTTCACGCCCTCTACGGCATCGATCAGCAGCAACGCCCCTTCGGCTCTGGCCGCCCCGGAGATCATGTTCTTGAGGAATTCCTTATGACCCGGCGCATCGATGATGATGTAGTACCGGCCCTTCCAGCCAAAGAACGTCCGCGCCGTATCGATGGTGATGCCCTGCTCCTGTTCTTCAAGAAAGGCATCGAACAGAAACGCGTACTCGAATTCCTTGCCCTGCTGGCGGCAGATGGCTTGGACCTTTTCAAGCTTGCCATCCGGCAACGATCCCGTGTCGGCATAGAGCCGCCCCAGCAGGGTGGACTTCCCATGGTCCACATGCCCGACGATGACGATGTTCAAGTTGTCCGATGGTTTCGAAATTGTTTCTGCCATGCTTAGACTCCAGAATGTTCAAACAGGCAGCCCAGCAAGGCCGCAGGGGAGGAAAAACCGCAGGCGTACCCTCTGGGGTACGTTGAGGATTTTTCCGACCCGAGAACGAAGCTGGATGCCTGTTTCAACATTCTGCCGTTACATGTAGCCGTCTTTGCGTAACAACTCCATCCCGCGCCCTTCATCCTGCGCACGGCCCGATCTCTCCGCCACCGTGGTGTGCCGCAGCTCCTCGATGATGTCGTCCACAGACTTGGCGGTCGACTTGATCGGCGTCGTACAGGGCGCACAGCCGAGACTACGGTAGCGAGTCCCGTCTCCCTTGTCGAGATAGAGATCGATGAAGGGAATGTTTTCGAACTTGATATATTCCCAAATGTTGATTTCCGTCCAATCCAGCAGCGGATGGATCCGGATGTGTGTTCCAGGCGGAAAGGTCGTCTTGAATTGATCCCAGAGTTCAGGCGGCTGATCCCGGAAGTCCCAATCGCCATGTTTGTCACGGGGTGAGAAGTAGCGCTCCTTGGCTCTCGTCCCTTCCTCGTCTGCCCGCACTCCGAGAATGATGCCTGTATAGCCCTTTTGCTCGATTAATTGCTTCAGCCCGTTGGTTTTCAAAGCTGTACAACAGGTCACTCGTCCCAGCGTATGATTCATCCCTGCAGCAAGCGCTTCCTTGTTTTGCCCCACGACCAATTTGAGACCCCACTCGCGGGCCACGCGATCGCGATATTCGATCATGGCGGGAATTTTGTAACTCGTGTCGACGTGCAGGAGCGGGAACGGGACATGGCCCAAAAAGGCCTTTCTGGCCAACCACAGCAGGACGGTCGAATCCTTCCCCATCGACCACAGCATGCCCATGTTATCGAAATGCTTATAGGCTTCCCGGAGAATGTAGACGCTCTGGTCTTCTAATTGACGAAGGTGTTGCACGGGCTCGATCCTCTCGTATGGTCAATGTGTTCGGCCGGTCACGCCCATACCCACTGGCTGCTGAGTCAACTCCTCTAACTTTCGTGCCGCCGCCCCCTCTTCAAGTGCTCGCCGCGCTAGTGGAATGCAGGCCGCCCATGTCGTCCCTTTGCCTGCGGCGTACAGAATCAATGCCGCATTCATCAGTACCCAGTTACAGGATCCGCCAGGCATTTGATTGTGGAGAATCCGTCGGAGCAGATCCGCTTCCTTGTCTCGCTGGTCCGATGGGAACCCGGCCATGTCTCGTGGCGTGCCCAGGGGCAATCCGACATCTTTCGACGCGAACGAGAGGGGAGTAATCCGTTCATCGCGCAATTCCAGCACCCTGGTGAGCCCGGCAACAGATAGCTCAGGATCGCCTTCCACGCCACTGACCACGAGGGCTCGCGGGCAAGCCAGCATCCGCAACACTTCTGCAGTCTTTTCAAAATGGGGAGGATGGGACAGGCCAATGACCTGCGACGACGCGCGAGCCGGGTTCAAGAGCCTCGCGATCGGATGAAAGAGGTTCCGCGCGCCCAACTCTTGACGCATCTCTAAAAATCGATAGATCGGAGGGTGGTAGAGGGCGATGTCGAGATAGGCGAATCCATGTTTGGTCACCGCTTCTGCCGCCACCTTCGGCTCCATATCGATCGGCAGACCTAAGGCCTTGAGCACACCAGCGTTCCCCGCGCGACCGGGAATCCCGTCATACCCGTGCATCAAGACCGACGCGCCTGCAGACACAGCCACAATGGCGGAAGCGGCAAGGGCATGGAAGGTATCCTGTTTGCCCGCATAGCTCGGCAGGTCCACGACGCCTAGCTCTCGCGGGATCGGCACAGGCGCCACATAGGAACGCGCGGTCGCCGTCAACGAGGCCAGCTCGGTCACGGACTCCATCTTGATCCGCATGGCTATGAGAAAGGCTCCCACCTGCGCCGGCGTGGCGTCTCCTTCAATGAGCGCCTTCATCGCCCGCTTCGCTTCGTCCCAGGTGAGATCCTTGGCTGCTCGTGGCCCCTTGGCAATTTTTGCGATAAATTCCTGCATCGACATCACGAGGCCTTGTGTAACCCGCACTCAGTCTTCGTAAAGTTTTTCCACCGTCCCGCGCGGGGGTCGTCGCCGGGCATCACGGGACTCGTGCAATGGGTGCAGCCGATACTGGGATAGTTGCGGTCATGCAATTCGTTGTAGGGCACTTCATGGACACGGATGTAGGTCCAAACATCTTCCCACGTCCATTTCGCGAGCGGATTGACTTTTGCTAACTGAAATTTCTGATCCCACTCGATCAGCTTGGCAGTGGCTCTCGCGGGAGACTGGTCTCGCCTGATCCCGGTAATCCAGGCATCGAATCCATTGAGCACTCTGGTGAGCGGCTCCACTTTGCGCAGATCACAGCATTGATCAGGATGGCGTGTCCAGAGAGCGTCGCCATGCTGGACCCCCTGCTGCTCCGGTGTCAGCAACGATTTTACCTGTATGACCTGTTGCGGCTGCAGCCCATACCGTTCAATCACGCGATCACGCGTGACATAGGTCTCTGGGAAAAGAAACTCTGTGTCGAGATAGAAGAGCGGCAGGGAGGGATTGATACGGTGGACCATGTCCACAAGCACGACATCCTCCGCGCCGAAACTGCAGGCCAGCACGATCTTCGGCTGGTACCGTTCGATCGCAGCAGCCAACACCTCTTGCGGCTGCTGCCCCTCGACCGATTCGCCCCAAGCCTTCAGTTCTTCTGATGAGACATTTGCCATTGAATTCTTCCTACCTTCACGCACACTTCAAGCGACGAGAGGGAGGATTTCCAACTGCGCGCGTCCAACGAGGGCCTTCTGAGGCCGCGCGTTGCGCGAGCAAAGGAAACATCCCTCTCGCCGCATCATTCTACTTTTTCGACCAGAATTCGATAATGATCCGCTGCGGCTTCGAGTGGTTCCTGCAGCAACAACAGATGTCCGTCGTTTTTCAAACTCAGGGGCACGTTCTTGATGGGTTCGCCCGCATCGAGCCAGACCTCCAACCGGTCTCCCGCATCCATCATCTCGAGTTTCAACTTGGTCTTCACATAATTCATCGGGCAGGCCACTCCACGCAAATCGTAGACCGGCGCGCTGGATACAGCAGGCGCGGCCACAGGAGCGACAACCGGCTTGACCTCAGGCGGTGCGTTAGTCGAGACCACCGCCGCAGCCTTGTCTGCCGGCGCCAATTTGAGATCTTTGCCCATCTGCTCCGTCGCGGCACGACAGGCATCGACGAATCCCTTGGCAAAGACCATTTTTTCTCGGGCCGATTCGCCCGTAGTGTCCTTGGGCCCTAAATCACCGACGCTCTTCCTTAAATCACGATACATCGCCGGCACGATGCCTTTTTGTGCAATACGGCCGTCGAATTCGATGAAGGTTTCTGCATCCGTGGAAGGCTCAAGTCCCTCGGTGACCAGCAACGCCTTGGCCGCGGCTAATACGGCGCGATACGACTTGTTCACCGAGACGGAATATTGATGGTTATCGACGAGTAGCTTGGCCTGATAGAGTTCTTGGTCGGCTTCGAGAATGCCATTTTCGATCATTTCAAGCGCGCCACCAGCACATTCACCAGGCCCGAGATCTTCCAGGACAAATTCTTCTTCGCCTTCCCAGTCGTAATAGAAGGTTGGATCATTCTGAAAGGACGGAATGATCGTGTAGGGGATCAATTCATCCTTGAGTTTGACCTTGCCGGCCCGATCGATGAATGCAGGCAGTCCTTCGCCTGGGAGACGGTCACGCCGATAGACGTCAATCAAGTGTGTGATCGCCGCCGATACGCTCTTGGCCGGCAATTTGACCACCATCTGTCCGATCTTTGCTGTACCATTGACTCGCCCGCCCAAATGCAATTCGTAGAAGGGCGCGACGTGCTCGCCGATGCGCTTCCCCACTCCATGTAGGCCGATCGTGGCGATATGGTGCTGGGCACAGGAGTTGTGGCACCCGCTGATCTTGACCGTGACATCCTTTAGATCCTCAGGCACCCGCCCAGCCGGAAATACTTCTGCTAAGGCTCGCGCGAGTCCCTTGGAGGACGTGATGCCTAAGCCGCACGTGTCTGTGCCGGGACAGGCGATAATATCTTCGACCAACTCGGCGCCGGGATCGGCCAAGCCCTGTGAGGCCAAGTCATCATAGAGATCGGCGATGCGCGACTCCGGCACCCATCGAATAATCATGTTTTGATTGATCGTGGTCCGAATGTTGCCATTGGAATAGCGGTCGGCAAGATCGGCAATGTGCAACATCTGCTCGGCCGTGAGATCGCCCATGAAGAGTTTGGTCACGGCAGCGACATAGCCCTCTTGCTTCTGGCGCACCACGTTGGTACGGCGCCACATCTCAAACGGTGTCTCCGCCGGCCCGCCGTTGGCATGACCGTTCGTGTGCATCGTTGCCTGCTTCGACCCATTCGATGTCGGCATGATGAGGGGAACGGGTTCATCTGGATACGACAGTAACGTGATCGGCTCATGGTTCGGACGGGCATGCCCCATCGACACATAGGCCTCTTCCCAGCGGCGCTTGAACTCCTCGAAGCCCAGCTTATCGATCACGAACTTCATCCGAGCTTTTGTCCGATTTTTTCGATTGCCCAAGGTGTCGAATACCCGGATCACGGCTTCCACACTGGGAATGAGCTCATCCATCGGGGTAAATTCCCGAAGGACCTGCGCGAGCCGAGGGGCTGAACCGAGACCACCGCCAGCGACCATGCGAAAGCCGATGACTCCATCCGCGCGCTTCGCAGCGAGCAGACCGATATCGTGAATCGGCGTGAGGGCGCAGTCTTGTTTGCAGCCGGAAAAGGCAATTTTAAATTTGCGGGGGAGGCTCTGATTGAGCGGATTCCGCAACAGATGGAGCGCGACAGTTTTCGCATAGGGTGTCACGTCGAACACTTCCCCCTGGCAGATCCCGGCGAGGTGACAAGCCGTCACGTTGCGAACCGTATTGGCGCAGGCCTCTCTGGTGGTCAAACCGACTTCTGCCAGCCCGCGCATGATGGTCGGCACATCCTGTAATTCAACAAAGTGCAGCTGGATATCCTGCCGCGTCGTGACATGCCCGACGCCGGTCGCATAGTGCTCGGTGAGTTCCGCGACTCGACGCAGCTGATTTGCCGTCAGCCCACCGAAGGGGATCTTGATACGGATCATCTGGACACCGGCTTGCCGTTGTCCGTAAATGCCGTACTGCAGACGGAAGGGCCTGAACAGATCGCCCGACACGTCGCCGGAAGCCATGCGCTTGGCCTCGGTCTCGAACGTCTCGATCTCCTCCAGAATGGCAGGAGGAATGGGCTCTGTCTTTATGGGAACCGTACTGAGTAGTGTGTGACTCATAGGTAACCTCAAATGTGGTACATCAACGACCGCTCTTGTTCGAGCACTCGTTGCTGCCCGGCTAATTCTTCCACGCTGATGGCCTCGAGCACATGGCGCTCTGCTTGATGAACCTGCTCCCAAATTTTCCCGAGCAACAGTTCCGGTTTGCTGAGTCGTCGCCCTTGTGCACGCCCAGTTCCACCGTTTGAGAGTAACAGCGGACCATCGAGTGCCTCAAGAATCTCGACGACCGATACATCGGACGGTTTTTTTGAAAGCAGGTACCCCCCTTGAGCCCCTCGAAGGCTCGACACAAGACCGGCCTTCTTCATGCCATGCAGGACTTGTTCAAGGAAGCGAGCAGGAATGGCTTGTCGACGTGCAATCGATTTTGCTTGGACAGGCGCGCTCCCAATATGCATGGCTAAGTCAACAGCCGCCATGATTCCATAGATCGCTCTTAGAGATACCTTCATACATGACTATTCCGGTAGGAATTAAAATATGTCTGGACGTTTTATACTCCACGAAAGGCGCTGCTGTCAAACCGTCTCGCTCTCTGATCCTCCAAGAGCATAGGCTCAGCATGTGACGATGAAGTAGTTCGCGGCGCCACTGCCCGTGATGAATGAAGCGCAAGGACCGACGAGGCTGTCTCGTTTCCTTGCTTGAACCAGACAGGCCAGATGAACCAGGCCAACTCTCGCACCTCTTCCCCTCAAGACAGTCTCGGCCTGCTACCCTGTGGGGTTGCTCCCTGTTGTGCCACACGTTCGATTCCTTAAAGTTCTCATGTGCCACCACTGTTTCCCAGCTATCTTGTTCGAGCGCTTCGTGTGCGCGAACCAGGAACGAATCTAGCAGGATGCTGAAAAAGTCCGCCAGCGGCGTTCTCGCATCGCTCAGAGACTCAACGTACCGAAGCGTACGCCTCGCCTCTTTGCTCGCTCCGGCCTTGCTGGACAGCCTTTTTGAGCATCCTGCGAGTTGTTCATGTGTCAACGCCACGCGTAAGAACACAGCGGGATTTGAGCGTACACCGAGTTTTCCCGCAGCCTGCTAATAGGGGAAATGAGACTCCTTCATACCGGTCACAAGAGAGTGGCACGGAACGGAAGTGGTTGAACCCCAGGGAACCCCTCGATTAAACATCGATCCTCACTCGCTGGGGCAGGCTCGATCGTCCGGCGAGAAAGACCCTCCTGTTTCCTGTACTCGGGTCGACGAGATCCTCTCCCTCTATTTTGATATTTTCCTGGTTGACATCAAACTG
>JBBRRK010000178.1:0-8500 GCA_038200765.1 Nitrospirales bacterium
ACGCAGATGCTGGAGTCCATGACCCATCACACGCGCCCGACAAGGGCCGAAGCTTCGGATGTGGCCAACGCCGTGCTCGATGGGACCGATGCCGTCATGCTGTCCGCAGAAACGGCGATCGGACAGTACCCGGTTGAAACAGTTCGTGTCATGGATCGCATCGTTCGAGCCGCAGAGGAAGGGACTCGATCAGGATATAGGCGTTCCTCCGACGCGCCACAGGGGGGAGGCTCATTCCCGGAAGCCATTTGCCATTCGGCCTCTTCGGCAGCGTCAACCATCGGGGCGAGCGCCATCGTGGCATTTAGCGAACGGGGTACGACAGCGCGCTTGCTCTCGAAGCAGCGACCCGACGCGTCAATTATTGCCTTGACTCCATTTGACGTTGTACGCCAGCGGATGGCGCTGTACTGGGGTGTGATCCCCCATACAATGAGGCAGATCGCTCAAACCGATGAGCGGATCGATGAAGCAGAGCGTCGCCTGAAGACCGAAGGACTGGCGACAACGGGACAGCGGATTGTGATTTTGTCTGGGACCAGGATCGGCCAGCCCGGAGAGACCAATTTGATGAAGCTACATACAGTCGGATGAGCTGAAGCGGCTGAGTGGACCTTGTGTCCACAGCGCCCGCGAACTGAGATCTTCATTGCCGGACGCGCGCAAGGGATGCGTACTCAGTTCCCCCAGGAGGAGTAAAGATTGGAAGAAACATAGACATGACCACACCAAACCCTGTGGGGCGGCTTGTGTTTATTCTATGTCAGGTGCTTGCCCTGGTGTTGGCAGCTGGAGATGGGCTCACGCAGACCGGATCCCTGAAGCACTCACCGTCCGACGTGGTGAAACGCTATGTGGAACTCGATCATAAGGGAGCGCGGATCGATGCCATGTCGATCGAAACGGTCGCGTCCTACACGGGCTGGAATGAGGAGCCGGCGTGGGGGCATTTCGTTGTGACGCGAGGGTTTGTGGTGGCGGAGCAGTATCGCCAATGGGAGGTGATCGATCGACTGGAAATCGTGATTCCAGTGACCTTTCAGGTCATCGGCTCGGTGTATCTGGAAACCGCCGGGTTCGTCCAGGAGGTTGAGACGGAAGAGGTTCGGTTTCGCGTGAAAGCCATCAAGAATCGATGGAAGATTGTCGAGCCGATGATTCCCCCTCACGTGGGACAGAAGCGGATGGTGAATTTTGTGCGCGAAGCCTGGGGGAAAGAAACCGATCCGCTAAAACGAGATCGTCTGAGGGTGTTGCAGGACGAGTTACGAAAGGCAAAGGAATGATGGGAAAGACCTCGGTCGAGCTGTTGATCTTCGATCTGGATGGAACGCTCATCGAGTCCAAATGGGACATTGCGGCGTCGGTCAATTTCACGTTGGCCGAGCTGGGGCTGCCGCAGCGTCCAATTGAGGAAATCTTTGGGTTTGTGGGGGATGGGGTGAAACAGTTGTTGCGCCTGTCGCTCGGCGAGGATGGTCGGGTCACCTTCGACGAGGCGTTACGGGTGTTCAGAAGCCAGTACTTGGCCCATTGCCTCGATCGCACGACGTTCTATCCCGGCATTGGAGAGATGCTCACACATTTCGCAGGCAAGCGGAATGCTGTCGCCACCAACAAGTCGATCGAGTACACCAACGTGATTCTCCAAGGGCTGGGAGGCAATCATTTTCAGTGTATCGTCGGAGGCGATTGCGGGTTTGGATTGAAGCCGGAACCGGGCATGCTGCTGCATGTGATGGAACAATTGAACGTGCCGAAAGAACAGACCGTGCTCATCGGGGACAGCACCAACGACATCAACGGCGGGCATAATGCCGGGATTCGTGTCTGTGCGGTCGGGTACGGCATGGGGAATCGCACCAAGATGGAAGCCTGTCGCCCCGACTGGTTTATCGAACGGCCCGAACAACTGATGGAGCTATTCATATGACAATCGAATCGTTCCACGTGTCTCGTGAAGCGTCTCTCGCAACAAGAATTAGTCAACGAAACACCGATGTGAAAAGATCCGGCTGGCGCCTCAGCGTTCAGTCCTTGGCTCTTCCCTTCCTTCACGGTTCACGCTTCACGGTTTTCTTGCTTGCTACGGCTTTCAGCCTCAGCCTGAACCTGAACCTATCGCATGCGGCCTCGTTTGGGCTGGCGGATCGTGTGGTGGAACAGAAACTGGCAAACGGTCTGACCGTGCTCATGGTCGAACGGCACCAGACGCCGGTGGTTTCCCTCAACATGACTTTCAGGGTCGGGGGCGTCAACGAACAGGTGGGGCAAACCGGTCTGGCGCATCTCTACGAACATATGGCGTTTAAGGGCACGAGGACGGTCGGGACGAAGGATTATGAGAAAGAACGGCCCATTCTCGAAGAGTGGTTTCGCGTGGGGACCGAGTTGGAGCAGCGGCAACGAGAACTCGCACGGAAGAGTCAGGAGAGACCAGCCAGTTCCGAGAATCAGGCAGCCATCGAGAAGCTGCAGAAACGATTTACCGAACTTCAAGATCAGGCGGGACAGTTCGTCGCGGGTAATGAGATGGCTCTTCTCTATCAACGCCATGGGGGGGTCGGACTCAATGCGGCGACCGGGAAGGATCTGACTCGCTATATGATCAACCTCCCGGCGAACCGTCTGCCTCTGTGGGCGGCGCTCGAATCCGATCGCATGGCGCATCCTGTTCTCCGCGAATTCTACAAAGAACGTGGCGTGGTGATGGAGGAGCGGCGGTTGAGGAATGATGACAGCCCCATTGGACTGTTATACGAAACCTTCACGTCGGCTGCCTTCCGCGCACATCCGTACGGCATTCCGACGATCGGCTGGGAGTCGGACATTCTGTCGCTCACACCGGCCGATACGGAAGCGTTCTTCAAAGCCCACTATGGTCCCGATAATGCGACGATTGCCATCGTGGGCGATATCCATCCCAAGGAGGTCATGGCGTTGATCGAGCAGACGTTCGGCACCATACCGGCCGCGCCTCCGCAGCCTCAACTCGTCACCGTTGAGCCGCCTCAACGAGGGGAGCGCCGAGTGGAGGTCGAGTTCGATGCCGAACCGTCGCTGGTCATCGGGTTTCACAAGCCGGCGTTGGGCCATCCCGACGATTATGTCTTCGACGTGATCGACGTGGTACTGAGCGACGGACTCACGTCACGGCTCTATACAAGTCTGGTCCGTGAGAAACGAATTGCCGCTTCGGTCAGCTCCGATTCGAACTATCCGGGGGTCCGCTCCCCAAATCTATTCATTTTCAATGCGACGCCGCTCGCGCCCCATACGACGGAAGAAGTCGAAGCGGCGATCTATGCCGAGATTGAACGGCTCAAGACGGAGCCGGTCTCTGCCCAGGAGCTTGAAAAGGTGCTGAATAATCTCGACGCCGATTTGGTCCGGGCGCTTCGATCTAACGGAGGCCTCGCCTCTCAATTGGCGCTGTTTCAAACAGTGGCGGGAGATTGGCGCTACGCGTTAAAGTCCCGGGACAAGATCGCCGCCGTCACGCCTGCTGATATCCAGCGTGTGGCCACTGCCTATTTCACGAAATCAAACCGAACCGTGGCGACGTTGGTGAAGAAGGCCGGAGAAAAACATGTCGCGATGACGCCGCCGCACGAGGTGACGCGATGAGAGACGTGACATGTGAAACGCGAAATGCGAAACGATGGAGTCTTGTGCTGTGCTCAATGATAATGGTGGTCGTGATTCCGATGCTGGCTGCTTGTGCCGGAGACCGTGCGCTGGGCGATCCCAGGCAGATGACATTTAAGACGGTAGAGTTCACCCCGCCTGAACCGGATCGTGTGGTATTCGAGAACGGGATGGTCGTCTATCTTCTGGAGGACCATGAGTTGCCCTTGGTCAGCGTGACTGCGACCATGCGAACAGGCGGCTGGCTCGATCCCGCAGACAAGATCGGACTGGCGTCGCTGACCGGTTCCGTCATGTGGACTGGTGGGGGCGGTGGTCTGTCGGCTGAGAAAGTGAACGAGGAGCTCGAACAGTTCGCCTGGAGTCTTGCCATCTCGATCGGACGGCAGTCCGGTTCCGCATCGCTCGATGTGCTCAGCAAGGACGTGAAGCGGGGGCTCCAGATTTTCGCCGGACTCATTCGGTCACCCGCATTTGAGCCGGCGCGGGTTGAACTGGCCAAGCTGCAGGCCCTCGAAGGGATTCGCCGCAGGCACGATAATCCCGGTGCGGTCGTCGGACGCGAGTTCGTCAAGCTCCTGTACGGCGTTGATCATCCAACGGCGCGCGAAAGCAACATCAGGTCTATCACCCGTATCACCAGAGACGACTTGGTGAACTTCCACCGAAAGACCATTCATCCGAACGGCGTCATGCTAGGGGTGACGGGCGACTTCGATAAGTCCGCAATGCTGACCCTCCTGCGCGACGTTTTCGGCGATTGGAAAAAAGGCGAGGTGCCGGTGCTGAGAATTGCCGACGTGCCTCAGGGCCAGGCGGCGAAGCCCATTATACGGTTCGTGAACAAAGAGACCTCGCAGACGCATCTCCGCCTCGGTCATCTGTCGATCAAAGAACAGGATCCTGACTATGTGGCGTTGGCGATCGCGAACGACATTCTGGGTGGCAGTTCGTTTCGCAGCCGTCTCTTCAATGACGTGCGGACCAAGCGGGGCTTGGCCTACTCGGTCGGCAGCCGCTTGAATGCCGGGGCGCACGATCAAGGGGTCTGGCTGATGCGCGCAGAGACGAAGCTGCCGTCGACGCAAGAGGTCATCGCTCGGTTTGTCGCGAACATGGAGCGGATGCGGACGGAGTTGGTGACGGACAGCGAGCTGGCAGAGGCGAAAGAGGCGTATGTGAATTCGTTTGTGTTCTCCTTTGCCAGTCCGTCCGCAATCGTGGGGCGGTTGATTGAACTCGAATACGACGGGCTTCCCAAGGATTTTCTCCAGCAATTGCGTGCCCGCGTCGTCGCGTTGACGAAAGAAGAAATCTTAGCTGCGGCAAAGAAGCATTTCAACCCAGAGCGGTTGACCATTGTTGCCGTTGGCCCTGGTGAGGCCCTGCCGAAGTTGCTGTCGGGATTCGGGGACGTGAAGGAAATAAAGTTGGCTCCGGAGAGCTGAGAGAGGAGTAGACGGGGGGCTCGGCCATCCCCCCTGCTCCCGGAGCGCGCACGATCAGAATGTGCTCGCTCGACGGCCGCAATAGGGGAATAACCGAGCCCCCGTCTTGAGGAATGAAAGTTTTCGGAGCTTTATTGAGTAGGAAAAAGTGCGGATGGTCGAAGTCGAAGCTGAGCGCTGACTACTGAGGGTTAATGTATGCCACTTGAAGACGAATTTTCAGACATTATCAAAAAGGCCCGAACCGGCCATGGACTTTCTGTCACGGATGTTGTCCGAATGTCAGGATTGCCTGGCGGGAATATCACCGCGCTGGAGCGCGGGGTTTGTCCGCCTGATCGTACTGAGGTTCTGGCGCTGGCGAAGGCGTTAGGGCTTCGTCCTGGCCCCTTGGAGCAGATTGCGGTCGAGAAGTGGGAACCGGTCGTGCAACAGCCGATGACCTGGGTGGAGAGGGTACAGGGGTCGATCAATGGCTATGGTGTGCAGGGTTATGTGGTCCATGACGGGGGGGAGGCGGTACTCATTGACACGGCATACAATGCGCCGGCGATGATCGAGTTCTTGTCTACGCACCGCCTGCGCCTCCTGGGGATATGTCTGACGCACGGACATGCGGACCACGCCGATGGGATTGATCAGATTGTGAAGTTTCATGATGTACCGGTGTATCTCGGAGCAGAGGATGTCGATCTCCTCAGTTGGCGGCCTCCCGATGCACAGCTGAAGATGCCGGAACATGGTCAGACGATTTCGGTCGGGCGTCTCCGCGTCCATTGCCTCGCCACGCCGGGGCATACTCCCGGTGGGATTTGCTATCGTGTAGATGCTGACTCGCAACGAATCTGCTTCGTCGGTGATACGTTGTTTGCGGGATCCATAGGCCGCTCGAATCCCAGCACGTTGTATCAGACCCATCTGCAGTCAGTTCAGACGCATGTCCTAGGGTTGTTGCCTGAATATCGGTTGTTGCCTGGTCACGGGCCGGCCACGACGGTTCGCGAAGAATTGGACCATAACCCCTTCGCCGCAGACAGTTGAAGAATATCCTATGAATTTCGACGAGCGGAGCGATGATCAGCGGATCCGCAACGGGGAACTGCCTGTTGTGGTGGATCAGTCTGAGGATCTCAACCATCTCTCCCCGGGTGACGAGTTCGAGGAGAGCCCATTCTCGAAATGGATCCTGCCCGTCAGCCTCTTTGTGGCGACGATCTTTACTACATTGTGGGCCGGGGCCTATCAGACGTACATCGGACCGATCCGTGGACCGGTCAATCTCCTGCTTGAACAGCCTGAGGTGCTCTGGCTTGGGATTCCCTTCGCCGCTACGCTCTTGACCATTCTGGTCACTCATGAATTCGGGCACTATGCGCTCTCTCGTATTCATGGTGTACCGGCGTCGCTGCCGTTGTTCATCCCAGGCATTCCGTATTTCGTCGGCACATTCGGGGCGATCATTCGTTTACGTGGGCCGATCATGAATCGGAGCGCACTGTTCGACATCGGCGTGGCCGGTCCGCTTGCCGGTTTCATCGTCGCGGTGGTGGCACTGATTATCGGTCTGAACCTGTCAACGGTTGTGGATCGGACGGCGACCCATGGATCACAGTTAGGCGAACCGTTGCTCTTGCAGTTCATCGCCTGGCTGGTCGTCGGGTCCATTCCTCCTCAGGCTGATATCGTCTTGCATCCCATCGGGTTTGCCGCATGGTTCGGCCTGTTTGTGACGTCGTTGAATCTCATTCCCATTGGCCAGCTCGACGGCGGGCATGTAGCCTACGCCCTGTGGGGCTCACGTCAACGCACGATAGCGTTTATCATAGTGCCGATCCTCATTGTGCTGGGATATGTGGGCTGGCCCGGCTGGTGGCTTTGGGCCTTTATGGCAGGACTCTGGGGTTTTGGCCATCCGCCGGTGCACGATCTTCATGTACCGTTGGGCCGAAAGCGGATCGTTGTCGGATGGATTGCATTTGCCGTGTTTGTGCTGACTTTTGCTCCTGTTCCTTTCTCCTTCCACTAGCCAACTTAGCAGGACGCTGAAAAAGCCTCTGTTCTCACCCACCCACCCCAGCGCGCCGAAACGTGCCCATTCACATGCGTCGTTCTCGCCTCGAAACGATCCTCAACGTAGCCCACTCGGAGAACAAGCTGTCTTGGCAGCTTGGGGTGGGCGGGTGAGAAATGGTATGCCTCCGGTAATTTCATCGGCTGCGGCCTTGCTGGACGGACTGTTTGAGCCGCTTGCAATTGGACTTCATACAGTGCCTGGATCAATCCAGAGATTTTCTTGTCCGATCGCGCACTCGGCTCTAGAGTGTGCCTATGGAGTCTACATCGACCACAACCCTGTCGTGTCCCAAGTGTCAGGTTGACCAGCCTAACGGAGTGACAGAGTGCATGAAATGCGGGATCGTCTTTGCAAAGTATCGACGACTTGTCTCGCCGCCGCGGCATCCTGCACTACGAGATCGCGCTCGCTGGGTATCTCTTGCCAAGGAGTGGCTCGTTGACTCAGATACGTCGACCGACTGGTTGACGTTCGCCGGCCGGGGCGCCGTGTTTCTGTTGCTGCTCTGGTGGGGCCGAACTCTTATTTTCACGCCACTTGAAACCAACTACACAGGGGAATCGTTTCTCCATCTGATCAATCTGCCGTTCCACGAAGCTGGCCATCTCCTCTTTATTCCGTTTGGCCGATTCATGACAATTCTTGGCGGGACTCTTGGCCAGATCCTGATGCCGCTCGTCTGTCTCGTCACATTCCTTGTCAAGACGCGCGATCCCTTTGGCGCCTCAGTGGCCCTCTGGTGGACGGCGGAAAGCTTTATGGATATCGCCCCCTATATCAACGATGCGCGGGCGCTGGATCTCATGTTGCTTGGCGGGGTCACTGGGAAGGAAACGGACGGGCATGACTGGAACAATATCCTGACCATGTTGGACTGGCTGGAGTATGACCATCGTCTGGCGCACCTCGCCTACAATCTCGGGATTTTCCTGATGCTGGCCTCGTTCGCGTGGGGTGGGTTGCTGCTCCTGAGAGACTATCGTCGGCTCGCGCCGTAACCGCGCGAGGGTTTCATGCCGGTGGCGCACTCACTTGGAGATGTGAGTGTGCTTCCAAGGCGAGCATAAGCGCCTGGGTTCCGCTCCGGCCATGCCCGAGCGTGTGGACGGTCTGGTAGAGCTGGTGCACCAATGTGAGACCGGGCAGCACGAGCCCCATGCGTTTCGCTTCTTCCAATGCCATACCCATGTCCTTGATGAAATGCTCGACAAAGAATCCCGGGTCGAAGTTGCGCTGGAGAATTTTCGGCGCCAGATTGTCCAACGTCCAACAAGCGGCTGCGCCGCCACGGATCGATTCGAGCATGCGGTTCAGATCGAGTCCCGCCTTG
>JBBRRK010000179.1:0-8448 GCA_038200765.1 Nitrospirales bacterium
TGTCGGCGGATCGCTGTTGTCGATCGGCTCGGCCGCGGGGGTGGCCCTCATGGGGCAGGCCCGGGGGATCTATACGTTTGCGGCGCACCTGAAATGGATCTGGGCCATTGCCTTGGGCTATGCCGCCAGTATCGCCGCTCATCTCGTGTTGAATGGAGATCTCTTCAGTCCCTAAGAGTGTGGGACTAGCCCACACAGTCATTAGGCTGACCGTTTCTACAAAATCCTAGAGGAGGCAGGAGAGGCATTGTGTTCAAAAGCTTCCGACTTGCAGACTCTCTCTTTCCACAGTTGCTCCATTCCAACACCGCGAATTTTCACTCTTCTACCGCCTCCATGAAACGACGCTGCGTATCAATCACTCTAGATCATGGCCTGTCTTATGGTAGTCTAGGCGTCAGGAAAAATAATTGTGAACCGCTAGCACTTCGGTGGCCAGTTCGTGTGGCACAACGGAAGAACCCGCTCGCAGAGTGCTCAAAATGGCCGTCCATCAAGGCCGCAGCGAGTGAAGGCTCGAGACGTACCCTCTGGGGTACGTTGAGGATCTGAACGATGCGAGAACGCTGGTGGCGGATATTTTCAGTACTCTGCTAAAAGTAAGGACCAGCCATGCCTGAGATTGGACCCTACTCCAACTACCGCCTGACCGTTCGACTTGAACTCGCCAATACACCAGGCATGTTCGCAAAGGTGGCAGCCCTCCTGGCCGAGGAGGGCGCCAACTTGGGCGCGGTGGATATCGTCTCTGCCACGGCCGACTGTATGGTGCGAGACGTGACCTTCGACGTCCAAAGCGAAGCGCATGGACAGAAAGTGCTCGCTCGGGTCGGGGCGCTGCCGGACGTAACAGTGCTCTCCGCCTCCGACCGGATTTTTCTTCTGCATCTTGGCGGAAAGATTCGCGTCCAAAGTAAGTTTCCCATCACGACAAGGAATGTGCTCTCGATGGTCTATACGCCGGGAGTCGGCCGGGTGTCGCACGCGATTGCGAAGGACAAGACCAAGGCCTATGCCTTTACAGGCAAGGGTAACACGGTCGCCGTGGTGACCGACGGCTCGGCGGTGTTGGGCCTCGGCAATCTTGGCCCGGAAGCGGCGCTACCCGTAATGGAAGGTAAAGCCATGCTGTTCAAGGAATTTGCTGGAATAGACGCATGGCCGATCTGTCTCAATACGCAAGATCCTGACGAAATTGTTCGCACCGTTCAGGCCATTGCTCCGGGATTCGGCGCTATCAATTTGGAAGACATCAGTTCGCCGCGCTGTTTCGACATTGAATGCCGCTTAAAAGCCACTCTGGATATTCCGGTCATGCATGACGATCAGCATGGCACGGCGGTGGTTATCCTCGCGGCTTTGACCAATGCACTGACTATCACCGGGAAACGGATGGAGGACATCCGCGCGGTCGTCAATGGTCTCGGCGCCGCGGGAACTGCCTGCTGCAGGATGCTGCTGGCGGCCGGCCTCTCTCACCTCATCGGATGCGAGCCGCACGGTATTGTCTTACGAGGGGACGGCCGGCAGTTGTGGGCCTGCCGAACGGATCTCGCCTCCTGCATGACACCAGATCGCCCCCAAGGGACACTCCGAGACGCGCTCAAGGGAGCCGATGTGTTCATTGGGTTATCCATCGGCAATATCCTGAGGGCGGAAGATTTGGATCTGATGGCGGCTGATCGCATTGTCTTTGCCATGGCCAATCCAGACCCTGAAGTCCCTCGTGAGTTAGCCGCCTCCCACTGTCGGATCTTTGCCACCGGTCGCTCGGACTATCCGAATCAAATTAACAACGCGCTGGCCTTTCCCGGCATTTTTCGCGGTGCGCTGGACGTGCAGGCGAGCGACATCAATGAAGCGATGAAACTGGCTGCAGCCAAGGCGCTGGCTGAGACCATTCCCCCTGCGGCTCTCAGCGAGGACTACATTATTCCGAGCGTGTTCGATAAAGAGGTCGTCCCGCGCGTGGCCAAAGCCGTTTCGGCAGCCGCACGTGAGTCGGGCGTGGCCCGACGGCGCACGAAACTCAGCGACGACTTCGCGTCACGCTGACGATTCATTCTCCATAAATCTAACTAACTGCGGAAAAACTCAGTTGACGCTCAAATCCCGCGGTGTTCTTACGCGTGGCGTTGACACAGGAACAACTCGCAGGATGGTCAAAAAGGTCGTCCAGCAAGGCCGCAGCGAGCGAAGAGGCGAGGCGTACGCTTCGGTACGTTGAGCCTCTGAGCGATGCGAGAACGCCGATGGCGGACTTTTTCAGCATCCTGCTCACTGACTTTTGGACTCTTCTGGCATGAGACCAGGCTGTGCTACAATGCACGCCCTAGGAGAGGATCTCGCTCACATGCCGTTTTCACAACGCAAGTTCTTCAAGTTTCAGAACGGGATGTTGCGGCGCATCGAGTCGTTGCGCCCAAAAGCCGAAGAGAGTCTGGAGCTTGCCGTCGATACGATGATGCAGGAACGGGTCGACAGCTTCTTTCGTGTTGAAGAGGGGCTGGAGGAAGTCATCAAGTCGCTGGCCCAGATAGAACAGGAGATTGGGGAGATCCGTGATCTCTCGGGCGCCATGCGCTTGGAATCCCGTCTCGAGTTTGTCGAGGACCGCTGGGACGATTTCGACAGTGAGATACGAGAGCGTCCCCGGCGCCGGCGCAGGAAGATCAGTCTGGCCGATATGTTGAAAGCTGCCGGTGGGGGAGGCGGCGACCCGTCACAAGGATCGAGCGGCATCAACAACGCGATGGATGCGTATGCTGCTATGGGCGTGGAATTCGGCAGTTCGCTTGCTGAGGTCACCACCGCCTTTCGTCACAAGGCTAAGCAATTTCATCCCGATTCGAATAACGGCGACCGCAGCGCCGAACCGGAGTTACGCCGCATGTTGGAGGCCTACCAGTTCCTGAAGGAATACTTAAGCCTCAGTAATGTCGAACCTCCACGGTCACCAGGCGCCACCTACCGTCCAACAGAATGAGACACACATGACACCCACTCCACCTCTGTCGTATGTGACAGACCAGCATGCGCTTGAATCACTTTGTCACACGTTGCGGCAGAGTCCGCGACTGGCTCTGGATACGGAATTTGTCGGGGAAGATACCTTTATCCCACGACTCGAACTGATCCAAGTTGCCACCGCCAACACCGCTGCCGTTATCGACTTTCCCGCCGTGCAGGCCAGCGGATCGCTCGATGTCTTCTGGGAACTCATCTGCGATGCCAAGATTGAGAAAATCGTCCATGCCGGGCGGCAAGACCTCGATCTGTTTGCCCTCCATGCCGGGCAGATCCCAAAACCGTTTTTCGATACCCAGATTGCCGCCGCCATGGTCGGGTATGGCGCCCAAGTCGCCTACGCAAGCTTGGTTCAACGACTCCACGGTACAAAGCTCGCGAAAGCCCATACCTTCACCAACTGGAGTGCGCGACCGCTTTCGGCTGACCAAATCGCCTATGCCTTGGAAGACGTTGAGTTCCTTCTGTCGATCCATACACATTTACGGGATCGCCTGAACACCCTCGGCCGTTCGGAGTGGGTGAACGAGGAATTTGCACGACTCGAATCGGTGGTGGGAGAAAAAAATCGAGAGCCACAGGAACGGTATCAGCGAATTCGGGGGTGGGACACGCTCAAGCCTAAAGGGGCTGCGGTGCTTCGTGAAGTGACTGTCTGGCGAGAGGCGGAAGCCCGCCGCCGGAATGTGCCGCGCGGGCGCGTCATGCGAGACGAGGTTCTTCTTCAACTTGCGCGCCATCCACCCAAGTCGGTCAACGATCTCCGTGGTCTCCGAGGCGTCCATTCTTCTGAGGTCGATCGACACGGCGAACAACTTCTGGCCGCCATCACATCGGCACTGGCGCTTCCACCGTCGGCATGGCCGGAAGTTCCTTCCGAGCGAAAGCCGGACCCTGAGTCAACCGGCATCGTCGAACTCCTGCAAGCGGTGCTGAAGGCCCGCGCCGCAGAGGAGGGGATTGCCCCCACCATGCTCGCCACCAGCGCTGATCTGCAAACACTCGTGGACGCGAGGCAGAACCGAACAGCCCTCACTGTCCCCATCCTCCATGGCTGGCGGCGACAATTGGCTGGTGATCTGCTCGTGCAAGTATTAGATGGAGCCGTCACCATCAGCGTGGATCGAACGTCAGGCGCCCTACGGATGACCCCGAGACCTTCCTCGAACACTTCAAGCTGATGAGCGATCTCTCGTTGGCAAGGCCTACGTAACTCGGAACAGGACGAATGGTCGCGAGTGGAGAAGACGGAGCGTAGGCTTCGTTGCTACAGCAGTGTTTCCACCGACTCTGCCGGCCTCGCCAAAATCACCTGCTCACCCTTTTCAACAATCGGGCGCTGAATGAGATCTGGATGGGCCACGAGCAGATCGAGCCATTCGTCGTCTGACAGGTCCTTTTTCGCTAAACCGAGTTCTTTGTAGAGGTCCTCTTTGGTTCTCAGAATATCCTTCGGCGAGAGCCCCGCTTTCTTCAAAAGACTCTTGAGTTGCGTCTTGGTGAAGAGCTGTTCATAGTAATTCACAGCGTTAAAAGGTTTGCCGCTCTCTTGTAATAACTTGAGCGCCTGACGGCATGTACTGCAAGTCGGTTTTTGGTATATCGTAATTTCAGCCATGATCGAACTCCTTATGGTAGTGTCTCGTCTGCTTTGACGCCATTTTTATTCCTGTGGTAGATGGGTCTCATCGTATTCCCCTGAGTGTACATATGCCAACGCCAATCTTTGGAACCAGCTCCACCGGCCAGTTTTCCTGCAGCACGGACACACAGCACACCTTACGAGACCTCCGCACAAAGCGTAAGGGGCAGCCAGTGTTTGTCATCGGGCATGTCTTGGCCCGAAAAGGACAAGAAGGAACATTCGAAGTCTTTAACGACCGCCTCGCCATCGTCAAATTCTCCGACGGAGGCGCGATCGGCTATGACCCACTCGAATTGCTCTTACCCACCGACATCGACGAAAAGGGAACCGCCTACTTCGAAATTCGCTCCTGCAAGCTGTGCGAACAACTCTTCCCTCTGACGGCTGGAGAATGTGAGGCAGCAGAAGAGCCCATCTTTTGTCCAGAATGCCGCCCAGCGGCCGGTGAAAAGTGAGGCGTGAAACGTGGGACGGTCTCATGCTTTCCTCCGAAACGTTTCACCCTTCACGCTCAAAAAGGCCCGCCTGTTTCAGCACACTGTTAGTCGACCAACGGCGCGATCTCCAGCGCTTTCTTAATCAAGCAATCACCCGCAAAAGACTGCAAGGACATCGGCAGCATGCCGGCGTCGAGGATGTGCACCGTGACAATCTGAAATCCTTCAGTGACTTTATATCCTTGCATCCTCATGGCATGGCAGATTTCGAGTTTTTTCCAAATCAGATTATTCAGGATCGTGTCCGATGCGAGGAGTGTCATATCGGACACGACGTCATTCACCGAGACCTTCGCCGACACCCGCGCCATATCTTTTGGTGCCTCACTCACGACGGCAAAACCAAGCACCTCACCGTCAGCCTGCGGCGAGGAGGCTGTGCCCATTGCGATGAGACTGAGGAAGATCAGCAGAAGGCACACACGCCACGTCGTGGCGTACCTCCGCTGCCTATCAATTCCCTGCGTGAACCGAATGCGCATGGTTTTCTCCGGTCGTGAATGTCCGGCGACTTGAGTATGCCAAGCGATACGAGCCATTTCAAGGACCGGTCTTGCCGAACATGATAGACTCACTTCAAGACGTCACACAGTTGGTTATTCACGCGAAGGAGTATGATCATGCCACATGATTTTATGCCGGGGCTCGCCGGGGTTCCCGCAGCCAAATCCTCGATCAGCGATGTGGATGGGCAGCGTGGCGTGCTGGAATATCGCGGTATTCGTGTCGAAGAACTCTGCCTGCGATCGTCCTATCTCGAAACCGCCTACCTGCTGCTGTTTGGGCATCTTCCCACAAAGCCGCAGTTTGCGCGGTGGAACGAAGACATCCTTCATCACCGCCGGATCAAGTTCAGGATTGTCGATTTGTTGAAATGCCTTCCGGAGCATGGACATCCTATGGACGCCTTGCAGGCTGCGGTCGCCGCGTTGGGCATGTTTTATCCGGGCCGGAATGTTCAGGACATCGATAATAACTATTGGTCTGCCGTTCGTCTTGTTGCCAAACTGCCGACGATCGTCGCGGCGTGGGCGCGGTTGCGGCACGGGAACGAGTACATTCCACCGCGCGACGACCTCGGCTTTTCAGAGAACTTTCTCTACATGCTCACTGAAGTGGTACCGCCTCCCTTGTGGGGCGACATTTTTGACGATTGCCTGATCCTCCATGCCGAGCACACGATGAATGCCTCAACCTTTACCGGCATGGTCACGGCTTCAACGCTGGCCGATCCCTATACAGTCGTCGCATCCTCGATTGGAGCGCTGAAGGGCCCACTCCATGGAGGGGCCAACGAAGAAGTAGTGCAGATGTTGAAGGAGATTGGTGATCCAGGGAGAGCCCGATCGTACCTGGAAGAACAGGTCCGCGCGAAACAACGGCTCATGGGTTTCGGTCACCGGGTATACAAGGTCAAAGACCCTCGCGCGACCATTCTGCAAGGTCTGTGTGTACGACTCTTCAAGGAATGTGGCGACTCACCGATGTATGAGGTGGCTGTAGAGGTCGAGCGGGTCGCAGAAGAGCTCCTCAAGGGGAAGGGGATTTATCCCAACGTCGACTTCTATTCCGGGATTGTCTACGACAAGATGCGCATTGAGACCGATTTATTCACACCGTTGTTCGCCATGGCTCGGGTGTCGGGCTGGCTGGCCCATTGGCTTGAACAGCTTCGCGAGAACAAACTATTCCGCCCAGACCAGATTTACTCCGGTGAGCATGGCCGATCGTATGTGCCCATCGAACACCGCTGAGCTTTCTCCAGTATCGCCGCCTCCAACAGTGGCCCAGCCCTCTTGACTCCGCGGCAGCCTGAGTTATCTCGTGTTTCATACAGAGAATACGGCGCGCGCCACGATTAGATATTCTGAAACAGTAAATATATACAAGAAGGAGGTCTACCATGACACTCGTACGGTGGGATCCGTTTCGTGAACTGGAAGACATGTCGGATCGGTTGAATCGGATGTTTAGTCGTCCGGCTTTGCCTCGAACAAACGGCAAAGAGACGATGGCCGTCGCCGACTGGGCGCCATCCGTGGATGTGAGCGAAACGGACGGGGAGTACCAGATCAAGGCGGAGATCCCTGATGTGAAGAAAGAGGATGTGAAGGTGACGGTGGAAGACGGTGTCCTCACGATTCAGGGTGAGCGGAAGCAGGAGAAGGAGGAGAAGGGCAAAAAGTACCATCGAATAGAACGCTCCTATGGCAGCTTTGTTCGGAGCTTCACCTTGCCCGATCTTGTGGATGAAGAGAAGGTCAAGGCCGAATTTAAGGATGGGGTTTTAAATCTCCAGCTGCCCAAGTCCGAGAAGGCAAAGCCGAAAGCGATCGAAGTCACGGTCGGCTAAGCGACGAACCGCACTTCCGGTCTGAACAGAGGCCCGCTCCGGCGGGCCTCTTCTTGTTTGAGGTATCCTGCGAGATCGCACCGGGATACAGTGCACGGTCCATTGAACAATGCGCTTGTGCTGCAGGGGCGCTGAGTTTATCATGACGCCCGCACGCGAAGAACCTGTATTCTGGAGGAGAACGGATGAAGAAGATCCCCAAAGCGGCAGCGGCTCTGTCCTCACCTGCGACTCGAGTTGAACGCGACACGATGGGTGAGTTGGCCGTACCGGCTACGGCCTATTATGGTGTACAGACCGCCCGCGCCATCGAGAACTTTCCGATCAGCTCGTTGCGGTTTCCCCGCGCCATGATTCGGGCGATGGGACTGATCAAACGTGCTGCTGCGACGGTCAATCACTCGCTGGGCCTTCTCGACAAGAAACCGGCGGATGCCATCACGCAGGCCGCAACTGAAGTGGTTGAAGGGAAGCTTGACGCCGAGTTCCCTGTGGACATTTTCCAAACCGGTTCAGGCACCTCGACGAACATGAACACCAACGAGGTGATCTCCAATCGTGCCAGCGAGCTGATAGGCGGAGCGCGAGGCAGCAAGCTGGTACATCCAAACGACCACGTCAATCTGGGCCAATCCAGTAACGACGTCATTCCCACGGCCATTCACATCGCAGCCGGGGAGATGATGGAACAACAGCTTATTCCCGCGCTCACCTGCTTACGCAAAGCGCTCGCGCGCAAAGCCAAAGAGTTCGATTCGATCGTCAAGATCGGTCGCACCCATTTACAGGATGCCACGCCGGTGCGATTGGGCCAGGAATTCGGCGGGTACGCCCGGCAGATCGAACTCGGCATCCAACGGGTCACGCGAGCGCAAGCGGCCCTCAGTGAAGTGGCGCTCGGCGGGACCGCAGTCGGCACTGGGCTC